>NZ_CP101134.1:1836388-2142452 GCF_024296865.1 Sphingobacterium sp. LZ7M1 | reverse complement strand
AAAATATTTCTACGCAATAAAGCGGATGCACCGATAGGTTTATAGGCCACACCTTTCAAGGCCAAAGGAATCAACATAGGAATCAGGATAGCATTGAAAATAATAGCTGAAAGGATTGCTGATTCAGGGCTGCTCAACTTCATGATATTTAGTGGAGCCAATGCAGGGATCATGGCAACAAACAGAGCTGGAATGATGGCAAAGTACTTAGCAACATCATTAGCTATACTGAAAGTGGTCAATGTTCCTCTGGTCATCAATAGCTGTTTACCGATTTCTACGACCTCAATTAGTTTGGTTGGGTCATTGTCCAGATCCACCATATTACCAGCTTCCTTGGCCGCTTGAGTACCGCTGTTCATCGCAACACCCACATCGGCTTGCGCTAATGCTGGCGCATCATTGGTTCCATCCCCCATCATGGCCACCAACTTACCTTCACCTTGCTCCCTACGGATGTAGTTCATCTTATCTTCAGGCTTCGCTTCAGCAATAAAATCATCTACCCCAGCCTTTTTAGCGATATATTCTGCGGTCAAAGGGTTATCACCAGTCACCATAACCGTTTTGATTCCCATCTTCCTCAAACGCTCAAAACGTTCTGAAATACCTGGTTTGATGATATCCTGTAATTCAACGACCCCCAAGGCTTTTTCATTTTCAGAGACAACCAATGGCGTCCCACCATTCCCGGAAATGCTTTCCACCGTTTTTATGACATCCTCCGGAAAATTATTGCCTGCAGATTCAACCAGTTTTTTAATGGCATCAGTGGCACCTTTTCGGATCCGCTGATTGGCGATATCCAGCCCTGAACACCTTGTCTCTGCAGTGAATTTGATAAATTTGGATTCCTGCAATCTAAAGGGCGCCAAATCTAGACCTGCTAATTCGACTATAGACTTCCCCTCAGGAGTCTCATCGCTCATGGAACTCAATGTCGCTGCACGGATTAATTCCGCCGAATCAACACCTATTGCAGGATGAAACTTCGTAGCCTTTCTATTACCAATGGTAATGGTTCCGGTCTTATCCAATAGCAATACATCCACGTCGCCAGCTGTTTCAACGGCTCTACCAGACTTCGTCAATACGTTCGCCCTTAGGGCACGGTCCATCCCAGCAATACCGATTGCAGATAGCAAGCCGCCAATCGTAGTTGGAATAAGGCAGACAAATAGCGATATGAAGGCTGCAATGCTAATAGGCACATTAGAATAATCTGCAAAGGGTTTCAGGGTCACACAGACCAGGATAAAAACCAGGGTAAAACCAGCAAGTAAAATGGTTAAGGCAATCTCATTTGGTGTCTTCTGTCTTTTGGCACCTTCAACTAAGGCAATCATCTTATCCAGAAAAGACTCCCCCGCAGTAGCGGTAACCAATACAACGATTTCATCAGATAACACTTTTGTCCCACCTGTCACGGAACTACGGTCACCCCCAGCCTCTCTAATGACAGGTGCTGATTCCCCTGTAATAGCACTCTCATCAATGGTCGCAAGGCCTTCAATGATCTCCCCATCGCTGGCGATAATATCGCCCGCCGTACAGACAAACACATCTCCTTTTTGCAATTGCGAAGATGGAATGATCCTGCCATCTTTCAATTTAGCTGGCGTTTCCTCCCTCGTTTTCCTCAAACTATCAGCTTGAGCTTTTCCCCTAGCCTCTGCCAAGGACTCAGCGAAATTCGCAAACAATAAAGTGATCAATAAGATAAGGAAGACAATAAAGTTATATCCGAAGGAACCTTGCGACTGATCTCCCAATAATATGGCAATACATACCACTAACATCACCACAGTACACACCTCAACAGTAAACATGACTGGGTTACGAAGCATTTCTTTAGGATTGAGCTTAATAAATGCCTGTTTAAAAGCAACTTTTAATAACTCGGTATCAAAGAATGGATTATTTGATTTCATTTTGAATCTCAATTAATTATTTAATAGAAAAATACTCTGCAATTGGCCCTAGGGTCAAAGCAGGGAAAAACGCCAATGCAGCAACAATCACGATCACGGCAAATACCATAAATCCAAAACTTGCTGTATCGGTTTTAAGGGTTCCGGCACCTTCTGGGATATATCTTTTTTCAGATAATATTCCTGCTATGGCAATTGGACCAACGATTGGAATGAACCTACCAAACAAGAGCACTATACCGGTACTGATATTCCACCATAAAGTATTATCACCTAATCCCTCAAAACCACTACCGTTGTTCGCTGAAGCGGATGTGAATTCATAGAGCATTTCAGAAAAACCATGGAATCCAGGATCATTGGTCGTACTTGCTCCAATACTAGGATAGGCAGCAGCAATTGCGGTCCCAATCAAAATCAGGAATGGATGGATCAAGGCTACAATCATGGCAATTTTCATCTCCCTTGCCTCTACCTTTTTACCCAAGAACTCTGGCGTACGTCCTACCATCAATCCAGAAATAAATACCCCTAGGATAATGAATACAAAGAAATTGAGGATCCCTACGCCATTTCCGCCATAAAAGGCATTGATCATCATGGCCAACATTTCATTCATTCCCGAAAGCGGCATACTGCTGTCATGCATGGAGTTTATCGAACCGGTAGAAATTACCGTAGTTACAATCGACCAGAAACCTGATGCCGCCGCACCAAACCGGATTTCCTTTCCTTCCATGGCCCCCAAATCCTGCGTCACACCCAATCGTTCGATGGCAGGACTTCCCTGTGCTTCCATCAAGACGTTTGGAATAGCCAGGCATAAGAAACCTATGGTCATCACTCCAAATATCATCCATGAAAGCTTTTTCCGATTTATGAAGAAGCCAAGTGCAAATACCATGGCCACTGGAATCACAAATTGCCCTATCATTTCGACAATGTTTGAAATATAGCTAGGGTTCTCAAGGGGATGATTTGAATTCGCACCGAAAAAACCTCCCCCATTCGTACCCACATGTTTTATGGCAACAAATGCAGCCACTGGTCCTCTTGACACTTCCACGGTATCACCCTGAAGGTTTACCATGCTCTCCTTGCCTTCATAGGTCATTGGTGTTCCTTGGAAAACAAGGATCAAGGCTACCACAAATGAAATCGGCAATAGGATTCGAGTACATGATTTCAAGAAAATATCGTAGAAATTACCAAGCAGCTTACTGCCCTTATCCTTAAAGGCCTTGAACAGTACAATTGCAGCCGAAATCCCAATACCTGCACTCACGAACTGAAGGAACATCAATCCAGTTTGGGATAAATAGCTTAAACCCGTTTCCCCTGAATAATGCTGAAGATTACAGTTTACCAAAAAGGAAATGACGGTATTAAATGCTAAGTCTGACGACATATTCGGATTACCATCAGGATTTAAAGGGAGATAAGCTTGAAACATCAAGACCAACATCCCTACAACAAACCAGACTAAGTTGATGGTCAATAGAGCGACTAAATGTTCCTTCCAGGTCATTTCCTTCTTAAAGTCAACACCTGAAAGTCGCATAATCCCTTTTTCGACCGGACCAAAAACTTTATCCAAGAAACTAGGTTTATCGGAAAAAACATTGGCGATATATTTACCAAGGGGTATAGCAAGGATGATAGTTGCTATAAACATTAAGACAACGCCCCATATTTCTGTGTTAATTAGATTCATTTTTTCTTTTCCTTAAAATTTTTCAGGATTCAACAATACATACATGGTGTACAAAAAAACCATGATGGCGACGATTAATAATGCGATCATATCTCTAATTTTCTATAATAGTTTTTACATAAACTGACCTCATTTCCTTTGGGAAAAAGGTAAGATGTTTCCTTAAGCTTGCCGGAGATTCCATGGAAGCCATTCGTTCCAGAAACTCATTCTCAATGGCATTCTTCACATGCAAAGATCCCCCGCCATACAAAATCCCTATGACATGCAATGCTTCACGGGTCATTTGCTGTTCATCTGAAGAGCCTTCAAAATTTGCCAAACAATATTCAGCAACACGTTGAAGAACCTCATATTCTGACTCCAGCTTCCCTCCCTTCACACAGTGAGGTAGCCAAGCTTTTACGGTTGAAATAATTTTACTTTCCATGTCCTTAGATTTTGTCGAAAAAATCAACTGATTTGAAGAATAGAGCAAAGCAGACAATGCCCAAAATCAATAATGCTACGGTTAATATCATGTTACTTGATGTGTTGAATGATGTAAACTTCCTTAAGACCTTGAGGGAGCTCTGAGATAATCTTGCTCCATTGCTTGGAACTGCACAAATGGTCCATTCTCGTTAAGCAGTGCATAAACAGATACTCCACATGTTGCCTGATCTGCTGATCACCTTTCTGATATAGGATACCTACGCAGGCTAATATCCGCTGCACATATCGGAAATTTTTCCTTTGACATAATTCGCGCATATAACTCACGATCACCTGCATAACCGCAGCCACATTACCTTCAGATTTTAGACTCTTCAGCCGTGGTGATAATTTCCGGATATGCCTTCCTACATAATTTGCCATCTCTTGGGATGTAATCTTTTCCATAATAAAAAAAATCATATTTGACCCTAGATGCCAATCTCTATTCCAGCGAATGAAACAAACCCCTAACTAACTACTTATCAACAGGATAAATTAAAACAGGAAAATATAGGCAATAAAAAACCCTATCATTTTGATAGGGTTGTTATCATTTTGAGAACCAGGATGAATGGGATTCGAGGATAAACCAAGATCATGGAATGAACCAGGATGCATAAGATTTGAGGATAAACCAAGATTATACTACAAAAACATATGAATAGAATTTCAGTCATCCCTTTCTAGAGATGATACACCTGTCTAAATACTAAATACTAACTACTAAATACTAGATCTTGTACTCCTCAATTTTTCTATACAAGGTAGCTACTCCGATTTCCAACAAACGTGCAGCTTCGGTCTTGTTTCCTTTCGTAAAGGCCAAAACCTTTTGGATATGCTTACGTTCCATTTCGGCGAGTGCCATAGCTGATAAGCTATTGGAAGTACCTTCTTGCATACAAAACTCATAGGGCAAAGCGTTCGCATCCAGCGTATCACCTTCAATGAGAATCAAACTTCTTTCGATACTGTTTTTAAGCTCCCGGACATTACCTTTCCAGGTATGCTTTTGCAGTAAATCAATATAGGAATCATCTATTTTTGGAACAGGCATATTCAATTTTGCAGCTTGGAGAGCCACAAAATGTTTCACTAACAACGGAATATCAGATGTACGATTCTTTAGAGAAGGTAGGGTTATCGTGAATACCGAAAGCCTATAATAGAGATCAGATCGAAACATTCCTTCCTCAGCTTCCTGTTCCAAGTTTCTATTGGTTGCGGCAATAACGCGAACATTGACTTTCGTTGGTCTACTTTCCCCTACTTTCAGGAATTCTCCCGTTTCCAGTACCCGCAATAGTTTTGCTTGCAGTTCAATGGGCATTTCACCTATTTCATCCAAGAATAAGGTTCCTTGATTGGCTTCCTCAAACAATCCTTTTTTATCTTTCAGTGCACCGGTAAATGCTCCGGCCACATGGCCAAACAATTCCGATTCTAAAAGGTCCTTGCTCACTGCAGAACAATTTAAGGCAACAAAGGATTTCGAATTCCGCTTGCTATCATAGTGGATTGCTTGTGCAAACACTTCCTTCCCCGTGCCCGTTTCACCTAACAATAAAACTGTGGCATCAGTCTGGGCAACCTTCTTGCCAAGGGATATCGCATTTTGCAATTCTTTAGATTTCCCTACGACCTGATCAAAGGAATATTTCTTACCAACTTTCTCCTCCAGTTGCATCAAGCGTTTCGCCATTTCTACCTTTTGAAAAGCCTTATTGATCAATGGAATGACTTTATTGTTATCATCTCCTTTGGTCATATAATCAAAAGCACCGTTTTTAATGGCTTGTACACCATCGGCAATTTGCCCAAATGCTGTCATCAATAAAACTTCGGCCAAGGGTTGTAGCTTCTTGATTTCCAGAACTGCTTCTACCCCATTCCCATCTGGAAGCTTCACATCACACAAAACCACATCGATTTCTTTGGTTTTTAGGATCTGATAACCAGCCTTGAGATTGGCCGCCTGAAAAACTTCCAGATCATCCCACTCCAATTGGATAATCCTAGCGAGTAATTGGCGTAGTTTATCCTCATCATCAATAAGCAAAATCTTCTTTAGCATGGTCTAAATTAGTATTTACTAATTAGTATTTACAACATATGGAGCTAAATTGTCAAAATAATAGAAAAATCCCAAGGCGGGGAGCCTCAGGATTTTATCAAACCAATTATTAACCTAAATTATGAAATTTCTTTTTTTTACTTTTTTACTTTGTTGATGATATAACGCAACTCAAAAGCAAATCGCGTCAACCCTTGCCAATCTTAACATAATTTAACAACTCAGCCCTGTTGCTTATTCAGGCATATAAAAAAACTATCCTTCTAACTACAAATGCATTAAACTATACAGATGGTAATATTCCTGCTATGCGGTTTGTAAGGTGGAATTGATTGCTATTTTTGCAGCATGACATTCAAACATCTACTGAGCATATCCTTCCTGCTTTTAATGATTTCCCAATCTTCCTTCAGTCAGGAATTGCTAAAGGGCAAAGTGGTAAAAATCTCAGATGGGGATACGATGACAGTTTTGGACAGTCTAAACCAGCAGCACAGGATTAGGCTCCATGGAATTGATAGCCCAGAGAAAGGTCAGGATTATTATCAGGTGGCTAAAGATTATGCAGGTCAGCTCTGCTTCCAAAAACAGGTAGAAGTAGCCATCCTGGATTACGACCATTACAAACGTGCCATTGGCAAAATATATGTTGATGGTCTGGAGGTAAATTTAAGCCTATTAAAGGTTGGTCTTGCTTGGCATTTCACACAATTTGACCAATCAGAAGAATATGCACTTGCTGAAGCTAAAGCAAAGCTTAATAAAATGAATATTTGGTCCCTTAAGACAGTTACTGCCCCTTGGGAATTCCGAAAAATCAAGAGACAGCAACAGAGATTGAAAGCCAAATAGAATTCTAATTGGCTTTATTTCTAATCAGCTTAAATAATTCATTGACAAAGAGTGGCACCAAACCAAATCCTAAAACTTTTAGCCAATCATTAAGCCCAATAATTTGCAATTTAAAGGACTCCCTCAACACTGGAACAAACAGCACCAATAACTGCAAGGCAAATCCTAGGATAATTGCAAACACTAAATACTTATTTGAGAATATTCCAACCTTAAAGATGGATTTGCTCTCGCTCCTAAATGACAAGGAATAAAACAATTGACAGGCAATAATGGTCAAGAAAGCCATAGTCCGTGCATAGGAATGTATATCTTCAGGAATTTGATCCTTAAATGGGTTGTAGCCATGTTCAAAATAACCGATCAAAAACGCTGCTGCCGTCAATAGGCCGATCAAAATTCCCGCTACGATAACCCTTTGCGTACCGCCATGTGAAAAAAAGTTTTCATTTAATTCCCTGGGCTTCTCCTTCATCACATTCGGATCACCCGGATCCATCCCTAAGGCAACTGCTGGCAAGGTATCGGTGATTAGATTGATCCATAACAATTGTGTCGCCAATAACGGAACAGGCAAGCCCGCCACGATGGTCACCAACATGGTAATCACCTCGCCCAAATTACTTGCCAATAAAAACACGACCGATTTCTTGATATTATTATAGATATTTCTGCCTTGCTCTATCGCCCCAATGATTGTCGAGAAGTTATCATCCGCAAGGATCATATCCGATGCGTTCTTGGCAACATCTGTCCCTGTAATCCCCATGGCAACCCCGATATCGGCAGCATTCAAGGAAGGCGCATCATTTACCCCATCTCCGGTCATGGAAACAATGTTTCCTTTCGATTTGAATGCTTTGACGATATTGACCTTATGTTCAGGAGAAACCCTAGCAAATACCCGGTAATCAGCAATATGTGATTCCAGTTCTTCGTAGGAAATAGAGTTGATCTCTTTCCCTGTTGTAACCTGATCAAAATTTTCGGCAATCCCTAATTCCTTCGCAATGGCAAATGCTGTATTGCCATGGTCACCGGTAATCATAATGGTTGTCACCCCAGCTTCTTTCGCCTTTTCTATGGAGTCCTTCACTTCCTTCCTTGGAGGGTCAATCATTCCGACCAGCCCAATAAAGACCAGGTCCTTTTCAAACTCCTCCTTCTCTATTTTGGAATCACTCTCCTTAAAAGCTACTGCTAATGTCCGCAATGCTTTAGTAGACATCGCCTCCACGGCATCAGTGATCTGCTTTTTATGTTCTTCCGTTATGGGATGTAATTCTTCATTTTGAATAATATATTGACAGTGAGGAAGAAGGCTATCCACAGCACCTTTGGTATACAAAATATATTTAGAATCATGGTTATGCAGGGTCGACATCATTTTCCGATCCGAATCAAAGGCTAACTCATCCACCCGTGGTTGATTGCTCTGAAGTTCCTTCCTGTCCATTTCCCATTGATCAGCCAAAGCCAGTAAAGCAACTTCCGTTGGATCACCAGTCTGTTTATCTTCTTCAAGCGTTGCATCGGATGCTAGTACCATGGCTTCAGCCAATAGGTTTTCTTCAAAAGTATTCTCACCTTCATCATCCACGGAGATCAAATCATCACTAAAGGTAAAAGCTTCCTGAACCGTCATCTTATTTTGGGTCAATGTCCCAGTCTTATCAGAACAGACGATGGTTACCGACCCTAGGGTCTCTACTGCCGGAAGTTTCTTGATAATGGCATTTTGCTTGGCCATTTTAGTAACCCCGATGGACAGCACGATCGCAACAATGGCAGCTAGACCCTCCGGAATGGAAGCAACCGCTAAGGAAACCGAAGTCAGGAACATCTCCGTCAAGTCTCTGCCCTGGAAATAAGATATTATAAATATGACCACACAGATACCAATGGCCACTTTACCCAGAGTTTTGCCTAAATGGTCCAGACGGATCTCCAATGGTGTCTCCTCCGTTTCCCCAGTATCCAGAAAACCAGCAATTTTTCCAACCTCGGTCTGATTGGAAGTTCCGATTACCAAACCAACTCCTCGCCCATAGGTCACCAAAGTTGACATATAAGCCAAGTTGATCCGATCTCCTAATGGGATGTATTCTTCATCAAATTTTGCCCCTGCATCTTTTTCAGCAGCAACAGATTCTCCCGTAAGGGCAGATTCATCAATCTGAAGATTCGCGGATTCAATCAAGCGTAAATCAGCAGGTATATATCGGCCTGCCTCCAGCATCACAATATCACCAGGAACCAATAGCTCAGAATCAATCTCCAAAACCTTTCCTTCTCTTCTCACAATAGCTTTTGGATGGGAAAGGTTTCTCAAAGCATCAATGGCATTGTTTGCCCGCACTTCCTGAAAGAGTCCCAGAAAGGCATTGATCAATATGACGATCAAAATGATGATACCATCGGTATATTCACCCATAAAAAAGGTAATCCCTACAGCGGCAAAAAGAACATAGATCAGCGCATCATTCAGCTGTTCAAAGAATATGCGAAAAATGGATTTCCGTTTCTGTTCCTGAAGTTTGTTCTTGCCATATTCCTGCAACCTCTTTTCTACTTCCGGACCACTCAGACCCTCCGATGGATTTACGCCCATGTTCTGAAGAGACTCTTCCACACTTAATGAATAACTATTGTTGCTTATCGATTTTTGTTCTTCTGCCATATTATAGTAAATACCCTAAACCCAAAAATAGTTCTAAATCATCTTTCTTTCGATGATTTCAATCACTTTCACTCAGCATTTTAGTTAATATGGGACACTAAACTGCCCTTCCAGGGGTAAAACTTGATTCAGGCCTTTCTTTTGGCTATATTTGGGATACACTCATCCTACCGATAGTATTATGAAAAACGCACTTTTAATTCCAACCGACTTTTCTGAAAACGCATGGGTAGCCATTAAATATGCCGCAAACCTAGCCATCAAATTTAACTGGGATATTCATGTACTCCATGTATATCAAAAGTTTGATAGACTGCTTGCCACATCAGAATTCAATGAAGCCGTAGCGAAACACAATGAAGATGCTTCCATAGGTGAAATGCTGAAACTGGAAAACAGGATAAAAACTGATTTTCCTAATCTTGGATTGACTACCGCATGTATCGACGGAAATTTGACGGAAACAATTTTAAAGGTAGCTACGGAAAACAATGCACCCTTCATCATTATGGGTACAAAAGGTGCTAGCGGATTAAAGGGATTGGTGTTTGGCAGCAATACCTTCGAAATTATCCAGGAATCCCCAATTGGAGTAATTGCCGTTCCTGAATCATATCAGGACTTTAAACTGGAAAATATCGGGATGCTGACCAATTTCCAGGCTACAGAATTTGACCTCATCGATAGTTTTATCCATAGAACAAGTCCTGCAATTGACTTGACACTTTTGCATGTGCTCGAGTCCAATAAAAGCAATGACCAGAACACTATACTATATTGGGAAGAAAAGATGCTTAAACATACAGGCGTGAATTCAGTCACGTTCAAAAGTAAACAGATGATCAATAGGATTGATGTCAAACAACCAATCCCCTATTGCATCGAGCAAATGATCCTGGAAGAAGGAGTAGATTTACTCCTTCTTACTTATACCAGGAAAAGCTTCTTTGCTAATTTATTTTCTAAAAGTTTGACAAAATCAATTGCCAATGAACTGACTGTACCGAGCTTCTTTATGCGAGAATATTTTCTCCACCCATTAAGGGATCAGTAATACTTGCTTTGCCATTTTCTATATGACCTGCATATTTAATGAATAGGTCTGGATCTTGATCCGATGTAACCTCAAAATCATACCAGCCATTGGATTGATCCAATTTCCAATTCTCTTTTTTGCTTTTACGAGCAGCAAGGATCTTTGGCGAATGTCCATAGGAAGGATCCTGTACTTTCAGGTCCACGGTACTGTTTTTCAATTCCAATTGGAAACCCATATTCGCATGGCCGCTTACAGATTTTAGGGTTGGAAATGCTGACTTCACCTTCCCTTTGAATGCTCTATAGAATCCATTCGGCCCATGTACGGAGAAACAGAAGGTATCATTTTTTATATCGGAAAGATCTATGCTGTAAACCAACTCTTCTTTAGCTTTAACAGCAAAATTCCAGGTTCTCCCGATTTCGTTCTTCGCACCATAGGCGGTATGCGAAATCAATTGAAAGGGTACTCCTACCGTTTTACTATGGCTTAGGTTTCCATAGAGGCCAAAATGGAAGTATAATTTCCCTCCCTCCACAGATAGGTTCACATCCATATCATAAGGAATGGCACAGGCTGGTTTTGTTCCTTTCTCTTGCAATCCTAAACCGGTATTAAAGGAAAGGTTATTCTTAATTTTGGAAAGACTATCAGGGTTAACGGCCTTGAAGTTACCAGGAATGGACTTATCCTTTGCTGAAAAAATCCGTTCTACATATTGATCCCTGTTGACAAAATCAATGGTCGGACACTGATTTTCTGGAATCGGTCTGAAGGAAGATGTTAGGTTTCCACAGATCAGTCTTCTCCAATCGGTCAGGTTTGTCTCCTTGACTTCTTTCTTATATTTTTTCTGGATAAAATGCTCTAAAAACTGCAAGGTCGAGGTATGGTCGCATACTTCCGAATTTACCCACCCGCCTTTTGACCATGGTGAGGCAATGACCAAAGGCACACGATATCCTAATCCTATTGGACTATCATGAACCCCGGTTTCCCTTCCTGTTCTCTTATTCTCTTGCTCTACGGTTACATATTCGTCTGCTGTATTCATCCCTTTTGGAACTGCACCAGTTTCCTTTTTACTGCTCAATGGTGAAATAAAAGGCGCAATATGATCAAAGTAACCATCATTCTCATCATAGGTCAGGATAAAGATGGTTTTCTTCCATACTTCGGGATTGGCAGTCAGGATATCCAAACTTTCAGAAACATACCAAGCACCGTACCATGGTGATCCTGGATGATCCGAAAAGCGACATGGCGCTACCAACCAAGATACTGCAGGCAGGTTTCCTGATTTCACATCCTCGCGGAACTGATGAAAAACATCACCCTTAGGCACTTCTATCTCGACCCCATCTTGCCCCTTGATCTTGGAAAGCTTATGGTAATTCGGGTCATTTGTATTGGTCGCAAAGGCACGAAGATGGATTTCTTGCTCTTGCTTGCTTAATTTCTTGAAATTCTCTGCTGAATATTTTTCTACATCCTTTTTATAACCTTCCAATTCATTCACCACCTTTTGATAGGCTTCTTGGTTCGCAAATTTAGCTACGGTCAGTAAATGCTCGATTTCCTTAACTTTTTTCTGCGCAAAGCTATAATATGCTGGATGGAATTTTACCTGATATTGTTTATGGAATTCTAGGTTATTATCGGTAAAGTTGGCCAACCAATCCTCTTCTTCACCTTCGAATCCAACGGGCAGACTCAATTCATTCTGATATACCTTCCATGAAATTCCAGCTTCCTGCAATCGCTCTGCATAAGTTTTCCAACTCACATCTTTGTAATTGATCTGCGAATTATCGACATGGGCCGTAGATTCTGGATTATGGGGTTCTTCTCGCACTGTACCCGACCAAAAATAGGAACGATTGGCACTGGTACCCGTCAGGGAGGAACAGAAATGTTGATCACACACCGTAAAGGCATCCGCGAAAGCATAATAAAATGGAATGTCCTTTCTTTCAAAATAGCCCATGGTCAGTGGGATATGTTTGTACTCAGGATCTCCGGCTTGTTTAGCTTCCAACCAGGTATCCATCTTCCCCTCATTGCGGGCGGCGACCATGTCGCGCCAGCCATGTGGTAGGCTTCCCATCCAGGTAATCTTGGTGTTTTCAATATCTAAATGAAAGGGAGCATAGATCTCCGCTTTATTATTCTGTTGGTACCAAACCGGCAAACCACTGGGTTGACGCATGGCCCGAGGATCATTGAATCCACGGACACCTTTCAAGGTACCATAACAATGGTCAAATGATCGGTTCTCTTGCATTAAAAAAACAATGTGTTCCGCATCCAAGTAGCTACTTCCTGGTTTGGCATCAATGGCTAAGGCTCTTTGTATTGATTCAGGTATTAGGTTTATGGCAGCTGTGGAACCTGCAAGCATCGAAGCTTTCTTTAGAAATTCTCTTCTATTATCCATTAAAAATTAGTTTAGACAGCAAAGCTATCATTTTAATCAGTTTAAACTTTAATATAGGCATTCTAACCCTAAGATTTAACCAAAACTTATCATAACCTTAATATTATTACACAAAAAAGCCCAACCTTCCGGTTGGGCCAATCTATAAACTTACCTAATCCTATTCGTAACCAGGATTCTGCAATAATTTAGTGTTCCTGTTGATTTCATCTCGGTGGAATGAACTAAAGTACATCTTATCATTCCAGCTTCTGTTTTCAATACCTGGATTCAATGTATTTACCGTATAGATATACGTGTAATTTGCTGGATCATGTTTGTACAGACTTACGGTTTTTCCCGGTTTCAATTGCCCGAAAACATCCATGATCGTTACTTTACGACCTAAGGTGGTCGAAGCGATCATCCAACGGCGTGCATCAAAGAAACGGTGCTCTTCATATGCAAGCTCAATACGTCGCTCGTTACGGTAGCGCTCTTTCAAGGCTGCCCCCGCTTCGGTAATCGCTGGCATACCTGCACGGAAACGGATCTTGTTTAACCAAGTTTTCGCTTCTGCATCCTCGCCCAGTTCGATACATGCTTCCACATAGTTCAATACGGCTTCGGTGTAGCGCAATAATGGCCAAGGAATCTGCTGACGTGTATTTTGATCTACGATTGCCGGGTTTGGATCCACAAATTTCCTGTAGTAATAACCGGTGTACGAACCATTCCAATCCTCAATCGGACTGTTTCTGGTATCCAATCCGAATACCACTGTTTTCGTTCCTGAACCGTTTCCGATTTCATAACGGCCTGTCTGGATCTGATTGAATGGATCTCTATTCCGAACGTCTTCCGTTCTTGGTTTCCAACCTGCACCATCAGCACTGATGGTCACGTAGAACCTAGGGTCACGATCCGTATAAGGTGCTGCTTTATGGGCTGGATTGTTCCAGTCAAACTTCACACCTGACCTAAACTCATAATCATCAACCAATAATTGAATTGGTGAGTTTCCGGACCAGTTATGGTATCCGTTAGGACCGTTATCACGACCTACCCAGCCACCACGCTCATCTTTCAAGTCAACAAAGAAACGACCTAAGATCAGGTCTTTCTTACCATCCGCATTCGCCACTTTACTTCCACCACCCATCGCTATATCCAGGTAATTTGCCTTGCCCTCTTCGGCTGTTGCTGGAGCAGTCAAGCTCATTTGATAACCGTACTCAGCACGGTCAACAACTTTCTTCGCTGCATCCTTAGCTTTTTGCCATCTTGCTTTTCTGTCACCTGACAAATAACCCAAGAATTCTGGCTTTCCATATCCACTGATAACAGCAGATTTACCTTTGGCTGTTGGGATATCATGCAGGTCTGATGCTGCATAGGTCAATACCCTAGCTTTTAATGCAAGCGCAGCAACCTCATTGGCACGACCGTTAACTTTCGCTACGCCTGTCAATAATGTTGTCGCCGAATCACAATCGCTCACGATCAGGTTCACACATTCCTCATAGGTATTTCTTTCTTTCATGTAGTCTGCTTCCCCTAATTGGTAAACCTTCGTCACCAATGGAACAGCACCATAAAAACGCAATAACTGCTGATAGAAATAGGCTCTTAAAAAATAAGCTTCACCTAAAAGCTGATCCGCTTTTGCTTTATCGATTTCAGGGGCCCTTAATTTTTGGATGGCAACATTCGTCGCACGGATGCGGCTGTACATGTTCCCATAGCTGTAGGTACCCATGATATAACCTTGGTCGGCAGCATTGGATCTGCTCTCGGTTACGGTATTGATTCCACGTCCTGGATGGGTAAACAATGCCTCATCCGTCATCGAAGCCATCTGCTGCTCTTCGAATCCTCCAACCCCAAATCCATTGTAGATCTCATAGATAAAGGCTTGTGCTAATGCGGCATCCGTCCACACTAGTTCCTCAGGCGCTTCGTTTAATGGTCGTGTGCTGACGAAATCATCATTACAGGAAGCCATTAACCCCACAAAGGCCAAGGATATATATTGTAATTTGAATTTAAATTTCATGTCTGTCTATTTTTAAAAAGAAACCATTACGCCTGAATTGATCAATCTAGCTTGTGGGTAATAATGCCCAATAGCATTGGTCGATTCCGGATCATAAACTTTCATTCCACTCCAAGTCAACAAGTTCTGTCCACTTACAAATACCCTCAGGCTGCTTACTCCGAATTTCTTCGTCCAGTCGGTAGGTGCATTATACCCCAATTCAACGTTTTTCAAACGTAGGTAATCGGTGTTACGCATCCAATAGGTATTGTTGTAGGAGAAGTATTGATCACTACGGTCTGTAATACGTGGATGTTCACTGCTTGGGTTATCAATAGACCAGCGGTTTTCATAGAAATCAATCAGGTAGTTACCAATGGCTCCGGATTCATCCGTACCGATACGCGTTTCTGCCCCCATGGCTCCTTGGAACAAGACTGATAGATCAAAGTTCTTATAGGTAAACCCTAGGTTCAAACCGCCCTGGAAGGTTGGCACATTGTTCTTGTCACGACGTACACGGTCATCCGGTGTGATCTTTCCATCTCCATCATAATCCTGATATTTCATATCCCCAGGACGTAGGTTCCCGGTGATATCACTGTAATCGATTTTGTTCGCATCAATCTCTGCTTGATCTTTGAAAACACCATCATAGATATAGTACATGCCCGCGTTGATCGCTCTTCCTGTACTCTTTTGCCATTCTGGTGCTCCTGGTGCTTCATCCCAGAAAATGATCTTGTTCTTCGCATAACCTCCGTTCACCGATGCACTGAATCCTAGTTCACCGAACGTCTCACGGTAGCCGATATTCAAGTCAAAACCGGAGTTATCTACCTTACCGATGTTCTCTACCGGTAATGACATCCCTGTACTTTGTGGAATAGATGCATTTCTTCTCCAAAGGATACTTTCACGACTGTTTTTGAAGAGATCAAATTCCGCATTGAATTTACCGCCCAAGAATTGGAGATCAAAGCCTAAGTTGTAGTTATTGGCAACCTCCCATGTGATGAACATATTCGGAACACGACTTTCTCTTAGGGATTTTACGATCTCATTATTGATAATGTAAGAGTTGAAACCATAGGTGTTGAAGTATTGGTATTCTTGTAATGCTCCTTCAAAATAGATATTATCGTTACCCATCTGTCCATAGGATGCACGGATTTTAAAATAATTTACAAAAGGAACATTCTCTTTCCAGAAATTCTCTTCAGAAACCATCCAACCTAACATCGCTCCTGGGAAGAATCCATAACGGGTATCTGTAGGGAACATGTAAGAACCGTCCACACGCCACAATAACTCAGCGATGTATTTGTTCTTATAATTGTAGTTGAACCTACCGAAATAGTTCAAACGAGCTCTTTCCCATGCACTACCATTGTTATCCTTTTCAGTATCACCACCAGCGAATAGATAGTCGATATTATTGGAGATAAAGTATCTTCTAAAGGCCGAGAAATTGTCGTTTCGGATAGTTTCGCGGTTTACCCCAGCCAAGATATTAAAGATATGGTCACCAATGGTTTTATCATAAGATGCCACAGCACCCAATAATACGTTCATTTGATCTTCACTACTTTGGTTTAATCTAGGCTCTGCAGGACCTCTTTTACCAGCTACCAATTTTGGTGTGGTTCCATCGGCTTCGTAGTCACCCTGCCAGGTATATAGGAACCATGGAATCTCCCATCTTTTGGTACCTCTTACATATTTATCCACGGCTGCTGTACCGGTCACTTTCAATCCTTCCACACCAGGGATCTTGATCTCGATCTGTCCGTTGGTTTGGAAATAATAGCGCTTATCGCGGTCGTAACCTGTTGCATCCGTAGAAATTACCACTGGGTTTTCCCCGTATTCGATATCAGGTCCCGGCATTCCATTTGGCCAGTAAGCTGGCATGGTCGGGTTACCACGCATCAACATACGGAAAATGGTTCCTGCACCTTTTGTTGGAAAGTTCCTGTTTTCCTGTCTGCCCAATATACCAAACTGTGTTTTGATGTATTTGTTGATATTGGCATCTAAGTTCACACGGATATCATATTGTTTATACCCCGTTGCTGAATTCTTGTAATATCCATCCTGGTTCAGGTACCCCATCGACATTAAGTAACGAAGGTCTTCGGTACCACCTTCCAATTGCACATTGTGCTTGGCTTGTGGTGACCAGTTCTTTAATGCTTCTCCGTACCAATCGGTATTCGGGTGACCCCAAGGATCAGATCCATCAGCGAATAGTTTTTTGTCCTCTGGATCAAATGGAGCCGTTATCGTGTTGCCATTCGGTCGCTTATAGGAACCTGCTGAATTAAAGGCATCCAATGCAGCGCCCCACTCGGCCACCGGAAGTTTGTAGATTTCCAGTTCATTTCTCATTTCAGCATATTCGCTTGCATCAGCCAATTTTGGGACTACGGTAGGTTGCGAAAAACCTTGGTTGAAGGTATAGGAAAGCAATGGCTTGCCTGTCTTACCGCGTTTTGTCGTTACCAAGATTACCCCGTTTGCTGCACGGGCACCATAAATGGCTGCCGATGCATCCTTCAGCACCGAGATGTTCTCGATATCAGCAGGGTTCAAACGATCGATACCTCCAGCACGTGCAGGGATACCATCGATTACGATCAGTGGACCTGAATCTCCCAAGGTGTTCGTACCACGGATACGGATGTTGGAACCATCATAACCCGGTTCACCACTTCCATTCGTTGCTACCACACCCGGAACACGTCCGGCCATCGCATTGGATAGGTTGATTGCAGGAGATTTTTTCAGCTCTTCCCCCTTAACAGCTGATACCGCTCCTGTTACGGTTTCTTTCTTTTGTGTACCATAACCAACGACTACCACCTCATCGATATTATCCGATGTCGGGGTTAGATCTACGTTGATGCTGGATTGATTGGAGACCGAGACTTCTTTTTTCTCTAGTCCCACTGAAGTAAATACCAAGGTTGCTGACCCAGGCACACCTTCCAAAGAATAATTTCCATTTTCATCGGTTGTTGTGGCTTGGTTAGTTCCTTTAACACTTACAGTTACTCCGGCCAAGGGTTGGCCTGTCGAGATATCTTTCACTGTTCCTCTTACAGTTACTTGATTTTGCCAATGCGTTGCAAAATGAGTTGCATGCACTGCGGAATGGGAAAATGCGGACACAGAGGCAATACTGCAAAGCATTGTGATTCCTCCAACCCGAAGCATTTTTAACCCACCCTTTCCATTGAAAAGATGGCGGCGTTTAACCATAGAATTAAGGCGTTTAAGTTATTATAGATTTATGTTTAGTTATCCTAAGATAGACAAAAGGATAAGATGTGCAAACCATTCGCTAAATAAAACGCTAATTATATCCGGTAAATTTTCTTTTTAAAGAAATTAAATGTTCAACAAAAATTTATCAACCTATTGCTTTTCAATAAATTAAAAAACATCGGAGTATCTATACTAATTTCACAACATATTGTAACAAAAACTAAAGATCATCTAATTAACAGGCTAAATTTTCAAAAATTTATAACAACAGCTCAATTTATTTCTATACGAAATATTTATAAGTAAACAAAAAATTAATATATATTTATAACTAAAATGTTGACCTTCAATAATATTAACATTATCTTGAAAGAAATATTTTCAAGAATTAATTATTAACATGAAAACCATCCTAACATTATTAATCTTTTTCAGTAGTTTTCTTTGGACTGCCGTATACTCCATAAAAACCCAAATTATGACCAGCGAATGGACCTTGTTTTTTGCTTTATTTATCACTTCCCTTTTCCATCTATGGATCTATAAGAAAAAATATAAAAGAGTACCTCGATATTAACAGATCCCTCCTATATTAACCTGTAGAAACTAACTCAAAAACGCTCTTGTTTTTGATCAGAATACCCAGTGATTTATACAGGTTTTATTCGACACTCATTCGAGACATATTCGAGAAACAGCCGAAATTTACCTTGAAAAAATATGGTGATTAATCATGATTTTTTCAGCATTCTTTCGGACTTGACTTTCCATCAAGTTAAGAAGGCTTCGAATGGAATGTGGATATAGATTGATGCATATTGCGAATTTTGAAAACAAGACCAAAACAAGGTCAATACTTGACTACATACTCCCCTCCCCAGACAATATCATTTGATTATTTTTTTTCATACTGAGGTTCATCCGAAGTATCTCGGAGCTATGCAAACCTAATATAAAAGAATTTGGATTGGCGTACAGTGCGTCAAACTTAGATAGTTTGGGTTGGCGAACAGTTCTGCACCTTTGCTGCAACATGACGGGACCTGAGGGAGGAGAACCGTACAGGTTCTTCACTAATCGTTCAGGATCAAAATGCGCTAAAGGGGGATTCAGAGTGAAACGAAGAATCTATTTTTTATTTTTTTTGGGAATTTGGGGTCATTCCGAAATCGTAAGATGAGGAAACCATTTTTTTTGATTTAATTCCATTTAGAAAGATCTATTGAAAAATATTACACCCGCGCTGTGGGTTGGCCATTTCAAACATTCACTTTCTACAAAGATTCCACCCCATCGAAATAAAGCCCCAATTCCTTGGGGCCTAGAACAATAAATAATTTTAATAAATAGAATCCTTTATTTCAAGGCCTCTTTCAAAAACATGAGCGTATGATTCCATGCGCGTTTAGCCATCGTTGGATTATAATCAGGAGATTCTGGATTTGTAAAAGTATGTTTGGAATTGGCATAGGTAATGATCTGCCAATCTGCTTTCCCATCATTTAATTCCTTGACCAAGCCCTCATAATGTTCCGGTTTTACGCCAGCATCATCTGCAGGGTGCTCGACTAATACTTTGGCTTTGATTTCTCCATTTGGTCGGTCGGCAGCTTTTGCTAGTCCACCATGGATGCAGACCACTGCTTCTACTGGTAAACCTCCCCTAGCTGTTTCTAATGCTCCGGTACCACCAAAACAATAACCTATAACAGCGACCTTGGTTGCCCCAGCTTTCTTTAGTTCGTCTATGCCTGCTTGGATCCTTTTTTGATAAGCTTGGTAATCATTCTTATACTGCGAGGACAATTTTGAAGATGCGGCATTATCCGCTGGTGTATTGCCGACTCCATAGATATCAGCAATAAAAGCGATATAACCCTCTTTTTCAAGTGCTATAGCGGCATCTTTTGCCTCCTGATCGATTCCCTTCCATGCCGGGAGAATGAGAACTCCTGGAAGTTTTTGGCCCGCATTACTGCTGACCATCCCTTTTAAGGCCTGATTACCTTCTTTATAGTCCACTTCTTTAAGCTCTTGGCCAAATACCGCATTGCTCAACAGCAGACTTAATAAAATTATAAAAGATTGATTTTTCATAATTTATAGTTTTGATTTACGATTCTAAATTTCCATGCTCTTTGATGAATGGGATAATGCTCATGACATCCATCGTAGCAAACCCAGCATCCTTGGCTCCCTGATAGGTCTTTAGGATATCCTGGGTCAATGGGTAATCAGCACCGGCATCTACCGCCAATTTTACATCTTTCAGCATAAGGTCAACCGAAAAGGCTGCGGGGAATTCATTCTTGATGATGGAAGCGGTCTTAACTTTAGAGGCTCCACTACCGCTGGCACTTTCATTGATAATGCTCATCATATCTTCTCTGGATATTCCCAGTTTTTCTGCAAACAGAACAGTTTCAGCCATTCCTTGATATAATATGGACAGGTAATAATTGATACAGAGTTTTGCCGAAACACCCTTTCCATTTTTACCCATATATTTCACCTCCTTGCCCATCAATTCCAGATAAGGCATAACGCGCTGTTTGTCCCCTTCCTCGGCACCGACCATAAAAATCAAGGTTCCCTCTTTGGCTGGCTGGGTACTACCAGCAACTGGCGCATCGATGAAACTGGCACCTTTCGATTTCGTGATTTCAGAGATGGTCTTGGAAGCATCTTGGGAAATGGTACTCATATCCACAAACAACTTCCCTTTGATGTCCATGGTCAATATCGTCTCGTAGACGGCATGTACGGCATCATCATTGGTCAGCATAGTAAAAATGATATCGCAGTTCTTTACGAGGCTTCCGATATCATTGCAAGGAGTGCTTTTTTCAGCAAAATCTTGCATTTTCTCTGCAGTCCTGTTGTATACATAGAGGTCCAATCCAGCTTTTTCTAGATTCTTTGCCATTGGCTTCCCCATATTTCCCAAACCGATGAAGCCGATTTTATCTTTTATATCCATGCTGCAATTTAAGCATTTGGTACTGGAGCTTGTTCAGAAATAATCTTTTCATGTTTCAGCTCATCCCAGAATCCACTTGGTATTTTCACTTCAAAGGAAGCTGCATTTTGCTTGGCCTGTTCTGCTGAACTAGCTCCAGGAATAACAGAAGACACAACCTCCGGTGCTGCTGAAAATTGCAGAGCTGCTGTCCTGAGATCAACCTGATGGTTATCGGCAACCTGTTGAAGCTGTTTTAGCTTTTCGGCTGCAAATTCAGGGATCTTGGATCCATAGAGGTACCGAGGCTTGCCGGCTAGGAAACCCGCGCATAGTGGAGCGCCTACCACAATGGATAAACCTTTTTCGGCAATTTTAGGAAAGACCTGGGTCAGGTCGTCCTCATAATGGATCAGGGAATATTGGCAGGCAGAGAGGAAAATATCCGGATCTGCTACCTCTATCGTCTTTAAGATAGGTTCAATCGTATTGACCCCTAATCCCCAAGCCTTGATGATTCCCTCCTCACGCATTTTGGTCAGTTCCTTAAATGCTCCATTCTTTGCCGTTTCAAAATATGAGAGCCAATCTTTCCCCATATCGCCATTGTCTGGAGACAGATCATGGACAAATACTATGTCCATCGACCCAATGCCTAATCGCTGTAAACTATCTTCAACCGATTTCCTTGCCCCTTCAGCCGAATAATCATATTTATAGGAGGCATTCATTTGCCCCTTCCACATCAAACCTTCTTGTTTGTAATTATCGTGTGGCACCAATATCCTTCCAATCTTGCTGGATATGCTGTATTCCTCCTTGTTTTTTTCTTTCAGATACAGGCCCATCCTTCTTTCACTGATGCCTAGGCCATACCATGGCGAAGTGTCAAAATACCTGACTCCAGCATTCCAAGCCGCATCCATGGCTTCATGACAAGCCAGGTCTGTGTTATGGTTAAATCCATTTCCTAACGCTACTCCTCCAAAACCACTAAGAGTTTTGGGACGAAACCTTCCTGATTGATTGTTTTTTTCCATTAAATTTTCTTTGCTTATCGGTCTATTTCCGGCATAGGATTTCCAGCCTAAGGAAAGGCTGCCACCTAAAACTAAACCTTGGTTGATAAAATCTCTTCTATTCATTCATTGATTATTTAAAGATTTATGAAAACCCTCTATTAACTGAACAGATAAAATTTGTATTTGTTGTATTAAAACAAAAAAAGCCTATCATTAAGATAGACTTATTTCTTGTATTTATCGTGTAAACCTTTTCCTTCGAGGATCAAAGGTTTTATTTTTTCCACCCGACTGAGTTTGGTTTTCTCTTGTTTGGCTTCGTCAATGTATTCGATATATTCTTTTTTCTTTCCGGGAGTAAGCTTTTCAAATGCTTCATTGAATATCCTGTCTTTCGCAAGCTCTTCTTTCAACAGGCCATCCACTTGTTTTGGGGCAGAACGGTCTGGTTTGATTTCCTTTCCATCCTTGATGGTCTGAACGGATTCTTCGATATAAGCTAGGATTTTCTTTTCATCCATATCCTTGATATCGGTAAACCTCCATTGCCTTAAAGATTTGGTTTTTCCTTCCGAAGCTGTAACCAAAACTTTTTCTTTATCCTCAATGAAAACTCCATTGTAGAACCACAAAGAAAAGAAATCCTTGAATCCACCCCATCCAATGACGTTCTTACCTTCGAAAGTATAGACATCGGACCCCCATTTAATTTCTCGCTTGAGTGGCGTTTTATTCTTTAAGACGATTTGGTTCATCAGTTCCTGACAATCGTTCCAGCGTTCATTTTTGGTTTCCCAACTAGGATATTCCTTTTCTTTTAATCGCTCGGCATTGAATTGCACGATATCTGTAATTAATTTTTCAGGCAGCGCTTGGTCCAATGGAATTTGAATGGCTCCTTTTGAGGTTTTATATGGCTTAAGGGCATCTGCAAAATGTTCGATAACTTCTGTTCCGGGATACAGTCCAAGGTGATTTTTGAACATGGCAAAATGGATCAAGTTTCCATTATACCTAAAAGTTGGCATCCTGTAATTGATAGTTTCCTTGGCTTCTTTTGGAGCCGCTTTTTTGATGATTGCGCGAACATCTTTCAATGTTTTTTGGGCTTCCCCATCAAAGCCTGCAATGTATTCATCGATATTGGTAAATGTTGACATAGGTAATCAGCTTAAGGTTTCATAAAATCAAAAGCCCCTTTTCTCAGGTTAATCCCATATTCAAGGCTAGCTTTCAGGGATGAAAGAAAATTAGCCCAACCTTCAGTTTGTCCAATGGCTTGCTTTATACCTTCTTCATTGACCGGCATATAGCTTTCCTTGATTCGGACTACCGTAAAATTATCATGGAAAGGTTCCAAAAAGATCTCTACCATCATCCCTTCTTCGCCTCCACTCCAATCAAATGATATGTAATCGTATGCCCGGATAAATTTTCCGGTTACCGGAAAGATATCTTCAAACTCAGGAAACTTCCATTCTACCGTCACTCCTTCCTCTAATCTTCCACTCGATCTTTCAATAAAATAATTGCTCATTTTTTCAGGATCTACTATAGCCTCAAAAACCTCTTCGATAGGTTTCAAGATCTGTATCGATGCTCTCGCACTTAGATTTTCGTTCATGTTGTTTTATTTGATAGTGTAAACCTAATTGAGTGTTATGCTAGGCTGAAAATGGATTATTAAAGTAGCTCTAGTTTTGTTAACGCCCTCAATTATGAATCTAATTTAATGTTTAATTTATCTTGAAAAAGATATTATTTATAAATCCATCCTAATGGACAGAATAAAACAGAAAAGATGATTACATTGTTTTATCATTAACGACGGACTAATTTATACAAAAAACCAGTTTACATAACATATGATGGATAAGATTGTACAGCATCAAAACATCAGTTTATTTACTCAATCCTTTGGAAATAAAAGAAATCCTGCCGTGGTACTGATTGCAGGCGCAACAGTTTCCATGTTGTTTTGGGACAGCGAGTTTTGCCAAAAGCTGGCGGACAAGGGGGTGTTTGTGATTCGATATGATTTTAGGGATACCGGTCAATCCACTTCTGTGCCTGAAGGTGAAGCAAGCTATGACATTGTAGATTTTGCTGAGGATTTGGTCGCTATTATAGATGCCTATGAAATTCCGGCAGCGCATTTAGTCGGTATATCTTTGGGCGGAATGATTGCGCAGATTGTAGCAATCAAGCATCCTGAACGGGTAAAATCTTTATGCCTATTCAGTACGATGCCATGGGGAGATTCGGACATTCCCGTCCCGGAAATGGACCCTAGGATTTTAGATTTCCATGCAAAAGCAGCTGAAATTGACTGGGAAAATGAAGACAAGGTCATCCATTATTTGCTGGAAGGATCCCATTTGATGAGTGGCAAAAAACCTTTGAACGTTTTGCGAGCAGAGAATTATTTACGGGAATCCTATCGCAGGGCAAATAATTTCAGGAGCCAGTTCAATCATGCCAGTATTGCCGGTGGTATGGAATACCATAATCAGTTGGATAAAATCAATGTTCCGGTCTTGGTAATCCATGGTACAGAGGATATTATCTGTCATTTTCAAAACGCCATATCTCTGATGCAAAAAATAAAAGGCCAAAATTTGGTTGTGCTTGAGGGTACTGGCCATGAATTGCATGAGGAGGATTGGAACCTGATCATCAATTCGATCAATAACCTAGTGAAGATTGGGGAGCAATAAATAATTTCTTGCCATAGGGCAAGTTGATGTAAATATTAATCCTTTAAATTCGACTATCACAAGAAAAAACTATAATGGAAAAGAAAAGAATTCACATTGAGACCTTAATCAATGCTCCTATTCAAACAGTTTGGGATGCTTACAATAATCCAGAAGATATTAAACAATGGAACCATGCATCGGAGGATTGGCATTGCCCCTCTTCTGAAAATGACTTACGCGTTGGTGGTAAGTTCAAAAACAAAATGGCAGCCAAGGATGGCAGTTTTGAATTTGATTTTGAAGGCACCTATACGGAAGTTACCGCCATGAACAGCATATCTTATGTATTGGGGGACAACCGAGAAACGGACATCAAGTTTAAAGACGAGAATGGAAAGACAGCGGTCAGCATTGACTTTGACATGGAAGCTTCAAATCCTGAGGATATGCAAAGGGATGGCTGGCAAGCGATCTTGGATAATTTCAAGAAACACGTGGAAAGCAAATAAAAAACGAAGAACATGACAGAAAAGAAATATAATGCAGGTCAGATCGTATGGGCAGATCTGACGACCAATCAAGCTGATTCCTTGAAGGAATTCTATAAAGATGTCATAGGTTGGCAGGAATATCCAGTGGCCATGAAAGATGGCGAGGAATCTTACAACGATTACGCGATGCTCTATGACGAGAAGAATCCAGCTGGAGGCATTTGCAACCAACGGGGAATCAATGCGAGCATCCCACCACAGTGGATCATGTATGTCTGCGTGGATGATGTGGCAGCTACA
This sequence comes from Sphingobacterium sp. LZ7M1, assembly GCF_024296865.1. GTDB lineage: Bacteria > Bacteroidota > Bacteroidia > Sphingobacteriales > Sphingobacteriaceae > Sphingobacterium. The sequence continues at coordinate 2,116,490 of NZ_CP101134.1, read as the reverse complement.
CTGGAAAAGGCTATTGCCCGTGGCGGAAAGCTTGTGCATGAAAACAAGAAAGCCGATGGCACCTATAATTATGTAATCATTCAGGATCCAGCTGGTGCAGTTTTTGGGTTCGGTAAATTCCAATAAAATGAAAACAATATATTTTAGCGAGCAAATCAATGCTGATGCAAAAACTGTTCATTCCAAAATGCTAACCCGGGATAGTTATCGGGAATGGACAAAACCCTTCAGCCCTACATCAGATGTAAAAGGCAATTGGGAAGAAAATTCGAAAGTAAAGTTTCTATCCTTGGATCAAAATGGCAATGAGGCTGGAATGGTCTCGGTAATAGACAAGAATATCCCTGGAGAGATCGTGATCATCCGACATCTGGGCATGTTTGACCAGAACGGCGAAAAATATGAAGGTCCAGGAATTGACAATTGGCGAAATGCGCTGGAGATCTATAGGTTTAAGGAAGAAGGCGGGAAGACAAATGTCCTCTGCTCTTTGGAAATTTCTGATGAAGATGATCTACACATGTTTGATGAAATGTGGCCTGATGCATTAAAGAAATTAAAGGAAATCTGTGAACAATAGTTATGGCTAAAGTAAAAACGCAATTTACTGCAGATGATGTCTATGCATATATCGATGAAATAGACAATGAACAAAAGAAAAAAGACTCCTTGGCACTGATTGAGCTGATGGAAGAAGCTACTGGAGAACCAGCAATAATGTTCGGACCAAGTATTATCGGTTTTGGTCAATATCATTACGTATATCCTACGGGGCATCAGGGCGACGCCCCTTTATTGGGTTTTTCTCCTAGGAAAGCTGCCATATCCCTATATGTATTTACCGGATGTGAGGAACATAAGCATCTCTTGGAAGGTTTCGGAAAATTCAAGATGGGTAAAGCCTGTATCTATATCAAAAAACTGGAGGATATAAACATCGGTGTTCTCAAGAACATGATGAAAGAATCGATTGCATTTATTTCAGATAAATACGAAAGGATCCATCCAGAAAAATAAACTTAATGTTTGCAGTTGACAAACTGTTGTCACTCCAAGGCCCTAATTTTATTCTGTAATCCAAAAAATGTATCATGAAAGTACATAGCACGAATTATTACAACACGTTGATCACTGTGGCTGAGGACTGTAAAACTTTAAAAGGTGAAATACCACCTCTAAAGATCGACAAATTGACTGTTGCCAATTTGCAATATGATAGACTGATGAAAGAACCTGCAAAGGTTAATTCAGATGATCTGATCTTTGACATCCATGCGCAAAGGAAAGATTTACTTGAGGAGGAATTGGGAGAAGAACGAGAAAAATTCTATTCCAAAGGGCAAGCCTGTTTAAGGACCTCACCTCTTGCAAAAACCTATGGATGGGGCATTTATTACGATTCAGAAGGTAAAATACGGTTGATAGACAGTTCTAGCGATGAATATCAAACCATGTTATGGGATGAGTCGATCAAGAAGCTCCCAGCCATGCGTTCTTCTAAAAAATAGCTGACCATTCCATTTTTTGAACTGAAGTTTCATTACTTGTCCTATGGCAAGTGGATTCCTTGAGTCGCTCCGTACCTTAGATTTACTATTTGAAGAAAAACAAAACATATAAGCCATGGAAAAGAAATTTCAACATCAGATCAAGGAGAATGAAGTCATCATCACACGAACATTTGAAGCTTCTCAAGAACAAGTATGGAATGCATTTACCGATGCTAAAATATTAGATGAATGGTGGGCTCCCAAACCTTGGAAATGCAATACCAAAGAACAGGATTTTTCTGTTGGAGGACGCTGGTTATACAACATGACCGGTCCAAACGGAGAGATCCATTGGTCCTACCTAGACTATAAAGAAATTGACCCTCAGAATTATTATACGGGAGAAGATGGTTTCTGTGATGAAAATGGAAACCCAAACAAGGATTTTCCAAGTTCAACCTGGAGGAATGACTTTTCTTCCAGTGATGGAGTCTGCACAGTGACCTCCTCTTGCAAGTACGACTCGGCAGAGACCCTTAAATCCTATTTGGATATGGGCTTTCTCGAAGGCTATGAAATGGGATTGAACAACTTGGAGGCCCTACTCAAAAAGTAATCATAGACAAAAAATTAGACACATTAATTAAATATAAACCAGAAAAATTAAAACATTATGGCAAAGGTTCATGCTTATTTAAACTTTAACGGTGATTGTAAACAAGCTTTTGATTTTTATCAGAAGGTTTTCAAAACAGAGGTCCAAGGGACATATTTATTCGGTGATATGCCAGCAGATCCAAATTTTCCACCGCTACCTGAAGATGCCAAAGGAAAGGTCATGCATACCTCCCTGCAAATCAATCCTGATACCATGTTGATGGGTTCGGATGTAGTGGAAGGTTTCGGACATAAACTGACCAATGGAAACTCTATTTATATCATGTTGGATGTACAGACTCCTGAAGAAGCCAAGGAACTTTTCAATTCGCTTTCTGCAGGAGCAAGAAATATTGAAATGCCATTGGAAGAAACTTTCTTTGCTGAACTGTATTCTTCTTTCCAAGATCAATTTGGCATCAATTGGATGATCCATTTTGAAGGAAACAAGAAAATGGGTTAAAAGATCTCTGATCACTAACAATTAATCAATCAGTACCACATTTTCTGAAATGTGGTACTGATTGCTAAGGAATTCATTTTATTGCAAGGTATCGTATGGGAAAATTCAAACTCAATGCTAGCAACAATATCGCATTAAAGATTCCAGAAGATTCATTCGAAAAGACATTACATTTCTATCGGGATATACTCTTGATGGATACCGAGGAAATTAAAGTAAATGACCCTTCCGTCAGCAGGTCAGCAAAGGTATCCTTTGGTCCTATCTACCTTTGGTTAGATGCAGTTCCTAATAGAAAAGAACCGAAAGTACTATTTGAACTCAGCACAGACCAGCTTCAGAAAGCTATTGCTTATTTTAAAGCTAATGATATTGAGCTGGTCAATCCTGATGAAGAAGGATTAGAAAATGTGGATTGGATCAGGGATCCTGCAGGAAACATCCTTCACTTATCCACTGAAAACAAAGATTAGTAGCTCGGCTTCTAATAAAAATCACACATTATGAGAAAATTAATCGTACAAGAATATGTTTCGGTGGACGGTTTTGCGGCCGACCGTGATAAAACCACCAGCTTCTTTGACGGAACGCGCATGCATATCGGAAAAGAGGTAGATACGTATATGGTGGAATTCATCAAAACCATTGATAGCATCCTGTTAGGTAGAAAGACTTATGAAATGTTTCTGGACTTTTGGCCTAATGTTGATCCTTCCCAGGAACCGGTGGGACCTGGTCTGAACGCCACAGAAAAATATATTTTCTCCAATACATTGGAATCTGTTTCTTGGGGCGATTGGGATTCAGCCATCTTGGTGAATGAAAACTTTGCAGATTTCATTCATGAATTGAAAGCAAAACCAGGAAAGAATATAGTAGTCTGGGGAAGCCTCAGTTTAACGAAATCCTTGTTTGAGACCAAGTTAGTAGACGAACTACATCTCATGGTCTGTCCGGTAGCCATCGGAAAAGGTTACCATTTTTTATCCGAACAGGAAGAGCTTGTGAAGTTAAAATTAGTGTCGAACAATTCCTTTCCATCATCTGTTGTAAACTCGATATATCAAGTTTTGTATTAAGTGCAGAATCCAATAAAATAGCATAGCCATGTCCTTTATCGAAGAAATTATACTCCTCACTCAATTAAACGATATTATAAACTATAAAATAATGGCAAACAAGATAATACCTTCACTTTGGTTTGATAACCAAGCTAAAGAAGCATTTGATTTTTATACGGATGTATTTCCAAACAGCTCAATCATTAAAGACAATGGCGTCGTGGTTGAAGTCAATATCATGGGTTTGAACTTTATTGGGATCAATGGCGGTACTATTTTCAAACCTACCCCTGCAATTTCCTTTATGCCGGTCTTTGAAAGTAAAGAAGAGATTGACCAGGTATGGAACAAATTGTTGGATGGCGGTCAAATATTGATGCCATTACAGCAATATCCTTTTTCTGAATACTATGGATGGATTGCTGATAAATATGGTTACAATTGGCAGCTGTATTATGGACAACTGGAAAATGTCAACCACCAAGCAATTGTCCCTACCTTGATGTTCTGTGCTGAGCAACAGGGAAAATGTAAAGCGGCATTGAAGTTCTACGAAGAATTATTCCCAGATTTTGAGTTACAAGGCGTTTTGGAATATCCAGAAGGTCCTATAAAAGGACAGGTCCAACATACGCAATTTAAGGCAAATGGAGTGACCTTGGCTGCCATGGACTCTGGAGTTCCACAACCATTCAGCTTCAATGAAGCTACATCAATGACCATTGTATGTAAAGATCAAACGGAAATCGACTATTACTGGAATAAAATTACCGAAAGCGGCCAAGAAAGCATGTGTGGCTGGTGCAAAGATCAGTTTGGGGTAAGTTGGCAAGTGGTTCCAAAGGACATCAGTAAATTGCTTCAGAATAAAAATGCTGCTGATGCACTCATGAAAATGAAAAAAATTGAGATATCTTCGTTAGTAAATGCTTAACGAGAACACTAATTATGCAATATATCATCTTCTTAAGGGCAGTAAATGTTTCAGGCAAGAACCTGATCAAGATGGCAGAATTAAAAGAAAAGCTCGCTAAAGCTGGCTTTCGGGATGTGCAGACCTATATTCAAAGTGGCAACATCGTCCTGCAGTCGGATGAAGATTCCGAAAAGGTTGCAACACAAATTAATTCGTTGATCCTTCAAGAGTTTGGGTTAGATATCTCGGTCTTTGTTCTCACAGAAGAAGAATTAATGTCCTCACTGGAGGCTTGCCCCTTCCCTTCTGATTTAGCTCCGAATCATGTATTCATTACCTATTTGGACAACCAGCCTGAAAATGCTGCTTTAGAAGGTTTTAAAGCTATTGATCTTGGACAAGAGGAATATTTGCATAAAGGAAAACTATTCTACTTTTATTTGCCTTCGGGGATGGCAAAAAGCAAGTTGAACAATAATTTCATTGAGAAGAAACTGAAAGTGAATGCAACTGGCAGGAACTTGAATACCATTAACAAAATGCTAACGTTGATAACTAAATAATATCAAACAAAACAATTAACCACAGATGAAATTTTTAAAGTATTTTTTATTGACTGTACTAGGTATAGTTGCATTAATTCTGATCATAGCGGCTTTTGTCCCTAAGGATTTCCATGCTGGTAGTGAAATCAGCATCAACAAACCGAAATCAGAGGTCTTTGAGTATGTGAAACTGATGAGGAATCAAGGAAATTACGACAATTGGTCCCGACAGGATCCAAATATTGAGCGTCATTATGAAGGCACCGATGGTACTCCAGGCTTTGTTTACACTTGGAAAAGCAAGAAAGTTGGTGATGGGAAACAAGTGCTGACCAAAGTGGATTCTGCTGCTGGAAGAATTGAAATGGACTTATTCTTTAACGGAACAGGAGACGCCAATAAATCTTTTATGCAAGTCGATGCGATCAATCCGGAAAGCTCAAAAGTTGTTTGGGAAATTGATGGCAAAATGCCATATCCTTTCAACCTCATGGGCTTGTTCTTTGATATGAACAAGGATTTTGATGCAGGATTACGCCATTTAAAGGAGATTCTAGAAAAATAGGTAAGATGAAGGTAATTGCGCCCCAGGACTGTGACAATGCACCCAAGCGAAGAATCATCAGGGACCTCAATATTGCCTTTGCAAAAGGTGATGTTAAGGCACTCTCGGAACAGTTCCATAAAGATATCGAATGGGAAATGATTGGGGATAAAACCATATCAGGCTATGATGCTGTAGTCGAATATCTAGAAAAAATAAAAAGTTCCAAGGCTAATTCCTTGGAACTTAAACAGATCATCAGCCATGGAAAACATGCGGCAGCAAGCGGAATTCTTTGCTTTAATACCGAGAAAATAGCCTTTCATGACTTCTAAGAGTTTTCATCTGCTGGCTCTGATAAGATCAAGAGAATCAGCAGTATGGCAACTTCCATTTAAATAGACTTCAGTTTTTATTCAAGAATATTAACTATTTTTATTGTACTAATTATTAACGGTATGAAAAGATATTTTTTCTTTGCCTTAATGTTGGGGGCCATGGCTTGTAGCAATAATACCCAACAATCAAAACAAGATCCCTTAGATACGCTTGCCAATCTTGAATTCGATAAGAACCCCATCGGTAAAGAAGCTGGCTGTAAATGGCTAAAAGATAGTATTGAAAGCTATTTTGTAAAAGATAGTGGCTTCGATAAAATGAAATTGTTGACCACCGAGGATTATTACAACTTTAAGGTCGATGCCATGAATACCGGATTGGATATAGACAGCAGTATCACCAAATTTGAACTCAACCAAAAATGGGGCAATAAATTTGAAATAGATACAGCTAGTCTAGGACAAGGGTTTTTGATCTCTGGACAAGACTGGGGAGAAATCAAGGTTTCAAGCTGCGATCTCTTGGATGAAAACGCTTCAGAATTGAACTTAAAGCTGATTATTTCAGATTGCAAATTGCAAACGGACTATCACCGTGACATTAAACTTGTGCTAGAAAACAATCAGATCAAGATTGCTAATGTAAAGGAGTATGATTAATGCTCGTTAGCATAGGTATCACTTAACCATTTGAATACTGGCTTTTTCTCCTGTTGCATCAGTTTAATATCCAAGATATTTAATAGCTCTTCTATAAAAGGATTGATTTTCTTATCATCTCTATTGGTAAACAGACTGATATTGATGTCTCTCAAAGGAATGCTCATCACCAAATTGTTGAAACCTGTGCTTTCTCCGGTATGGAAAAACACCTTATTCCCAAATTGATCGGCGGCTACAAACTTGCCCATACTATAGGAACAGTCCTTATTTATAGCGATGATGTTTTTATCAAAAAAATCGTTAAAGCTTGATCCCTCTTCCATAGATTTAATGAAAGCTTGGTTCCAAAGTTTATATTCACTCGCGGAAGTATAAACCCCACCATCTCCCTTCGTAGCACTGGTAAGGCTTTGATCTGCAAAAACAAACTCATTATCCTTCAAATGATATCCATAGGCTCTATCCTTAATTTCGTCTTCAGGATTATAGACTAAGGAATTGTGCATATTCAATGGCTTAAAGAAATGATCCCAAACAAATTCGCTAAAGCCTTGTCCCGATACTTTCTCCACAATCAATGCCATAAGGCAATAGGCCGTGTTGCTATAACGAAACTTAGTTCCAGGACTGAAATATACTCGATCTAAAGGCTCAATTAATTTCAGCACATCCGAATCAAGTAATTGTTCCTTCAGACCTTTAGGAATGATCTCTTCATAGTCAACAATTCCAGAACTATGGTTCAAGAGTTGAGGTACTGTCGCATTCCTGATTTCTCCTTTAAGGTTTGGGAAGTAATCGCTCAACTTTGCAGTATTAACATCTATTTTGTTCTCCTTAATCAATTGATAAATAGCAGCAGCCGTAACCTGTTTGCTGACCGATGCCATTCTGAAGTTTGTTTGGACATCAATCTTCCTTCCAGTTTTTAAATCAGCAATGCCCTGCCCTTTTGCATAAATGGATTTATTGTTATTATCATAAACTTCCAGTACGATCCCTGGATCATTATCCTTGGGATAATACTCCTTCATAAGGTCATCTATCTTTGACTTCACATCCTCTTGTGCGAAAGTAAACTGCAAATTGAATAATAAAATAATGGCAATGATGGTCTGCTTCATAATTTAGGTATTAATTTCAGCCAATATAATTATTATTAATTGCAAAGACCTGAAACAATAATTATTTAACTAGATAAAAAATAGGCGTTAATTTTCATTAACACCTATCCCTAACTTATACTTTACTTGACCTAATTTACTGTGCTTATTCCAGTTTTCTGGAACTTTCTATAGCGATCTACCTCATCTGCTAACTTTGAAATTGCAAAGCCAACGATGGAAGCGTCATCCAACCATCCCAACACAGGGATAATATCTGGAATAGCATCTATTGGGGAAATAACATAGACGATAGTCCCCACAATAATGGACATATTCCATTTGTTCATCTTGTATCGACCGGAGAAAGTATCCTTTATCATTGATATCAATAGTTTGAACTCATTGGTTTTGCCTTCTAAATGCTGAGCTTTTCCTTCAGCGATCTCTATATCTTCGTTTGTTAATTTTCTATTCTTAAAAGTATTAAACAGTAACAATGCCCTGTTAAAATAGTTTTTTTTCATTCTGTTTTTCATCAGTTTTTAATAAGACCTCACAAATGTAAAACGGTTTAATGAGCAATTCATTATTTTCTTTCTAATTTTTAAGGACGCTTAGCTACACAGTTAAAGTATTGAAAACAAATAATTAACATTAACACAATATCCTGGAAACAATAACGTTATCATTATACAAAAGAGGTTATTTTAAAATCATTGAGACATTAGTTTCAAGAAGAAAAAGTTAAGATAACTTTTTAAGTGAAAAGGTTGACAATCGAAAAATGTCAACCTTTTCTATTTTATGAAAGATTTTTTTAATATTTTTTTTCTAAAAAATGCTTGTTTATTGCCCAATAGAGGGCATTATTAAAAAAATATTAAAAAAAAGTTAATAGATACACAATATTGCAGATACTAGGGCGTTTATAATTATACAAAAAAGGTTATTTTATTTTCAATTATGACGTGAGTTATAAAAAGAAAAAAAGAAGATAACTTTTTAAAGAAAGAGGCCGACTGTAAAAAGTTGGCCTCTTTTAATTTTTCTAGGAAGGAACTTTCCTACTGTTTTCCCTTTCCCAGATTCAATGCTTTTTCAATGCCTGGATAAAATCATTGATCCAATTGGCTCCCGCAGATTCACAATTTACTGCTTCATCTGTTTCAATAAAAGATTTCCCAATGAGTTTCTCCGCTTCTTTTGCAAAGGCTAAAGCCTTACAATGTCTATAGCCCTCATTTACAAATTGAAGATAATCTGGGTTTTGACCAAGCTTATCAATATTATCCCCAGCTGGAGTATAGAAACCATCAAAACAAACCGAAGAATCCGTCAGGTAAGAATGCTGCACTTCTTCCATATCGCCTTCCAAATACCTAAGATTTCCAACATGCGAGGAAACCAATACAGCCATTGCTCCTTCTTTCATCAATGCTTTGCGCATTTTATCCACCGACTTCTTACTAACACCATCATCTACCAAAAAAGCAATCTTTCTACTTGCTATGGTTCCTTCATCGCCCTTGACTTTCATGCTCAGGAATGCAGACTTTTCTACTTCTGGTTTATTAGGCTGGATCGGATAGTTTGGATGGTTTTGCTTCGCAAACTTTACCGTCAATGGATCTAAGGATTTTGAAGGCTTCAATCCAAGGTTTTTACCAATTGCATTTGCAAGGGCGGGCTCAACTTGATAAAGGATAGCCAATTCCCTTTTACGGATATCTTCTTTATTGACTTTTGACAATTCAAAACTGAAGGCATTTATCAGGTGAGTCTGTTCTTCTGTACTCAAGGAATGAAAGAACAACCTGGCTTGTGTAAAATGATCTGCGAAGGAATTGGACCTTGCCCTTACTTTCTTTCCATCTACTTGCTGCTTACCGGTCTGATAGCCCACCTCTCCTTTCATCATCGCTTGAAATGGACAACCATTTCCTTGACTATTTGGAAAATAACTCGAATTGCCTTTTAGGATATCCATCCTCGCAAACCCATCTTTTTGGTTATTGTGCTTTCCATTGATGGGCCTATTGATTGGCAGTTCATGGAAATTTGGACCTCCAAGCCTATAGTTCTGCGTATCCATATAGGAAAAGATTCTTCCTTGTAATAGTGGGTCATCTGAGAAATCAATCCCTGGCACCACTCTTCCTGGGTCAAATGCAGCTTGTTCTGTTTCTGCAAAGAAGTTTTCAGGATTACGGTTCAGGGTCATGGTTCCAATGATCTTTACTGGCACCAATTCTTCAGGTATTATTTTCGTTGGATCTAAGATGTCGAATGAAAATTTCATTTCATCTTCCTCTGGAATCAATTGAACACCTAGATCCCATTGTGGGAACTGTCCATTTTCAATGGCTTCCCAAAGGTCCCTGCGGTGAAAGTCAGCATCAAAACCTGAAATCTTCTGGGCTTCATTCCACGCTACAGAATGCACTCCTAGTTTAGGTTTCCAATGAAATTTCACGAAAGTAGCTTTACCGGCAGAATTGATAAATTTAAAGGTATGTACGCCAAATCCCTCGATCATCCGAAGGCTTCTTGGAATTGCTCGATCAGACATCACCCATAAAGACATATGTGCGGACTCGGGCATCAAAGAGATAAAATCCCAAAAGGTATCATGTGCAGAAGCCGCTTGAGGAATCTCATTGTTGGGTTCAGGCTTTACGGCGTGGATGACATCTGGAAAGTTCATAGCATCTTGGATAAAGAAAACAGGAATACTGTTCCCAACCAAATCATAGTTCCCTTCTTGGGTATAGAACTTTACGGAAAAACCTCTCACATCCCTTGCTAGATCTGTTGAACCCTTAAATCCAGCAACCGTCGAAAACCTCACGAACAAAGGAGTCACCGTTCCTTTTTTGAGAAAGTCTGCCGAAGTATATTCGCTCATATCCGCGGTCGCTTCAAAATATCCATGAGCACCTGAACCACGGGCATGAACCACCCTTTCCGGTATCCGTTCCCTATCAAAGTGCATGAGCTTATCAAAAAAGATATGATCTTGCTGTAAAGACGGTCCTCTATCTCCAACCTTTAGCGTATTGTTATTGTCATAAACAGGCACGCCGTCATTAGTGGTCATTACCTTGTTCATATTGTCAACAAGATGGCTGTCAATATGAGGTGCATCAGTATTCTTTCTTTTTTTCATGGTATTATAATTTTAATTAGACATTTATCTTCCAAAAGCGAAGTATGATGACAGTTTATGTTTTTTTCCTTTTAACCAATCCGAGACCATTTCCATCCCTGTTACCGAGAAGGTAATCCCATTCCCTCCAAAGCCTAAGACAAAATATGACCGTTTAAAATCCGGATGAGTGCCGATATATGGCAGACCATCTTTGGTCTCACCGAATGTCCCTGCCCAGGTAAAATCAGTTACAAAAGACTTATCCTCAAAGACCTTATTTAAGTCCTTTTCCAATTTCAATGATTTTTCACCCAATAGCTCATCCCTCTTCTGAGGGTTTCTGAACTCCTCATCCTCACCGCCTATTAAAAATCGGCCATCATCTGTGGTCCGCATATATAAATAGGGATCTGAGGTATTCCAGATCAGGTAATCATTGTACTTTTCGTAAAGCTTTTGATTTACCTCCGAAACGATGGCATAGGTACTCAGGAGATCGACAAACTTCTCCTTGATCAGATTGGCACTTTCATAGCCAATACAATAGATAATATGTTTGGCTTTTATCTTAGCCTTGGTATCCAAGTGAACAAGGTTGAAATCCTTTTTCTCTTCCACTCTCACAAGCTCGTTCTTATCAAAAATCTTTAATCCTCTTTTTTGATCGTACTGCAATAAATCATGCGCCAGACGGAAGGCATCGACACTTCCGCCATGCTTGGAAAGAATCCCTCCATGTGAATCTTTGATTTCCAACTTTTTCTCTATCTCATCCTTTTCCAACCAGCTCACATCAAATCCAGCTTGCTTTCTGGCTTCAAATTCCTTTTTCAACCAAGAAATATCTTTCTTTCTACAGGCATAGTACAGGGATAATTTCTTTTTGAAACCTGCTTCAGATTTTATCTTCGAGGCGATTTTCCCTAACTTATCAATGGATTCACAACAAGCCTTATAACTTTCTACTGCACCTTCCTTTCCAACCATATCTATCAATTGATACAAGGGGGTATCAATCTCATATTGCAACATGGATGTAGTAGCCGAGGAGCTCCCGTTCACGACTTCTCTTTTATCGATCACGACCGTTTCATAACCCTGCTCCACGCATTGGTGTGCAATCAGACTACCCGTAATTCCAGCCCCAACGACCAGAACATCGCATGCTAAATCATTTCTCAAGGAAGGATAAGATGAAATAATTCCATTCTTGACCAACCAAAAAGGTTCATTAGACTTTAAATCCATATAAAAATCTTAAACTGTGATACAATATCAACTTGGAATATTACTTTAACCAATAAAAGGAGGCTAATGTTTTACTTTTTTAGTTTTCGTGTTGTGATTTATCAAATTCTTTAAATAAAAAATCGCCCTTATGAGGCGATTCCAGATCTTATTTAATCTCTGCATGCGCAGAACCCAGCTTTTCATGAAGGAGGTCCTCATCCAAGCCCTTTTCATATTTGGCGACCACTATGGTAGCAGTAGCATTTCCAATAATATTGGTCAATGCCCTAGCCTCACTCATAAAACGATCAATCCCTAAGATCAAACCCACTGCCTCAACAGGGATATGCCCTACAACGGGCAAAGTTGCCGCAAGGGTTACAAAACCACTTCCGGTTACACCAGCGGCGCCTTTAGAAGTTAATAAGAGAACCAAGAGCAGGGTAATTTCCTGTTCTAGATTGAGGTGCATATTAAGGGCCTGTGAAATAAACACAGCTGCCATGGTCAGATAGATACAGGTACCATCCAGGTTGAATGAATAACCAGTAGGAATAACTAAACCAACGATCGGTTTGGAACAGCCTGCATCTTCCAATTTTTGCATCAGGCCAGGTAATGCCGATTCAGAAGAAGAAGTACCCAAAACAATCAATAACTCTTCTTTAATGTACTTTAGTAACTTGAAGATATTGACATTCACATAAAAATAGAGCACGGCACCAATCACACCTACAATAAAAACGATACAGGTGCCATAAAAACTGAGCATCAATAACCCTAAGGAGGATAATGCTTCGATCCCATACTTTCCAATGGTAAAGCCCATCGCCCCCATTGCACCAATCGGTGCCAAATACATGATCATCTTAATGACTGCAAACAAACCTTTTAAGAAGGATTGCAGGACATCGATCACTGGGGCTGAAGCCTTTTCACCAATTTTCGTAAGCCCAATTCCAAACAAAACAGCAAACAATAACACTTGTAGAAGATTATCTGATGCGACGGCTGCAATAACATTATTGGGAATAATGCTCAGGATAAAATCCATCACGCTATTATGTTCCTTGGACTCCTGTATATAATGAGAAACGGCTGAAGGATCTAAAGTCTTGGGATCAACGTTCATCCCCGTGCCTGGCTGGATCAGGTTCACAAATACCAATCCGATGATCAGGGCAATGGTGGTCATGATCTCAAAATAGATCAAGGAACTCAAACCAATCTTTCCGACTTTCTTGATATCCTGCATTCCGGCGATACCGATTACGATGGAACTAAAGATCAACGGGGCGATGATCATCTTGATCAACTTAATGAATCCGTCACCGAGAGGCTTTAGTTTAACAGCAAAATCAGGATAGAACACTCCGCATAAAATACCGATAAGGATGCCTAATATGACTTGTACATATAAACTGGAGAAAATTTTCTTCATATAAATCTTTAGATCCGTGAACGAATAGAATAGGTTTCAAAACTAAATGTAAAAAAAAATGAATTCCCATTGCTATTCTTCGCAGCAAGAATTCATTAATTAAGAAGTAGAAAAATGATATTCAAAGGGTTATGACAAAACCCTGTGTCACAATTTTTCGATAAATTTTGTTAGTGAATCACCCAAGATCCTTTCCCAACCCGACTCAAAACGTTCTTGGGAAAATTGTTCTCCGGCATCTCTGAAATGTTCCAAACCTTCATGGGTCAAATGCAAAGTGGTTGCTCCCCTCCTTGGAATAAACCTCCAAGTAATAACTGAATTCCCTTTTTTTTGCTTTGGATGGCGCCAAGTAAACTTAAATAGTTCCTCCGGTTTTACCTCCAAAACTTGGCATTGGTGAAAATCCTTTTCCTGCCTTTCAACCTTTGAAAACTCAAATTGGGCACCAACCTCCGTACTGAAATTAGGGATATCAAAGAACCAGTCCTTTAACTTTTGCTTATCGGTCATAGCCTGCCATAATGCAGCTGTAGAAATTGGGTATGTACGTTCAATATGGATAATGTCGTGGCTCATCAATGACCTCCTTTGTAGTGTACTTAAATATATGAATTTTCAACGCTACTTTATTATAAAACGGTAAACTGTAAGTAAAATAAATGTAAGCTTATTATTAAAACAACTAACTGATTTATAAGTTTTTGTATTCCAAAATTTATTCTAAAAATTAATTTGATTACCTGAATAAGCACTTATCTTCAAGCAACAATTTGATTAGGTGTTATTTAGGTTAATTTTAATCCATTTCAATTCTATTTTACATCTTCCGATTTCATAAAAAGCTCCGTATCTTTGTTATTACATGAATGTAAACAAACTGTTAGAACGTGCCTTGAACTTTGACTTCTTGACAAAAGAAGAAGGCATTTTCTTATATAAAGAAGCGGCAACTGCAGACCTTGCTTTTGTAGCCAACGAACTGCGTAAGATTCAAGTTCCCCATGGTAAGGTAACTTGGCAGATTGACAGGAACGTGAATACGACCAACGTATGTATCGCTAACTGCAAATTCTGTAATTTCTTCAGACGCCCAGGCCATGAAGAAAGTTACATTACGGACATTGAAACCTATAAGCAGAAAATCGAAGAAACGTTCCGCTATGGTGGTGATCAATTACTGTTGCAAGGTGGACATCACCCTGATCTAGGATTGAGTTTCTACACCAACCTATTCAAACAATTAAAAGAACTTTACCCAGCCCTGAAGCTGCACTCCTTAGGTCCTCCCGAAATTGCCCACGTTGCAAAATTGGAAGGCATGAGCCATCTTGAAGTCCTGACGGCCATGAAAGAGGCCGGTCTTGACTCCTTGCCAGGTGCTGGTGCAGAAATATTGAATGACCGAGTACGCAGATTAATCTCTAAAGGTAAATGTGGCGGACAGGAATGGTTGGATGTCATGCGTGCTGCCCATAAAATCAACTTGCCAACTTCAGCAACCATGATGTTCGGTCATATTGAGACCATCGAAGAACGCTTTGAGCATTTGGTATGGATCCGTGAGGTACAAAGCGAAAAACCTGCCGATGCCTATGGATTCATCGCATTTATCCCTTGGCCATTCCAGGATGACGGAACCTTATTGAAACGCCTTCGTGGCATCACCAATGATGTAACGGCAGATGAATACATCAGGATGATCGCCCTAAGCAGAATTATGCTCCCTAACGTCAAGAATATCCAAGCTTCTTGGTTAACCGTCGGAAAGCAGACTGCACAAATCTGTCTTCATTCTGGTGCTAACGATTTTGGATCCATCATGATTGAAGAGAATGTAGTTTCCGCTGCTGGTGCTCCCCACAGGTTCACTTCAAAATCCATTCAGGATGCAATCATTGAAGCTGGATTTGAACCTCAACTTAGAACACAGACCTATAGGTTCAGGGAATTACCAGAACAGATGGAAGAACAGGTTATTAATTATTAAGCATCGTTTTGAAAGATATTATATTAAATATTGAAGCTATCATCTTTGCATCTTCCGAAGGAATAAGCCAGAAAGACCTGCGTGAAATTTTACAGGAAGCCTTGGCCATTGAGATCAGTAAAGTGGAATTAGCAGAGTTTATTGGAAAACTTAAGGCTAAGTATGAATCCGAAGATTATCCCTTGGCATTGGTTTCCATCAATGATCAATTGCAGTTCTTGACAAAACCGGCCTACCACGATGCTATCAATCAGCTTCAAATCCATAAAGAAAGAAAAAAACTGAGCCAATCAGCACTAGAAACCTTGGCAATCATCGCCTATAGGCAGCCGATTACCAAATTGGAAGTAGAACAGATCCGCGGTGTGAACTGTGATTATTCCATTCAAAGGCTTTTGGATAAAGGCTTGATACAGATTGCAGGAAAGGCGAACAGCATTGGAAAGCCCCTGCTATATGCGACCAGCGGCGAGTTCATGAACCACTTTGGGCTATCCAGCACCAAGGATCTCCCTCAGCTTAAAGATATTGTAGCTGAAGAGAACAGTATCGGTGAAATCGTCGATTAAATCATTATAAGGTAGGATAAAATTTGTTTTAATTATTTTTAAAAAAAATTTATCAATTGAATTTTCTTCTATAATTTTACATAACAAAAGAAAAATATCATAATAAACAACATGGCTACAATGCAAGCAATTGAAACAGATGTAAAGGTTGATGAAAGAGTGCTCAACTTCAACGGTCCTGATGACGATGATGATGACTTTGATGACGATGATGAATTCGGATTAGACGATATCGATTCGATCGGCGGCTACGATGATTTTGATGACGATGATGAAGATTTTTAATCTTCACTAGCCAAAAAGCAATTAATTTACCAGAATACATCTAGTAAAGGAACATGTGCGCGCCCTAAGGTATGGGGTAAGATAAAACGAATTTTTATGGGCTTGAATTGATTTCAAGCCTTTTTTAATCTCTCCAACCTATTAACCTAAAAAAAGCTCCAAGACTAATCTTGGAGCTTTTTTTTCACTAGGTATTGATCAGTCTATTGATCGTCCTTACTGATGGAGTAAGGAAGGTCAGCTTTATTGATCCCTCTTTTCTTATTAGGCTCTGCACCCATGTCAAACTGCAGATTAGCACCTTTCAACAATTCACTATGATTGATATAGTTCTTTGTATAGTTCTTGCCATTCCATTTCATGTTCTGGATATAACGGTTCTGGTCAGAGTTGTTCTTAGACTCGATATTCACGGTCTTGCCATTGCTTAAATGCAAAGTGACCTTATCAAATACTGGCGATCCTAGCACGTATTCATCGGTAGCAGGAGTTACTGGATAGAAGCCTATGGCTGAAAACACATACCAAGCTGAAGTCTGGCCGTTATCCTCGTCACCACAGTATCCATCAGGATTTGGCGAATACATTCTGTTCATCGTTTCCCTGATCCAATACTGAGCCTTCCAAGGAGCTCCCACATGATTGTATAAGTAGATCATATGTTGGATAGGCTGATTACCATGCGCATATTGACCCATATTGGCAATCTGCATTTCACGGATCTCATGGATTGGGAAGCCATAATAGCTATCATCAAAAATTGGAGGTAAGGTAAATACAGAATCCAATTTGATTTCCATTGCTTTATGTCCACCTAACAATTTCGAAAACCCTTCAACGTCCTGGAATACGGACCAGCTGTAATGCCAACTGTTACCTTCTGTAAAAGCATCTCCCCATTTGAATGGATTGAATGGTGTAGACCATGATCCATCCTTATTCTTACCGCGCATCAAGCCTGTTGATGGGTCAAATAACTTCTGATAGTTATAAGCTCTCTTTTTGTAGAAATCTTTATCGGAATCTTTGTTCAATGATTTTGCTAATTGATAGATAGCAAAGTCATCATAAGAGTATTCTAGAGAACGGGCAGCATTTTCGTTAATTTTCACATCATATGGCACATAACCCAATTCATTATAGTATTCGGCCCCTGCTCTACCTACTGCTGTTATCGGCCCTGCATTGTTGGCACCTTTTAATACCGCCTCATACAAGGTCTCAATATCTTTAGATCTAACCCCTTTGATGTACGCATCAGCTACTACAGAAGCAGAATTGTTACCGACCATGATATTTCTATAACCAGGACTCGCCCATTCAGGCAACCAACCACCTTCACGGTAGGCGTTTGCCAAGCCTTCCTGCATCTTTTCATTGATCTCTGGGTACATCAAGTTCAGGAATGGAAATAAGGCCCTGAACGTATCCCAAAATCCGGTATCAGTAAACATATAGCCTGGTAGCACTTTCCCATTATATGGAGAATAGTGAACCACCTCGCCCTGTGCATTGATCTCATAGAACATCCTTGGGAACAATAACGATCGGTACAGGGAAGAATAGAACGTACGCATCTGGTCAATGTTTCCTCCTTCTATTTCAATCTTTCCTAATTCCTTATTCCAGATATCCTCTCCTTTTTTAACCTGTTCGTCAAATGTTACACCATCTAACTCCTTCAAGTTTTGAACCGCTTGTTCAGGACTAATAAAAGAAGAGGCAGCTTTCATCAACACTTGTTCACCTGCATTCGCATTCTGGAACCCTACAATAGCGCCCACGTGGTCTGCTTTTACCATAAACCGGCCATCAGTCAAAACTGAATCAGCGAAAGTTGAAACATTCGCAAATGGCTTATCAAAGGTCATCACGAAATAATTCTTGAAGTTCTCAGGAACTCCACCGCTGTTCTTCGTACTATAACCAACGATTTTGTTCTCCTTAGGAATAACTTCTACGTAAGAACCCTTATCAAAAGCATCGATCAATACAAAAGCTGAATCTGTTTTTGGAAAAGTAAACCTAAAATATGAAGCACGTTCTGTCGGAGTTAGCTCCACCTTGGTATCATAGTCAGCAAGGTATACTGAATAGTAATGTGGTCTTGCAACCTCGGCCTTATGCGAAAAGTAACTCGCACGTTTGTCCTGATCGAAAGTCTTATTATCGACCATCGCCATAATGGAAAATTGACCATAATCGTTCATCCAAGGTGATGGCTGATGGGTCTGTTTTATTCCACGCAATTTCTCTGCGGTATAGGTGTACATCCATCCATCGCCCATCTTTCCGGTTTGGGGACTCCAAAAGTTCATCCCCCATGGCAGGGCTATCGCTGGATAAGTATTACCGCTGGATAAAAAATAAGTAGATTGTGTACCCACCAAGGTGCTCACCAAATCGATCGGTTTCTCAACCTTCCCAACTTTTTGAGCAAATCCTGATAAGACAGTCGTACCTATCAATAAAGCTGTAGTAATAAATTTTAAGTTCATTTTGTGAAAAATAGGTTTTATCAATTTCTAAATATAGGAAAATAATTGACAAAGCCAATCGCTAAAAGTATTTAGCTATCCATTCTAAGCACTATTTTCCCATACTGTTCTGGACTCTCAAAATAGCGATGTGCCTCAATTACCTCCTCAAAGGGAAAGATTTTAGTTAGCAGTGGTCTGATCACCCCTTTTTCTAAAAGAGGTAAAATATTTGTTTCAATTTCTTTTGTCAACTCTCCTTTGAACGAAAGGTCTCGCCCTCTCAATGTCGAACCCGTCACCGTGATCCGTTTTTGCATCAGCTTCAGAAGATTCAATTCCACTTTTCCGCCTTCCATGGCATTGATCTGTACCAACCTTCCATCTTCATGCAGCAATGCGATGTGCTTGTTGAAATATACCCCACCTATACTGTCCAATATTACATCCAGACCTTCCGGCTTGAGGACATCAACAAAATCTTCAGTCTTATAATTAATGGCTTTATCAGCACCAAGGTCCAAAGCTACCTTTCTTTTTTCTTCTGACCCTACGGTACAATAGACTATGGCACCAAATTGCTTACAAATCTGAATTGCCGTGGTCCCAATGCCTCCTGTTCCTCCATGGATCAGTACCCGCTCACCCCTCTTTAATCGCCCCCTTTGAAAGACATTATGCCAAACAGTATAAACCGTCTCCGGAATACAAGCTGCCTCCTCAAAACTCAAGTTTTTGGGCTTTGGCAAACATGCTCTTTCTGATACGCAAGCTTGGGTCGCATAACCTACACCTGGCAACAGAGCCATCACTTCATCCCCAACCTTAAATCTGTGCACCTCTGGTCCAATGGAGCTAACGATACCGGAAACTTCCAAACCTGGAATTTCCTGGATGACATGCGCTGGAGCTGGATAATGCCCCTTTCTTTGAAAGACATCTGGACGGTTAATTCCAGCAGCCTTGACCTCAATCACTAGCTCATCCCCAGTCGGTGTTAAATCTTCCCTTTCTTCAATTTGAAAAACCTCAGGCCCTCCAAATGTTGTCATTACTGCTGCTCTCATTTATTTATTCGGATAAGTTTGCAAACGTAGGTTAAAGGTCAACATAAAGTATCGCCCCAACCTATTGTTCCTAGATTCAAATACATCGTTACCAACATATGAAGTCATTACCCCCACATTCTTGTTCTGGTCCATGATATCATTACATTGTAACCTAATTAATGCTGCTTTGTTTTTCAAAAAGCTATATTCTAGGTAGGTATTGATAATAGTTGGATTTACATCACTCAATTCGCTCACATAACCATTATAAAACTTTTGCGACATCTCAGCACCTAAAACAAAATTCTCCGAAAGATAACCTCTACCTGCCAAACTCAACAAAAAGGAATGGGCAGCAATCTTATTTTTATAGGGAAGCTCGTAAACAGCACGGTTCAGGAAATAATTGGTATTGAAAACCGATTCAAAATATTCATTCGGCAAGTACCTAAACTGCACATTTTGGTTAAATAACACCTGTTGCGTCGTACTCTTCCTATCGTTGATATAGGACAGGTTATTATAATAATCTACATTTCCTGAAAGTCCTAAGTTCAGCTCATCCGAAAAAATAGGCGAATTAAACTCATAATACCACTTGATATCGTAATAGCCATCGGTATTCTCGAAAGTAGTTTCCTGAATGGTTTCATTGGATAATGATTTCTTTGCTGTTACGATCTTATTCGCAATAAAGGTATAGGCAAAATCGGTCTGGAAATACTTTCCACGGGTCGGCACGAACTTCCTTAATGTGGTAGAAAACTGATTGGAAAATTCAGCTTTCAATGAAGGGTTACCGATAATAATGTTCCTTGAATTCGAGTTGTCCCTTACTGGCGAGATATGTAAAAAAGTCGGTTGTACGTTTCTTCCCAAATAGGCCAATTTGATTTCCAGGTCATTGCTGAATTTATAACGGATGGTGGTAGAGGGTACCAGGTTCACGTTATTATATTTATAGATCGTGGTATCACCTCGCACCCTTCCGGATAGATTGACAGGTTGTACCGAAAAACCCATATTGACCCTAAATTTCTTGTTAGGTTCATATTGATAGTTCAATCCTGTTTTAAAGCTCCTAAACTGATAGGCATAGTCCATGGCCAAGGAATCAACAAATTCCCCACCTAGGTAATACGGATCCCGCACGGTACGAACAGCTTCAATATTATTGATGTCCATTTCATGGAATATCTCCAATAAACTATGTTCATAGAAAGGCTCCACATATGATAACGAACTCTTTACTCCTGCAACATCATTTCTTGCATCCACCAGTTGCCGCTGTCGATAACTCGTCATCGTAGGAATGGTTCCAGTAGAATCAAAACTTTCATAGTATTCCGATACCACATCATCCTTGGTCAATGATTGATAATTTAATTTCAGATCACCAACGAGCTTTCTTCCCGGCTTGTGAAAGTATTTGGAATAGAGAACTGAAATATCAGCCGAAGGCTTACTATTGATGGTCGTATCCTGTCTCTCACCTATATCATGCAATCTTCGGTTGGTCAAATCCGTCGTTCTATGGTTATAGAAATACTCCCGATTATAGGCAACTTTTGGATTGATCTTTAATACATCGTTATTTTTGAACTTGGCATTCATCTCCAAATTCAAGGTATGCAAGTTATCATAGGAACGGCTTTGGTACTTCTCGAAACGGTGGATCTTATAGCCTGCATATGAAGAGGTCAACAAAGAATTTCCTTCCGTTAGGTTAAACTTACTTTGATAGGAATATCCTCCATTCAAGGTAATATTATCGCCTAGGTTATCGGTAAAAGAAATCCCTAGCGACCCTAATTTGTTCAAACCATCATTAGGGTCTGAAAAGTCTCCCACCTCAGAAAGGTCCGTATTTCTACCTCCAGCTCCATCTGGCGAACCAAAAAGGAATAGACTGGTATTCGTATTGTTCAAGGAACCAATAATGGACATTTCCTGACCATCATTGAATTTATTGATACCTAAACTACCGATAAATCGGTCCCGTGTACCCGCACCAATCGTTCCCTGCCCAAAGGTAATCCGCTTCTTATCTTCCTCTAGGATAATATTGATGATCTTTTCCGGATCTGATGTCTTAATACCTTTTGCCATAGAGAGATCGCCATAGTCATTGATGACTTCAACCTGTTTTACAAACTCCGAAGGGAGGTTTCGCGTAGCAGTCAGCAGGTCACCACCAAAGAATTTCTTGCCATCCACTCGTACTCCCCGAATCAATTGACCATTATAATATGTTGTACCATCACGCAGGACCTGAAAACCTGGCAATTGCTTGATGGCCTCTTCAAGAAGTGAATGTTCAGGAAAAGAAAATGCGGACATATTGAATTGGATCGTATCCCCGCGATCCACGACAGGGATGACTTTTACTACCCTAACCTCGGGAATTAATGTGGACTGTGGGTATAGTACAACTCGCGGTACGAAAATCTTATTGATGAATACGGTAGTAGGAATACTCTTGTTTACGATCTGGTATCCCAACATACTATAGGAAATATTGAGGTTTTTCCCTTTGACATTCCTGAATTGGTAGAAGCCATTTGCATCCGTGGTCGTGCTCATGGTATCGATATTGCTAATCAACCTTACCGATGCATCTTTCATCCCCAGCCCCGTACTGTCAACTACCACACCTTCTACATTTTTCAAGGCTTCTTGAGCATGGAGCTCATGAAATCCTAAAAATGTTAGAAGCAAAATAAGTATACCTAAACAGTAATTTCTCACAAAGCTATAGACTAAATTGGCAATCTAAAAATTCACTAAATAACTATAAACTGAAATTTACTATTAAAACGTATAAACTGAAAATAATTGTATAAAAAAAAGGGGCTAAAATGTGATGTTAGCCCCTTTTTTTTACTTTTTAAAGAATTTTATTCTCCATCGAAAGTTACTTTCACTAAATGACGGTCAATTTCCCAACGTCCAGTACCTTCTTCGCCGATTACGTCGAATAGTTCTAGGATGCGTCTGGCAATGTATTCTTCCTCTACTTGCTCTTCTAGGAACCATTGAATGAAGTTGAATGTTACAAAATCTTTTGCTTTGAAACATTTGTCAGCGATCTTGTTAAATTGTTCCGTTACAAACATCTCTTGCTCCAATGTTTGCTCGAATACACCTCTGAAAGATTCAAAATCAACTGGTACATTCGTGATTTCAGGTGAAATAGAACGTCCACCGCGGTCGCTGATGTATTTGAAGATCTTTAGCATGTGAGTACGCTCTTCATCTGATTGTTTAGCAAAGAAATCTGCTGCATTGTCCAAGCCTTGATCATCACACCATGCTGACATTGCCAAATACAATGCTGATGAGTGTGCTTCTACTTTAACTTGTTCATTCAATATGTTTTCAATCTCTTCTGAGATAGATGTTTTTAATTTCAATAAATCTTTCATAATATATTTTCCTTTTTATGTAATAACAAGAAACCTTATGTCGATTTCCTTAACACAAAGATAAAGCTAAACGAAAGAAATTGTAGGAAAAATATGTAATACAAATTCAGTCTAAATTAGCCATAATATTAGCTAAGCTATTTAGAATCAGTATAATTATAAAGAATATTAAATGGCAATCAAGGCTTTGGCCTGTAGGCAGGCTTTGATTTCGCTATTCAGCTCGATCATAAATTTCGCACCAGAAAGTACAGCCTTTAATTTAATGATGTCTTGCACAGATAAAACAAAGATACTATCGGTCCTGAAGGGCATAATGATCTCAAAATCAAATGCTCTAGCCGAATTGCTCAGCATCATTTCCAGATCAATGGCATCTACCCTCTTCTTAAAAGCAAAAAAGTCCCTAACCCTAAAAGCAGTTGTAGACCCTTGAAAATCTAACCAATAACAGTTCCTACGGCTACATTGGTATACAGCCCCATCCTCAGTTTGGAAAATCTCTTCAAAATTTGCTAATGGACAAATCATGTGCTCTCTTTTAATTTGGAACAAATCTAAATATTGTTAAGAATTATTCCAAATTAAAATAGACATATTGTTTAGTTTAGACTAACAGATATAAGACATAAGGCAACAGAATTTTCAAAGTTGGCTAACTATCTTGTTCTTATATCCAGAATATGAGCTCTGCCAAAGGGCATCCTGGCTCAAAACCAGATCTTGGTCCATCCTCCTATCCCATTCCCTGAGCTACGCGAAGGGCATCTTGGTTCAAGACCCCGATCTTGGCCCATCCTCCCTTCCCGCACCCTGAGCTATGCGAAGGGCATCCTGGTTCAACATAGCGTACAGTTCCTGCACCTTCGGTGCAGAATGACAGCCTCCTTAAAAAAAAAGTCTACAGATTCTTCACTGATCGTTCAGAATAGCAGTGTGCTAACAAATCTTCCTGCGGAACCTTAAATCTTGGTCCATCCTCCCATCCCATTCCCTAAGCTACGCGAAGGGCATCCTGGTTCAACATAGCGTACAGTTCCTGAACCTTCGGTGCAGAATGACAGCGTCCTTTAAAAAAAGAGTCTACAGATTCTTCACTGATCGTTCAGAATAGCAGTGTGCTAACAAAACTTCCTGCGGAACCTTAAATCTTTACCCATCCTCCCATCCCATTCCCTAAGCTATGCGAAGGGCATCCTGGTTCAAAACCAGATCTTGGTCCATCCTCCTATCCCATTCCCTGAGCTATGCGAAGGGCATCCTGGTTCAACATAGCGTACAGTTCCTGCACCTTCGGTGCAGAATGACAGCCTCCTTAAAAAAAAAGTCTACAGATTCTTCACTGATCGTTCAGAATAGCAGTGTGCTAGCAAAACTTCCTGCGGAACCTTAAATCTTGGTCCATCCTCCCATCCCATTCCCTAAGCTACGCGAAGGGCATCCTGGTTCAAGACCCCGATCTTGGTCCA
Organism: Sphingobacterium sp. LZ7M1; assembly: GCF_024296865.1. Lineage (GTDB taxonomy): Bacteria > Bacteroidota > Bacteroidia > Sphingobacteriales > Sphingobacteriaceae > Sphingobacterium. The sequence goes on along the minus strand of NZ_CP101134.1, from coordinate 2,091,624 downwards.
TCCTCCCATCCCTACCCTGAGCTATGCGAAGGGCATCCTGGTTCAACATAGCGTACAGTTCCTGCACCTTCGGTGCAGAATGACAGCCTCGTTAAAAAAAAGAGTCTACAGATTCTTCACTGATCGTTCAGAATAGCAGTGTGCTAACAAAACTTCCTGCGGAACCTTAGATCTTTACCCATCCACCCATCCCATTCCCTAAGCTACGCGAAGGGCATCCTGGTTCAAGACCCCGATCTTGGTCCATCCTCCCATCCCTTTCCCTGAGCTATGCGAAGGGCATCCTGGTTCAACATAGCGTACAGTTCCTGCACCTTCGGTGCAGAATGACAGCCTCCTTAAAAAAAGTCTACAGATTCTTCACTGATCGTTCAGAATAGCAGTGTGCTAACAAAACTTCCTGCGGAACCTTAAATCTTGGTCCATCCTCCCATCCCATTCCCTGAGCTACGCGAAGGGCATCCTGGTTCAACATAGCGTACAGTTCCTGCACCTTCGGTGCAGAATGACAGCGTCCTTAAAAAAAAAGTCTACAGATTCTTCACTGATCGTTCAGAATAGCAGTGTGCTAACAAAACTTCCTGCGGAACCTTAAATCTTTACCCATCCACCCATCTATCCCAGATATACCCCCAGAACGGTCTGATGTCTGATGTCTATTGTCTAATGTCTAAAAACACGAAAAGGCTCCCTCATCAGGAGCCTTTTCGTGTTTTTAAATATTGTAGTTAAAATTCTTCTTCTTGATTTAATACTTCTTTGTGATTACTCAGATTAGTTCTTGTTTTGGTTTTGTGTTTGTTGATTTGTCGTCTAATAGATTCAATTGCAATATCCGTTGCTTCCTCGAAACTTTTAGCTTGTGCTTTGGCAAACAATTGATTGCCGGGAACATTAAATTTAAGTTCTACTATTTTGTTGGCTTCATCTTCTACGTTTTCCAGTCGCAAATAACATACACCTTCGATGATGTTATCCAAGAACTGATTTAGTTTTTCCGCTTTCTTCTTAATGAACTCGATTAGCTTACTGTCAGCATTAAATTTAATAGATTGCACTGTAATGTTCATTTTTCCTCCTTTTTTAAGCTTTTGGATGAGCTTGTTTATAAATTGATTTTAAACGTTCTGCCGAATTATGGGTATACACTTGTGTTGCCGATAACCCAGCATGACCTAATAATTCCTTGATTGCATTTAAATCTGCGCCGTTGTCCAACAGGGCGGTTGCAAAGCTGTGCCGCAATACGTGCGGACTCCTTTTCTTTTGGGAAGTGATCGTACTTAAGTATTTCTTGACAATTCGATATATCAGTTTAGGATAAGCTTCCTTCCCTTCTTTGCTAACGATCAATTCTGTTGATTTGTTTTGAAAATCTTTTGCTTTTTTCAAATCCAAATACTTCCTCAATTCGTTGGCCAATGTTTGGTGTATGGGAACAAAACGCTCCTTGCTCCTTTTTCCGAATATAAGTATTTTTTTATTATAAAAATCAATATCCTGCTCCTTTATTTTTAACAATTCCGCCAAACGAATACCGGTTCCGAACAAGAGTTCCAAAACGATGAAATCACGGATTTGCTCAAAATCCTCAGACGATGAATTCATATGGTCCAATAACTTGATCATCTTTTCTTTCTCGACGACTACGGGCAGTTTCTTGGCTGTTTTCAAGGATTTGATCAAGGCAATCGGATTCTGCTTGACCAGACCTTCGCGCATTAAAAATTTATAGAATGATTTCAATGAAGATATCGCCCGATTCACCGAAGTGGCCTCCTTGCCCTGCTCCTTTAAATTGGAAAAATAATACCTCAAAAATCGATAGTCAATTTCCTCAAAGGGCATGGACTCGACTTCCAAAAATTGGAACAGCCCATCTATCTCACGCTCATAAGCAATGATCGTATGTTCAGAATACCGCTTCTCAAATTTTAAATAATTTATAAATCGATCCTTATACATTCTTATTTGCTTCTTATTGTAATATTAAGGATTATATAGCATAAAACATGTGATAAAGGACAATTTTACATTTGACTTACTTCACAATTTCTTAACCCCTCTTATAAGGTATTCCTATTAATATATACGAGTTTAAACTTAGCTTAGTATGCTGATACCGGAATTGTTTTCAACAGATTCAGATTTTCCATGATAAGGAGAATAAAATGGCCAAAAGACCTTTTTACCCTCCAACATTCCGAGAGAAATCTACTTACTTCGCATCGGGTATTATTCGAGGCATATTCGAGAAATCCTTTACCCAATTCGGCGTTCTCGAATATGCCTCGAATGAGGTCAGGATTAAAGCCGATAACAGGACAAAAAAAGAGAGCTTTCCGCAATGGAAAGCTCCCTTATTATACTTGTAATTCGATTAAGAATTAAATTTTATCTGTAGCATTTACAGCGTTCAATTCAGCAAAAGCTTGTTCCAAACGCTCAACGAAAGCTTCTTCACCTTTACGCAACCAAACACGAGGGTCGTAATATTTCTTGTTTGGAGAATCAGCACCTTCTGGGTTACCGATCTGCGCCTGTAGGTAATCGTGGTTTTTAGCTTCGTATTTTCTTACACCGTCCCAGAAAGCCCATTGCATATCTGTATCGATGTTCATTTTGATAGCACCATAGGAAATTGCTTCTTCGATTTCTTCAGGAGAAGAACCAGAACCACCATGGAATACAAAATTAACTGGTTTTTCAGCCGTTAAGTTGAATTTCTCACGGATGTATTCTTGAGAGTTATGTAAGATAACAGGTTGTAACTTCACGTTTCCTGGCTTATAAACACCATGTACATTACCAAATGCAGCAGCTACCGTGAATTTATCAGAAACTTTAGAAAGCTCTTCAAAAGCATAAGCAACCTCTTCTGGTTGAGTATATAGTTTTGAGCTATCAACGTCAGAGTTATCCACTCCGTCCTCTTCACCACCAGTAACGCCTAATTCAATTTCGATAGTCATACCAAGTGGTTTCATGCGCTCTAGATATTTTTTAGAGATTTCGATGTTCTCTTCCAAAGGCTCCTCAGAAAGGTCCAACATATGAGATGAAAACAATGGCTTGCCATGTTGAGCAAAGAATTTCTCACCAGCGTCCAACAATCCATCAATCCAAGGCAATAATTTTTTGGCAGCATGGTCAGTGTGCAAAATAACGGCAACACCATAGTGCTCTGCTAATAAATGTACGTGTTGAGCAGCTGAAACAGCTCCTAGAATACATGCTTGTAAATTATCATTATTCAGGGATTTCCCAGCGTAGAACTGTGCTCCACCGTTTGACAATTGAATGATCACAGGTGAATTAACTTTCTTAGCCGTTTCCATAACAGCATTGATAGAATCTGTACCGATAATGTTTACTGCAGGTAATGCAAATTTATGCTCTTTTGCTTTTTCAAAAAGCTCTTGAACTTGATCTCCAGTTAAAACTCCTTTGAAATCTTTTAGGCTCATAGTATATTTTCTAAATTTTATTAATACCAATAAAGATAAAGTTTTTTTGTGAGTTCAAAGAATATAGTGTAAAAAATACACTATGAACTTTTTAGGTATCCTCCATACCCTCCTTCCGTAGCTATTAAAGATTTTATTAATATCTTTAGCTGAATATAACTTTCTAATATTATAATAGCTATGCTTCAGGTCTACGGAATTAAAAATTGTAATACAGTAAAAAAGGCAATAGATTGGTTAAATGAGAACCATAAAGAGTATGTTTTTCACGACTATAAGAAAGAACCGGCAACCTTAAACAAACTTGAAGAATGGGAAAAAGAAGTTTCTTGGGAACAATTAGTGAATAAAAAAGGAACAACCTGGAGAAAGCTGAGCCCTGAAGAACAGGCTGCCGTTAAGGATGCAAAGAGTGCAAATGCAGTCCTTCTTGGTAACAATAGTATGATAAAAAGACCCTTGATCGAAAGTCCAAAGGGTATTTTATTAGGTTTTGATGAAGACGAATACAAATCTAAATTATAAACACGCATGAATAAATCTATTATTAAGATATCCTTAGGCCTCCTATTGGCCCAAGCTGGTATTTTACAAAGCAGTTTTGCACAAAAAGTCGAGAGTAAATACGATTACAAAGAGGCTTTTAAACCTGGTTTTTATACACAGAATGGAAATGTTTATCGTTCTGCTTCGGGGAAACCAGGCCAACTTTATTGGCAGAATGCGGCAAGTTATGATATCAAAGTAAGCTTGGACGATAAGACCCATGAGGTAAAAGGAACTGTAAAAATCCATTATACAAATAATAGCCCCGACCAATTGGATTTCATCTGGTTGCAATTGGAACAAAACCTGTTCAATCAAAAATCCATCGGTCAAGCCGTGGTCCCATTGACAAACAGTCGCTATGGTGACGCAGGATCCGATTTCAATGGTGGATATACGATTTCCAATGTTTCAGGCGGTGGTAAGGCTGATGTAAAGTACAGCATCGACGATACCCGCATGCGAATCGACCTTCCTACTCCATTGGCAGCTAACGGCGGAAAAACAGAAATCAGCATGGATTTCTCCTATATCGTCCCTCAGTATGGCGCTGACCGTACCGGTATCCTTCCTACGGAAAACGGAGATATTTATGCTATTGCACAATGGTACCCTAAAGTATCTGTTTATGATGACGTAACTGGCTGGAATACTTTACCATACTCTGGTCCAGGTGAGTTTTACCTTGAATATGGAGATTTCAATGTGGAGGTAACTGCTCCTGCAAACCACATCGTTGTACTTGGTGGTGAATTATTGAACCCACAAGAGGTATGGACCAAAGAACAGCTGGAAAGATACAACAAAGCAAAATCAAGTGATAAAACCGTCATTATCCGTTCTCAAGATGAAGTGACGAATAAAAATTCTAGGCCAAACAAAAGCACATTGACCTGGAAATATAGATTGGAAAATGCAAGAGATGTAGCTTGGGCTTCCTCTAAGGCATTTATCATCGATGGAGCACAGATTAACCTGCAAGATGGCAAAAAAGCACTGGCGCTATCTGCTTATCCAAAAGAGAGCAATGGTGGAAATGCATGGGAAAGATCTACAGAATATACCAAAGCTTCCATAGAATATTATTCAAAGAAATGGCATAATTACCCATATCCAGTTGCCGTGAATGTAGCATCCAATGTTGGGGGTATGGAATATCCTGCAATTGTGTTCTGTGGTAGTAAAGCTAAAGCAGGAAGCCTTTGGGGAGTAACTGACCATGAATTTGGCCATATTTGGTTCCCAATGATCGTAGGTTCGAATGAACGCCTATATGCCTGGATGGATGAAGGTTTCAACACTTTTATCAATGACCTTTCCACAGAGGCCTTCAACAACGGCGAATATTTCCGCAGGATGGGCGATAGAAATGCCATGGCGAAAGCGTTAATGCATCCAAACCTAGAGCCAATTTTCACCAGTCCACAGGGCATGAAAGAAAGAAACATTGGCTTATTGGCTTATTATAAACCGGGATTTGCGCTTAGGATCTTGAGAGATGAGGTTTTAGGTCCTGAAAGATTTGACGCTGCCTTCAGAAAATACATCGACTATTGGGCTTACAAACACCCGACACCAAATGATTTCTTCCGTACCATTGAAAATGAAACCGGAGAAAATTTAAATTGGTTCTGGAGAGGTTGGTTCTTGAACAATTGGTCTTTAGATCAAGCGATTAGCGATGTAAGCTACGTAGATTTAGATCCAGCTAAAGGTTCCGTGATCACGATCGAAAACCTTCAAAAAATGGCGATGCCCGTTGTGGTTGAAGCAACAACAGCAAGTGGTAAAAAAGTGAGAAAGAAATTACCAGTTGAAGTTTGGGAAAGAAATACCTCTTGGAAGTTTGTTTTAGATACTACCGAGAAGCTTACTAGCGTTAAAATAGATCCAGACAATGTTTATCCGGATATCAATCCAGAGAACAATAACTGGACATCAAAATAATATATGAAGATTCACAAAAATTTATTGCTATTGGTTATGTTACTTTTGGGCAACATAACCATTTCATTTGCACAAGAGATCAAAGGAATAGTATATGATCTGGAAACCAGCAAGAAATTGCCTGATGTACTGATCAAGAACCTGCGAACAAACGATCAAGTAAAGACCGACCTACAGGGGAATTTCACAATCCCTGGAAAGATGAGTGATTATTTAAGTCTAACCGCCCAAGGTTATGACCGAGATACTGCATTTATCTATCAGGAAGGAATTACCCGTATCTATTTAGTAAACGACAAAAGCACCATTACGATTGATGAAGTTGTTGTTTCTAAGATTACGGACAGCCGATTGACCAGAGAAATCGAAAGGGCCAAGAACAACAGTAAAGCTGTTGAAACCAGCACAACCCGTGGAGGTTTGAGGATATCCCCTTCCCGATTATTTGGCAAGGAAGCCAAACAGGCAAGGGCATCGATAGATATCTTGGAAATAGAGCGAGAACAACGAAATGTAGACCGCGTGTTTACAAACGATGTCATCCTTTCACTGATTCCAATGGAGCGACAAGACCTTCTGTTGTTCAAAGATGGCTATAGGCCTTCCTATGAGTTTATCAAGCAAGCTTCACCAGAAGATCTAAAAGCTTATATCTTGGATTCCTATGCTAAATTCAAAAAAAATAAGGTTGAGCCAATAAAGCAATAAGTTTTTTGGAATAAACATTTTATACAATAATTTGTATTAATAACAGGTTAGTCAAACTTTGAGAGAGGTTTGCTAACCTGTTTTTTATTGAATAAAATAGGACATATATGAAAGTAGCATTGATCGGAGCAACAGGGTTTGTTGGCTCCCATATATTGGAAGAATTGGTACACAGAAACATGGAAGTGACAGCGATCGCTCGGGATGTAGAAAACCTCAAAAATAAACCTCATGTCCTAGCGGTACAAATGGACGTGATGCATGACACTAGCCTTGGCAGTGCATTAAATGGCAATGATGTAGTAATCTCGGCGTTTAATGCAGGCTGGACCAATCCTGAGATCTATGATGATTACCTAGAAGGATCCAGACATATTCTAAAAGAATTAAAGGAGACCGGAATAAAACGTTTCATTGTCATTGGAGGTGCAGGAAGTCTCTTGGATGAAAATGACAATAGGCTTGTGGATGACCCTAATTTTCCAAAGGAGATTAAATCTGGCGCCCTGGCAGCAGCGGATTTTTATGAGGTTATCCAACGGGAAGAAGAATTGGATTGGACCTTTATCAGTCCAGCCATTGAGATGAATCCAAGTAAAAAGGGAAAAAGGACTGGAAAATATAGGACTGGAACAGACCATCCTGTTTTTGATCATGATGGTCATTCCAATATCTCCGTGGAAGATTTGGCCGTAGCTGTGGTAGATGAAGTTGAAAACAATAAATTCATCAAAAAGAGATTTACAGCCGGCTATTGAGAGTGTACCTCTAGCCCACTAGCTTACTGATCTTTAAATAACCTACTTCAAGTATATCTTCAGATGTATCGGTCGTCCCCTGTATGCTGATATGATATTGGGCTTTGAATTTGGGGTTTAACAAGTCAGACACTTCATAGATATCATCTACATCGATCCCATATTTATCATCGATGTGGGATGATTCATGATGTTTCCAAAAAACGGTATCCTTGGCAACCCTGGTCGCTTCAGCTAAATCATCTGCCACCACCAATTGCTTATAATGATATTCCTCCATGTCATTGGGTTTGTATCCTCCTAAATTGACAAAAAATAACTTCTTGAAATTACCGTCCGTTTGCGGTCCCTTCTCTACGATTTGGATTTTATAACCAGTAACCTTGCTTACCTTTCTCCAGGAATCGATATGCATCCTCCCTTCTAGAGCTGGCCAAAACTCATTCATTTCCGGCACTAAGTCCTTCAATTCATCAGCAATTCCAAAGAAAACATCATGCTGTTCGGTAAACCTTCCTTCTGGCTTTCCGCCAATTACCACCATAAATAATTCCATAGTATTTTATTATTCCTTAAATTCGAGGTTCAACTAATTTAATTCTAATCCATGAAAAAACTATTCAGTCTGTGCATTATTTTTTTATCAATTATCTGTCAAGCCCATGCTCAGAAGATCGACAAAAAGCTGACCGAGAAAATCAATCAAGCTATTGCGGGTTTTGAGGGGGACTTGGGGATTTATGTTAAACACCTGAAGCAAAACAAGATAGTTAACATCAATGCTGACAGCACCTTCCCTACAGCAAGTGTAGTAAAGGTTCCGATACTGGTAGGTGTTTTTCAAAAAATTCAAGACGGGGATTTAAGCTTAGACCAGAAGTTTATATACCGAGATTCCCGGGCTTATGGAGGTTCTGGACTCATGCAATTTTTCAAGGACAGTACCGAAACTGACCTAACCACCTTGATTGGATTAATGTTAAGCTATAGCGATAATGTAACTTCCATTTGGTGTCAGGAATTGGCAGGTGGAGGTCAAAGCATCAATCCTATTTTGGACCAGTTAGGCCTTAAAAACACAAAGGTCAATTCGAGGACTCCCGGACGTGAAGAAATTTGGAAGAAGTATGGTTGGGGACAAACTACGCCAAGGGAAATGGCAACATTATATGAAATGATCCGAAAGGGTAAAGTGATCTCTCCTGCACATTCAGATAAGATGTATCGGTTCTTAAAGAACCAATTCTATAATGAAAGGGCACTATCACAGTTTCCTGCTGAAGTCAGCTGGATAGGAAAGACAGGATCTTTGGATGAAGTGCGTTCTGAGGTCGTCTTGGTGAATGCGCCACATGGTGATTTTGTTTTCTCCTTTTTCAGCAATAACAACAAAGATAGAAGTTGGACAAAAAACAATGAGGCCGAGGTCCTGACGAGAAAAATTGCAAATATCATCTGGAACCATTATGAAAAGGACTTCACTCCTTTTCCAGCTAATTAGAAGGTATTACAATCTGTAGATTATCAAATAATTGTAATAACGGAGGTTATTTAAGACAAAATACTCTTTAATAAAAAATACTGCTTATCTTTGAACTTTAGGTATTGATTATGTTTTCAAAAGCTTGTGAACACGGAATTAAGGCAATCATCTATATTGCCACGCAATCATTAGAAGGAAACCGCGTAAAGATTACGGCGGTAGCTGAGCATACTGGTACGCCAGAAGCCTTTACGGCAAAGGTTTTAGGGCTATTGACCAAGCATCAGATCTTACATTCGATTAAAGGACCATTCGGAGGATTTGAGATGGACCATAATCAGATACATAATATCAGTCTATCGCAAATTGTGAAAGCGGTAGACGGAGATCAGATCTTCATGGGCTGTGGATTAGGTTTGAAAGAATGTAATGCTTTAAAACCTTGTCCTATGCACAATAGTTTTGTGAAGATCAGGACCGATTTAAAGAATATGTTGGAAAAAACTACGGTCTATGAATTGGCTGTAGGCATTATTTCCGGTGAAAGTATCTTAATGAGGTAATGCAGTTTTGGAGGCCAATAGGCCTAAGAAGTTAAAGGAATTTAAGCATGGAAAGCATTAAACATGATATTCGGAATATAGAGGATATCAAAGTCTTGGTCAATACATTTTACGACCAAATAAGGGAGAATGAGTTGTTGGGACCGATCTTTAATGGAATCATTCAAGATCGATGGCCGGAACACCTAGAAAAAATGTACCGTTTCTGGCAAACCGTTCTTTTGGAAGAGCACACCTATTATGGAAGTCCATTTCCACCTCATGCAAAGATGCCAGTAGAAAAGAAACATTTCGACCAATGGGTTGGCATGTTTTCTAAGACTGTGGACAGTTTATATGAAGGTGAGAAGGCAGAAAGGGCAAAATGGCAAGGTGCTAGAATGGCTGAAATGTTTCAATATAAAATTGAATACTATCAGCAGAACAATTTAAAGCCACTAATTTAAATCAAAACCATATAACAACTATTTAGATAGGAATTTCCATCTTGTAGCAATGCAAGACGAGAAGTTGTTACGCCTAAAAAAGGCAAAAAAAAAGAGCTATAATTTAAAATTATAGCTCTTTTTACTTTAGTCTAATATTTTATTTCTTCGGAAGCCATTCACTGAAGAATGCCATTACTTTGTTTTCATCATAGCCTTTTCCTGACTCTAGACTACCACTTTCTCGTGTGAAAAGGACTTTGCCATTGCTGTCCATAACGATAAAAAATGGAAAGCCATATTCCTCTCCTTTACCAGCTGCGTATTTATTAAATACCACTTCATTTTTATTTTCAGGAGAATAATTCAGGTGGTAATACACAAAGTTATCCTGGAGCAGATTGGCTATTTTGCTGTTTTGGTGAATAAAATTATTGAACCGCAGACACCAAATACACCAGTTACCGCCAGCTTGAATGATAATATTCTTGTTTTCTTTTTTAGCCAATGCAACTAAACTATCAATATCTTTTTGAGCATCCGCCTCAGGATGATAAGGTTTTGCTAAGGAATCCAATTCTGGATTTACTTTTTTGGTTTGGGCAAAACTCTGTGTTTGGAATGCTGTAAGTAGCATCACTAGGCTAAATCCTAATATTAAAGTCAATTTCTTCATGTAAATATATTTTCCAATGTAAAAACGACACGAATTTAATTATTCGTATGTAATTTTAGCATCATTTTACTTATTCATTATCTGTGTACCATTATCTTCTAATCCTTCACTCCTATTTCCGTTGGCTGGTTTTATTTGCGCTCCTATTTCAAATCGCCTGGATATTTATCAACCATAGAAATAACAAGATCTTTAGTTTGAAGGATTATCAGATCTTACTTAGATTGACCACGATCTATAATATACAATTTCTGATTGGCTGGATTTTATACTTGAACAGCCCCATCGTTACGGCCTTTTGGAATGATATTTCAGTAGGAGTAAAAACTCGTCAACTTAGATTCTTCGGTTTGGAGCATATGTCAATGATGACTTTGGCGGTATTCATGATCAATATCGTGAACAACCTAGTAAAGAAAAAGATTGGCAGCAATGGTTTTACTTATTTATGGAAAAGATACATATGGATCAGTCTAATCATTTTAAGTTCCATTCCTTGGTCATTTTCTCCTTTTACCAACCGTCCTAACTTTAGATTTTAAGATCCTGAGGCTTTGGTGAAATAGTTGATAAACTGAAATACCGAAGTTAAGATGACTACCCCTAAGACAATGTATTTGAAGACCCTTTCTGATGTATGTTTCAAGATTACTTTACCCAAATAACTTCCCAAAATACTCACAAGGATCAGAAAAGGAATCAGCTTGATATATTCTGAAGGAAAATAGCCTTGGGATACATATACGACAGCCCTACTGAAATCGACACCAAGATCTATCAAGGCAGAAGTGGCAATAAAGATGTCTTTGGGCAGATTGAAGGCCGCGAGAGTGATTCCCCTGATGGCTCCGCCAGTCCCAACAAGACCCGCAAAAAATCCGGATATCACCCCACCTAAATATAAGTTCTGATTGGTCTGTTTCAAGGGTTTATCAAATCGGAAAAGAAGGAATACGGCAAGGCTGGCAATTAACAGGTTCATTCCCAATTCCATTTCCTTGACAGGAACATATTTGGTCAACATAGCTCCGATTATCACAAATAATACAGCGGGAATGCCTAGTTTCAGTGCTATATCTTTATTGATACCTTTCCGGAATAAAGTGATCTTGGAAAGGTTACTGAATACATGGAAAACAGCAGTAATCCCCAATACGGCTTTAAAATCAAAGAACAAGGAAGCGGTCGGAACGAATAAAATGGACGAGCCAAACCCAGACACTGTGCCAATAATCTCTGTGATCAGTGCTAAAACCAAGAAAATAAAATACCTCTCCATCTGAAGAATATTCGGTTAACAGTTAATAATGTTTTTCATGCAATAAATTGCTGGTCGGTATTCAAATATACTATTTAGCAGGTAGAATTTAGGTTATTGAGCTGAATTGGAGTGTTGAAAATCGGTAAGGAATTAATTTTTCGGTTAAAAAGCAAATGGGTGGGAATCTCATCGAAACCCAACCCATTTTTTTGGTGTTCTTTGCTTTTAATCGGAAAGCTAAGAACGATGGAAATGTATCATAATGATACTGTGAAGCTTGTTTAATAGGTGGTTTTATCTCCAGCCACCGCCTAAGGACCTATAAAGGTCAACATAGGATTCCAGGTGTTCTTGACGCAATTCAACCAAAGCCAAATCTGAATCAAGTGCATTACCTTGTGCAGTGATCACCTCCAAGTAGGTAGCATAACCACCTTTGAACAACAATCCTGCATTTTTTACTGCTTTTTCAGAGTTCTCGACTCTTAATCTTGCAAATTCTAATTGTTCTCTTAATTTCTCTACGGTCACTACGGCATCTGAAACCTCAGAAACAGCTTCTAATACCGTTTTTTGGAAATCTATTTCAGCCTTGTCTCTTTCAATTTTTGCAACTTCCCACTCGGTCTTTAATTTTCTGTTCTTAAAGATTGGAGCAGTCAAACTACCTCCAATTCCACCTAATAGGGAACCTGGAATGGAAAACCAGTTCTTTGGCAAACTAGAGTTGACTCCAAATACCCCTTCAAGAGATAAGCTTGGATAACGCATGGCTTGTTGGATATTTGCATTGGCATTAGCGGCAATCAAACCTAACTCCGCGCCCCTCACATCAGGTCTATTCCGGATGATCTCAAGCGGAGAGCCTAAAGAAATATCTTTGTTTTCAGCAAATAAGTGCTCAAAACTGGTCCCTCTAGATACAGAATCTGGCATCTCACCAATCAAAATCCTCAATGCATTTTCCTGAAGGACGATTTCTTTCTCCAATTCAGGCACCAAGGAGGCAGCGATCAATCGCTGGGACTCGGTTTGTTGGATAGCTAATGCTGTAATTTCACCTGCATCATATTGCAATTTGATCATCTGAAGGGTGCTATCGTTCAGTTGCACATTTCGCTTAGCAACTTCGATTTTGGCGTCTAACATCAATAAGTTAAAATAGCCTTTGGCAACACTAGCGATCAAATTGGTCTGGATGGCATTCTTCGCCTCCTGTGTATTCAGGTATTCTGCAACCAATTGGTCTTTGGCATTGCTGATCTTGCCCCAGATATCAATCTCCCAACTGAAGCCTATTTCTGTACCAAATTGGGAAGTATAAGTAAACATGTTCTCAGGAGCTTTTTTACCATTGAACTCATACCATCTGGTTGATGGACCAGAACCAAAGTGCTTGGATCTGTACTGTTTATTGACCCCGGCAATGGTTGCATCCACTTCTGGGAGATAATTAAACCTGTTCTGGCGCATCCATTTGTTAGCAATCTCAATATTTTTCAATGCTGTTTGCATATCATAGTTATTGGTCAATGCAGAATCAATCAAATCTTTTAGGGTAGGATCATGGAAAAATTCTTTCCAAGAGATCTCGCTGATACTCGAAGTATCACCAAAATATGCCAGGGTATCGCCCCTAAATTTTTCAGGCATGTTTAAATCGGGTTGCTGGTATTTCTGCCCTACCTTACAGCCCTGCACCATAAAGAATGCAGCACAAAGACAACCGATTAAAACTCTAAATATTATTTTCTTATTCATTGATGATCTATTCTTCTTCTTCCGTTTTAATTTTATTACGAACCTTTTCGTCCAGGGATTTGAAAACAACAAATAGCACTGGGATAATGAAAATACCAAAGGTTACTCCGAACAACATACCGCCGGCGGCACTGAAACTGATGGAATGGTTACCGATAGCTGATGGACCAACAGTCCACATCAATGGGATCAAACCTGCTACGAATGCCAAACTGGTCATTAGGATAGGTCTTAACCTTAACCTTGCACCATTGATAGCGGCATCCACTATACTCATTCCCTTGTCTCTTTCCTGCACGGCAAACTCGACGATAAGGATGGCATTTTTCGCCAGCAAACCAATCAACATGATCAAACCGACTTGCACATAGATATTATTTTGAAGTCCTGCCAGACCAATCGTTGCATAAACTCCGATCAGACCTACTGGAATGGATAGCAATACCGCCCAAGGGAGGATATAGCTTTCATATTGCGCAGCCAATAAAAAGTACACAAACAGGATACTCAATGCAAAGATGAGGATGGTCTGTGAGCCGGACTGACTTTCTTCTAAACTCATACCGGTCCATTCATAACCGATATTTCCCGGCAACTTATCTTGAGAGAATTTCTCAATGGCCTCCATGGCATCACCTGTACTGTAGCCCTTAGCTGGCTCAGCATTGACAACGATCGCATTGTACAAGTTATAACGCGTAATGGTTTCAGGTCCAACGATCTTTTTCAATGTGACTATGGTATTGATAGGCACCATTTTTCCTTCAGTATTCCTTACGAAAATAGAACTAAAGGATTCCGGATCGGTACGGAAATCAAAATCTGACTGTACATACACACGGTACTGTCTACCAAATCGGCTAAAATCTGAGGCCTGTACCCTTGCGAAGTATAAACGGATGGTCGACATCAAACTATTGATACTAACACCCAATGATTTAGCCTTAACTACATCAATATTGACTTCATATTGCGGGAAGGTTGATTTAAAACTGGTATAGGCATTTCCTATCTCCGGTAATTCATTCAGTTGATTGATAAAGGTATCAGCCAAGACGTTGAAATCTCGGATATCACCTCCTAACCTATCCTGTAGAACCAGCTCGATACCGGCGAAGTCACCAAAACCTTGAACGGTTGGTCTTGGGAATACCGTAAATTTAGCTTCATGAAGTTGGGAAAGATCATTCCTGACCGTATCCATAAAGTCTTGGATATTCTTGATATACTTACGATCAGCATGCGGAACTAAAGTAATATAGCCAGCAGCAAATGCGGGACTGGAACTCGCATCCAGGGCATTATAACCTGATACGGAAGTCATTCCTTCGATATCTTTATGCCTCCTCAAGATACTATCAGCTTTCTTGAGAACTTCTGTCGTTCTGGCCAAGGAAGCACCAGCAGGCATGGCAATATTAAAGGTCACGAATCCATCATCCTCAGTCGGGATAAACGACTTTGGTGATTTCATCATCAAGAATGCTCCGATAGCCGTAATTACAGCTAAACCAGCCCATGCTACCTTTTGATTTTTGATCAACTTCTTAACGCCAATGATATATTTATCAGTGAACCTATCGAATGAGGTATTAAAGGCCGTAAAGAACCTGTCTTTATAAGTATTGAATTTATTTTTCTTCTTACCGATTTCCTTTTCATCTTGAGGTGCCTTAAGAAGCAATGCACATAATGCAGGGCTTAAGGTCAAAGCGTTCAAGGCGGAAATCAAAATGGCCGTAGCCAAGGTATAGGCAAACTGTCGATAGAATATACCGGCCGGTCCCTCCATAAACCCTACAGGTAAGAATACTGCCGCCATAACCATCGTAATGGAAAGGATGGCTCCAGTAATCTCCGACATGGTCGATAAAGTCGCCTGTCGCGGTTTTTGTCCCGTGGCATGCATCTTATGGTGGATGGCCTCGACGACGACAATGGCATCATCGACCACAATACCAATGGCGAGGACGAGTGCAAACATCGTCAGTACATTCAGCGAGAAGCCAAAGAGCTGCAAGAAAAAGAAGGTACCGATGAGGGATACAGGAATCGCAATGGCAGGTATCAAGGTAGATCTGAAATCTTGCAAGAAGATAAATACGATGATAAATACCAAGATAAACGCCTCGAAAAGGGTATGTTTTACCTGATCGATGGATTGGTCAATCTGGTCACGCACGGAATAGGTGATGTCATAGTCAATTCCTTTCGGGAAGTATTTCCTTTGTTCCTCTAATACCTTGCGCACCTCAACATCAATATCATGGGCATTGGAACCACTGGTCTGAGTTAAGTTAAGCGTCAAACCTGGTTTCCCGTCAACCTTGTTATCAGAGTTTAAGTTGGTAGCACCAAACTCGACCCGGGCAACATCTTTCAGGTATAGAACGGAACCATCATTATTGGTTTTGATGACAATATTCTGGAATTCTTCCGGTTGACTAAATCGTCCTTTGTGTTTAATAACGGTTTCAAAGGCCTCATCTGATGTTTCACCAAATTTACCAGGTGCAATCTCAAAGTTTTGATCCTTGATGGCATCCGATATATCTTTCGGCACCAGATTGTACAGGGCTAATTTCTCGGGATTTAACCAAACACGCATGGCGTAATCCCTTGCTCCTAACCTGGAAACCTGGGCCACCCCATCAACACGAAGCAATGGGCGCATTAAGTTAATCTGGGCAAATGCCTGTAGGAATGTTTCATCATAGACCGAATCTTTCTGGTTAGAGAAGATATTGATGGTCATGATAACCCCACTTTGCCGTGGCATCGTGGTGATACCAGCTTCGTTTACTTCCGCTGGAATGGAAGATATAGCTTTTGAGATCCTCGTTTGAACGTTTACTGAAGCCACATCAGGGTTGGTACCGGTTTTAAAATATACGGTTACCTAACCAGATCCTGAGTTGGAGGCAGTTGACCTGATATAAGTCATGTTTTCTACCCCGTTGATCGCTTCTTCAATTGGCAATAGAACGGAGCTGGCTACAGTTTCAGCAGTTGCACCGGGATAACTCAAGGAAACAACCACACTTGGCGGAGCGATTTCAGGGAAACGCGTTACTGGAAGTAACTTCATCCCAACCAATCCCAAAATAACCAAGATAATAGATACAACAGTAGCTAAAACGGGACGACTTACGAATGTTTTAAGCATATAGCAATATTAGGGTTTAGCTATCCTAAGCCCTTCCTGCATGCGCAATGGAAAGGTCAGAATAAGCAAAATTAATTTGACAATTATTTTTGTTGAGGTATAGGCATGATCACAGAGCCATCAGTCAGCTCTTCGAATCCACTTAAAATTACGCGGTCACCTTCTTGCAGGCCTTCAGATACGATATACTTATCCTTGGTAGAACCGTTCAATTTGATGTTACGACGTTGTGCCTGGTTGTTTTTGTCAACTACAAACACAAAGGTTTTGTCCTGCAATTCATTGGTCGCAATCTGCGGAATCTGCAATACATCTTTCTTGACTTCGGCAATTTTTAATGTTCCCGTACTCCCTGAACGCAAGATATTGTTAGGATTAGGGAAAGTCGCTCTCAATGAGATGGAACCTGTGGTTCTATCAACTTGTCCATTAACCGCATCTACAACACCTTTGGAGGAGTATTCTTCGCCATCGGCCATCATCAGGGTAACCTCTGGGAAAGTCAGGCGTTTCAATTTATCGTATTTACGACCTTCGACACTATCAGCTTTAGCCTGTGCCTTTGAGAAGTACAAGAAGTCTGATTCGTTCATTGCGAAATAGATATAAACCTCTTGGATATCCGATAGATTAGTCAAAGGTTCTTTGTCACCTTTGGTAATCAAGTTCCCGATACGCTTAGGAATACGACCTATATAACCACTCACTGGCGCGGTGATCGTTGTAAAATTTCTACTTAACTGTGCCGAGCGAACTTCTGCAGCAGCTTGATCCAGTCCTGCTTTTGCGACTTGATAGTCAGATTCCGCTGATGCTAACCTAACATCTGCAATGACATCGTTCTCTACCAATGGTTTCAAACGGTCAACTTCTAACTTCGCATTCTTTAATTTGGCTTGCGCCACTTTCTCTGCAGCATACATATTATTTAAATCCTCTTGATAGAAAGATGGATCTATTTTGAATAGCTTCTGCCCTTTTTGAACATAAGCACCTTCATCTACATAGATTTCCTGCAGCAAACCCTCTACTTGAGGACGTACTTCAACATTTACCTTACCTTCTATGGTACCTAGGTAATCTTTTACCGTTACAGCGTCTGATTTATCGACGGTATAAACTGGTAATGCCATGGGTTTTGCGGTATCTTCTTTTTCTTTGGATTTACTTTCAGAACAACTGGACATGATGCCTACTGTTCCTATTAATAATAATGTTGCTTTTAAAATTGATAACTTTGTTTTCTTCACAGTAATTTTCCGATTTTGTACTTTGTATTCGTAATATTTTTATTACACTTCCATCTTATTAACGTATCATTTAACAATTATTGTACCGTTTAACATTTGTTAACAGATTATACTTTAGTTAATATTTTGTTAATTCTAAGACATTTAAGCTATAAATCGTTGGTTTTCAAAGGCTAAAACCATGCATTTGAAAAAAATAAAAAAGGGATTTCTTTATTTTTTTCAATTAAACCAATTGGAAAATCAGCAGTCAAAGGCAATCCTTTGTATGATTTCAACGAAATTTAGAGGGAATATTATTGCTACAGATGGTAAACAAAGCAACATATTTTGGTCAAATCGATAGGATTACTCCAAATATTGGCCTTGTCTAATTAAAAGCCCGCGATATTTATTGAAAACAGAAGACTTTGATATAAAACCTAGGTATTGTTCATCCTTATTGACCACTGGAAGGATCCAAACATCCTCTTTATTCATCTTCGTCATCACATGCTCCATATTCTCCGTTTCAATAATGATATCATTAGGCTTTTGAGCTAAAGTGGCAAAAGTTTTATCTCTTCCCTCTTCTTCACCTAATAGAATGGAAAATAATCGCTCACTATATAGGATCCCTAGAAGTTTTCCTTTTTCGTCAACGATTGGGAATATATTCCGTTTGGAATGTAAAATATCCGATTGACGGTCCAATGGGGTCTGATCCGGTCTCAAAACAACAAAATTGGTTTCAAGCACATACCTCAGTTTCATCATACTGAGAACAGTACGGTCTTTATCTTTGTAAGAAAGAAGATCTCCGGATTCTGCCAATACTTTGGTATAGACAGAGTGCTTCATCACCCCTCGATTGATTAAGTAAGAAATCGAAGCAACCAACATCAAGGGTACCATCAAAGTATATCCGCCGGTGATTTCGGCAATAAGAAAAATTCCTGTCAACGGCGCATGCATAATTCCTGCAAGTGCGGCGGCCATACCAGCCATCACGAAATTAGGAACATTGAGTTGCACAAAGCCAGTTTGGTTCATGCCATAGGCGAAGGCAAAGCCTATCAATCCACCCATGACCAAACTAGGTCCAAAGATACCTCCGTTTCCTCCCCCATTGATTGTAAATAGTGATGCAAAGGATTTACCAAATAGAACCAAAACTGTATAACAAACAACTACCCAGGCCATGTCTCGATAATCTGAAAACAGGGAATTCTTGACAATCGAGTTAAAGTGCCCATCAAGGATCTGCTGTATGGTCAGATAGCCCTCTCCATATAAGGCGGGGAATACGAAGATCATGACTCCCAAGGAAATCCCACTGACCCATACCTTATTATATGGATTCTTGATTTTCGAAAACCAATTCTTTACTACTTGGCTGATCTTGGAGAAATAGATGGTATAGAGGCCGACCAAAACGGCTAATAGAATGTAAAAGAATATCGAGCTCACCTCCCAATCTGTTGCAGCAGTATGGAACAAAGGTTCGCTGTATAAGATCCTTGAGATAACCGCAGCTAAGGCAGAGGAAATCAACAATGGAATAAAGACGGGGATTGAGAACTCGGGCAATAGGATTTCAATGGCAAATACCATCCCAGCAACGGGACTATTAAATGCTCCGGATATCCCTGCTGCAGCTCCACATGCCAAAAGCATCGTAACTTCCTTATAGCTCAATCCGAAGAACCGTCCAATATTGGAACCAATGGCGGAACCGGAATAGGCAATCGGTGCCTCCAAACCTGAAGACCCTCCAAAGCCAACCGTAATGGCACTGGTAACAATTTGGGAATAAATATTATGTAGATCGATTCGACTGGACCGTCGGGAAATGGCGTAAATGATTGGTGTGATTCCGTGCTCAAGCTTTTTTCCCTTTATGAACTTGCGGACATATAGCACACTCAGGAAAATACCGATCAGCGGAAATATCAAATAAAGGGAATATTTGAAATGCCATTCAAGATCATCCTGTAGTTTGGCCGCGATAAAATGAGTTAATCCTTTCAAGAGAGCAGCTGCCAACCCACCTACAATACCCACCACAAAGGCTAGAACGATTAGAAAATTTCTGTTCGAAATCTTCTGCATTCTCCACCTATTTAAAGCCTCTAGTTTCTTTAGAAATTTTTGTCTCATTCGTTGGTCATTTCCCCTTTTAGATAGCTAAAGATTAATGTTTGCTATTTATAAAGGCTAAGGTTCCTATTATTAAATTAGCGTGAATAAAATTCCCTATTTTCTGCAAATATAGGAACCATTTATCGAATAGTTAAATAATACCCCAGGTATTACAGCAATAAATCTGTTTTGCCAATTAACATTTAGTATTTTTGGGATGAAACAAAATCTATAGTTATGTTAAACTTTATCAAAGCAGGGATAATTGCTGCTTTCTTAACCACCGGAACGGTCATCATTCCGAATGCCATTCCTGATGAAGGGATGTTCCCTTTGAGCGAACTGGGCAAAGCCGGTCTGAAAAAAGCAGGATTAAAAATTAGCGAAAAGGAGATCTATAATCCCGGACAGATAGGCCTAGTCGATGCCTTGGTACAGGTTAGTGGTTGTTCTGGCTCATTTGTCTCTCCGAATGGATTGATCATCACCAACCATCACTGTGCTTTCAGTGCCGTTCAATTAGCCTCCACACCCGAACACAATTATTTAGAAAATGGATTCGTCGCGAATTCGCATGAGCAAGAAATCGAAGCCAAGGGACTGAATATCCGGATTACGGACTCTTATGAAGATGTATCCCAGAGAATTTTGGAAGCTGTTGCAAATGTCACTGACCCTAGCCAGCGTATCGATATCATTACCAACAAAAGAAAAGAAATTGCAAAAGAAGCTGAAGCCCAAGATCCAACCATCAAGGCTGAAGTTTCTGAGATGTTCATTGGCAAGAGCTATGTATTGTTCAAATATAAAACCATAGAAGATGTGCGATTGGTTTATATCCCTAGACAGAACATTGGAGAGTTCGGTGGTGAGACGGACAACTGGGTATGGCCTAGACATACAGGTGACTTCTCTTTCTTGAGAGCCTATGTTGCCAAGGATGGTTCTTCTGCGAAATATTCTAAAGATAATGTCCCTTATAAACCAAAGAAACATTTAAAGGTAAATCCTAAAGGTGTAAATGAAAATGATTTCGTTTTTATCCTTGGCTACCCTGGTCGTACTTTCCGTCATAGACCTGCCCAGTATATTGAATATCAGCAGCAATATTTATTGCCTTACACCTCAGAACTTTATGATTTCCAAAATCAGCAGATGCTACTTGCAGGAAAAGATGATAAAGCTACTGAATTGGCACTTGCAACAAGGATCAAGAGGAATGCAAATGTAATGAAGAATTACAGAGGTAAATTGAAAGGCTTGAGAAACATCGACCTTGTCAACACCAAGATCAAGGAGGATGAGGAATTGGCAAAATTCATTGAGAATGATGCCGCGTTAAAAGCTCAATATGGTTCTTTGATGAAAGATATAGGCCAACACTACGGATTGGTTTTCCAAAATGCAGAAAAAGAATTATGGTATAACAACATCTATTCTGGAATTCGATCCTTACAATTTGCTTCCTTGACCAATAGCTTTCAAGATGCTATTAACAAAGAACTATCAAGTAAACGTAAGGAAGAATTGTACAAGGCCAATATTGATAATTTCAAGAAACAGTTAGCTGGCCTTTATGAAAGCTTCAATCTAAATGTAGATAAAAGTATTGCAAGCAGCATGTTTGCTCAAGCTTACCAATTAAAAGATGGCAATGCCCTTCCATTTGTTGCAGCTCACAAATTCAGTAACGAACAGGCTGCTTCTGATTATATCAGCAAGGCCATCGAAGATTCCAAACTGTCTAATCAAGAGTATTTTGAGAACACGGTCCTAAAGGATGTAAATTCTTTCTTAAAGTATTCAGATGATTTAATGAAGTTTCAAAAAGAACTGGAAACGGAAATGCAGCCATTCTATGCGGAACAAAAAAGAAGAGAAGGTAATTTGAACAAGTTAATGGCGGATTATATTGCCGTAAAAGAAAAGTTCCAATCAAAAAGCTTTATCCCTGATGCGAATTCAACTTTAAGGTTGACATTTGGAAACATAAAGGGCTATAGTCCTGCAGATGCCACCTACATGGAACCCTTCACTACCGTAAAAGGAATCATTGAAAAGGGTAACTCAGGTTTAAATGAATTCACCTATCCTGAAGCAATCAAGACCAATTGGCTGGACAAGAACTTCGGAAACTACTTTAAAAAGGATTTGAATGATGTACCTGTTAACATCCTATATAACATGGACACTACGGGCGGAAACTCAGGATCTCCTATCATGAATGCTTACGGCGAATTGATCGGAGTGAACTTCGATAGAGCTTATGATGCTACTATCAATGATTTCGCTTGGAACGAGAGCTACAGTCGTTCGATCGGTGTCGATATCCGTTATGTGTTATGGATAGCAGATAAGGTTGACAATGCCCAATTCATCATCCAAGAAATGGGAGTTAAATAAATCACAATATTTAAATAAAAAACTCGGCCAGTCTTGCAGAGCAATGACTGGCCGAATCTGTTTTAACTATATTAGAATTTGGATTTGGTAATTTTCTCTGAATATGGAAGATACATTGGAAGTGCCGCTGAACCATACCAGGTATAAATAGAATAAGCCAGGTACCCCGCTTTTATAGCTGGATCAGTTTCCAGAATTGCTTTCGCTTCCTCTTCTGTCTTTATATTGTTTAGAATAAATAGACCCCTATATTGATCCGAATTCTTCCCAAAAGGACCAGCAACGATCAGCTTCTCTTCCTTAACCAACCTGTTGATATTATCCATATGGCCTTTGAAAGCCGTATTGATCAAATCTTTGTCCTGATCTTTATTTTCTCCAGTCTTCAAAACCACATAAAAGTAGGATTTCATACCGTATTCATCTGAACCTAACTTCTGTGCTAAAGCTTCATCATAGACAGTATCCTGCTTTGCACCTGAAACCTTCTTAGGAAGAAAGATTTGCGTATGTTCCTTTCCTTGACCAACGATTTTTACAATCAAATTCCCTGTAGAGTCTGAAGCCTTGCTATAGGTAATTTCTTGCGGGAAATCATGCTTATGATTCACAAACTTGATCTCCTTATCAGATGGTTTTCCTTCGGCAGTAAATTCAATTGGCAATCCCTTATTCTGACCCACTACCGTAGCCATCAAGACCACTTTACCTTTTTTCAATTGGATATCCAGGTATTCAGAAACCTGAGGAATAGCACCATCAATTTTGTAACCAAAGCCTTTCATGCTCTTGTCAGAAAGAACATCCCAATGTTCTTCGCTATTGCTTCCCTGTATTTCCCAATGACCTTTTAAAAACAGAGGTAATCTATCTTGGGCATAGGAAAGCTGAAAGCAGAACAGACACAGTACAGCAAATAGTATTTTCATAATTAGATTTTTCTGCAAACATAATTATTTTCAATTACTTAAATAATACCCTATACAAAAGACGGTTCTACACTTGAATATTCTGCAATAAATTGTTCTACCTTTTCAACCATGTTCTTACTTCCGATGATCAACGGAGTCCTTTGATGCAATTCGACAGGTTCAATGTCCAAGATTGGCATCTCACCGGTTGTAGCTTTACCACCAGCTTGTTCAGCAATAAATGCCAATGGATTACATTCATACATCAACCGAAGTTTCCCATTCGGATACTGATAGGTATCCGGATATAAGAACAGACCTCCTTGAATCATATTCCTATGAAAATCGGCCACTAAGGAACCAATATATCGAGAAGAATATGGTCGGTTGGTATCTTTATCGATTTCTTTGCAGAATTGCAGGTATTGTTTTATCGCTAGGGAAAACTGGTTGTAATTGCTTTCATTTACAGAATAGGTCTTCCCATTTTCAGGAATCCTTAAACCTGGATGGGAAAGACAGAATTCTCCAATAGATGGATCCAAGGTAAAGCCATTCACTCCCTTTCCAGTAGTATAAACAAGCATGGTTGAAGAACCATAGATCACATAACCTGCGGCAACTTGTTTTCTACCGATCTGCGCAAAATCAATGTTCTCGATCTCTTCTCCAGAGCTTACTCTTTTATAGATGGAGAAAATAGTACCTACTGACACATTTGCATCAATATTGGAAGAGCCATCCAAAGGATCAAAATAAACCATATACTTACCTACAGCATATTTATTTCGTTTTGTCAGATCTATTCCGTCTTCATGTTCTTCAGAAGCTAGATAGCAGCATTCGCCAACTCGTTCCAATGCATCCATAAAGTAATGATCAGCAAATACATCTAGTTTTTGTTGCTCCTCACCTTGGGCATTGGTATTACCTTGCTTCCCTAGGATGTCAGCCAAGCCAGCTTTATTTACTTCCCTATGAACAATTTTAGCGGCCAAAGAAATCCCTTGTAGCAATCGTGTCAATTCTCCTTTTGCTTGAGGAAATTGAGTTTGTTGCTCAGAAATAAATTGCTCTAATGTTTGAATTCCCATTTCTCTTTTTATTAACTCAATACCTTTTCAACTGGTTTCGGGATAAATTGAGCATAGTTTTCATCAAACATTCCCTTTAATTTTTCCGCTAACTCCTCATAAGCTTCTGGATTGTCCCAAACGCGTTTAGGATTTAATAGATTAGTTGGGATTTCAGGACATTCCCTTGGCATCTGAAGGTTAAAAATCGGATGTTTTTCATATCCTGCTTCGCCAATATGGCCCTCCATAGCGGTACGGATTAATTGACGGGTATATTTTAACTGTATCCTTCTTCCTACGCCGTAAGGACCAGCTACCCAACCCGTATTGACCAACCAAACTTGGATATCCGGATTTTCTTCTAGTTTCTTCCTTAACATTTCCGCGTAGTGCATAGGATGCAATGGCATAAATGCAGCACCAAAACAAGCAGAGAAAGTAGCCGTAGGCGTCTTTACTCCCATTTCTGTTCCTGCTACTTTAGCTGTATATCCATTGATAAAATAATACATGGCCTGTTCAGCAGTAAGCTTGGAGATCGGAGGAAGTACTCCAAATGCATCCGCACTCAAAAAGAAGATATGCTTTGGTGAAGCACCATATCCTCTAGGATTTACATTTTCCAAAAATTCGATTGGGTATGAAGCGCGCATGTTTTCTGTGATGCTGCTATCGTCATAATCTGCTTCACGAGTTCCAGGTTTAAAATTCACGTTCTCCAATAATGCACCAAATTTGATAGCATTAAAGATTTGTGGTTCATGTTGCTGCGTCAAACCAATGGCCTTCGCATAGCAACCTCCTTCGAAGTTAAACACCTCATTTTCCGTCCAACCATGCTCATCATCTCCGATCAATAAACGACCATGATCAGATGATAACGTTGTTTTACCCGTCCCAGATAGGCCAAAGAATAAAGCAGTGTCGTTTTTCTTACCGACATTTGCAGAACAGTGCATTGTTAACACGTTATGCTTTAAAGGCAAGTAATAATTCAGTGCAGAGAAAATCCCCTTCTTAATCTCTCCTGTATATGCCGTTCCGATGATGATAACCACTTTACGGGTTAGATCCAAAACCACACAGTGTGAAGTTGGCAAGCCCAAGGCCTGGTAATCATCAACTTTTAAATTTGAAGCTGCTAAGACTGTCCAATCGATTGGTCCTTGCGTTTCAACATCTACATTGATAAACATATTGTTCACAAAAATATCCTGACAAGGGCTTTGGGTAACCGTAAGTACATTTTGGGAATAATCTTTATGATTACAAGCTTGTATCGATCTTACATAAATGGGATTTAATGAAAGATATTCAGTTACTCTAGCCAGCAACAGGTCAAACAGCTCGATGCTCATGGGTTTGTTCACTTTTCCCCAATTTACGTGCTCTGCTGTATCGGAGTCTTTTACGATAAATCTAGACTCTGGCGAGCGCCCTGTAAAAATGCCAGTTTTGAAACTCAATGCTCCTGTTTCTGTTAAGGAAGCTTCATTATTTTTAATCGCTCTTTCCACCAGTTCTGGTACTGGAAGTTGAAAATAAATTGGACTTGAAGGACGGATCCCAAGTGACTCCAATTGACTACTGATTAAATTTGTCATATATAGGATTTATTTTGCGAACAAAGCTATATATATTTTTAGCAATAAAAAAAGTAAATTTAGCATATTGTAAAATTTACACAATTGTAACTACCTTATTTTCAATTAAATAAAATGAAAAATATAGATATAATTAATTTAGCAATTTTATACAGCAAATACTAGCCTTTTCTATAATGTGCCTTTAAACAGTTTAAATGCATTTTTCAACGTTTTTAGCGATTTTTAAGGGATTTTAAGGTATTTATTATTTTAATTGAAATGAAAATGTAGCGATAATTCTACCTTGCTAAAATGAAATGACAATATCCTTTAATAAATTGACAATATATGTTAAAAATTATTCCAATTTTGATTAAAAATGAAAGGTAAAATTTGAACTTACTCAAATAAAAAATCCCTCAAACCCTATGTTAATACTAGACTACCATCATTGCTTCTCTATAAATTTTAGGAATCGTGACAAAGCTTAAATAATTCCATACATTAAGATTACCATTTCAATGTAATTTGAGACGTATATTTACCTTATGAAGAACATCCAATATTCTCTACTGGAATTAGCCACTTTAAGAAAGAATAATACAGCCACTGAAGCGATAGAAAGAGCTTCAGAAGGCGCCAAACATATTGACAAACTAGGTTATACCAGGATCTGGCTCGCCGAACACCATAATATGGAATTTATTGCCAGTTCGGCCACTTCAGTTTTGATCGGCCATATTGCGAGCCAAACGCAAAACATCAGGGTTGGTTCCGGAGGGATTATGCTCCCTAACCACTCCCCTTTGGTGATTGCGGAACAATTTGGAACTTTAGAATCTATTTATCCCAACCGAATTGATCTTGGTCTTGGGCGAGCTCCCGGCACCGATCAGGTGACCGCAATGGCACTTAGGAGGAATAATTTAAATACGGCATTTTACTTCAAGGATGATGTGCAGTCCCTCCAACGCTATTTCAGTTCCGACAACCACAGCTCCAAGGTTCGCGCATTCCCTGGAGAAGGTTTAGAAATCCCTATCTGGATTCTGGGGTCCAGCACGGACAGTGCCTTTCTTGCTGCGGAATTAGGTTTACCCTATGCATTTGCGGCACACTTCGCCCCAAATATGTTAAAGGCTGCGGCCGATATCTATAGAATGAACTTCAAACCATCCGAACAATTGCAGGAGCCTTATTTTATGGTTTGTGTAAATATAGTGGCAGCAGAGACCAATGAAGAGGCCATATTTTTATCCAGCAGCTTGCAGAACCTTTTTGCAGGAATAGTGACCAACCGGAGGATGCCTTTATCAGCACCAACGGAAAAACCCATTTTCCACGGAATACCTGAAATCGAGCAAGCAGTCCAATCCATGACTTCCAGTACCTATACAGGCAACCCTGAACAATTGGCCAGGACACTTAAAGAATTGATTGAGGAGGTAAATGCACAAGAGATCATGACCACTAATTATATATATGATGACCAAAAAAGATTGAAATCTTTTGAATTGATTAAGGATACTTTCGATTTAATTAACAAAGAATAAGCAATTTCAACACATTCAGGCAATAAATAAAAGGGGATTTAACGTAAATCCCTTTTTTTATACCCTAACATTAGGGTATTGATAAAAAATATTAATAAAATAAACTCAAAAAACACATTTCTCTAAAACGTTTATGGTTATTTACTGTTATATTTACTACATCACACAAAACTAAATCTTTGTTAAAAAGATTGCGAAACAAGTGGCACATTAACGCTTGTCTAGCTTAATAAGGTACAAATATTATTAATGTGATTTAGTAATTAACAATTTTGGAGATATCAGTTAGATGTCCTTGGAGGGGTATGAATTTATCCAAAGGGTTAAAACATTGATTGAAGCAAAAAAAGTGAATTTCTAAACAAGTGAATCTAAACTGTTAGGCTATGATTATCCAATCATAGCAAGATTTGCATTGCACTAAAACGCTTTATATCTATTAGTGAATTTAATTGAGCTCCAATGATTAATAAAAAATTAGATTATGATTTGGAATTCTGCATATCTAGACCCACACCTGAGTAAGGTGCCTAAACACATTTACAGCCAAATTGTGAATGACGAGGAATTGCCTGCCGAAAAATCAGACGCAATTTACATTGCTATTATTGGAGGTGGTCCCAAAGGTTTTTATGCTCTAGACCGTTTTATTTCTAAAGCTATAGACCAAAACATCCATAAACCCATCAACATTCATTGGTTTAATCACAACCGAGAATTTGCCTCTGGACCTCACTTCCAACCTACCCTGCCTTCCTATCTCATCATGAATGATTGCATAGCAGAAATAAGCTGTTGGGAAGAGCCGGAATCGTCACATTATATTCCAAACAGATTAAAACTTATTGATTGGATCCATCAAAACAAATCTGCAGAAAGCAGCCCTAACCCTTCTGACTTCTGTTCTAGGGAGCTGATGGGGCTCTACTTAATGGATGCTTTGCACAAGACCTTAAGCCATAAACCCAATCAGATTGAAGTCAACCTGGTCAACAGCAATATCTTGGACATGGATATACACATGGACAGAGTACAACTGACAAGTTCGAAAATGACTTTGCCCTTCCAATACGAATCAGCGATTTTTTGTACTGGCCATAGTTATTCCAATATGGAGGAAGAAGATCTTTTAGCATCTGATTGCAATGAAAACATCCTCTATCTTCCGCAAACTTACCCTGTGGAGCTATTGGATGAGATTCCAGCACAGGTCGATGTTGCCATCAAAGGAATAGGCTTGACCTTTATGGATGCTGTCCTACACCTTACTGAAGGCCGAGGAGGAATATTTTATAAACAGGACCATGAATACCGCTATCTTCCATCTGGATATGAACCTATTATCTATCCTTTTTCAAGAAGAAACCTCCCTATGCTACCGCGAAATGCATTCTGGAATGGAAATAAATATGAACTAAAAATAATGAATGAGGACTGGCTCAATTTGTTGAAAAGTAGAAATGAACCCCTAAATTTTGAAAGGGATATACTGCCTACCTATAACCTTGAAGCACAATTGGCCTTCTACACCTATACACATGCGACCCAAGAGCTGACTTCAGCAGAAATCCTGGAATTCATTGACACTTTTGATGCGACCAAACTTTTTTCTATCTCCGCACTCATCGATCCGATGACCTATTCTAAGGTGCAGATGGAAACAAATTACCATGAGTTCATTGTCGATCTTAGCATTTACAGCATGAAGCTTTCAGAACAAGGTGAGCTAAAAAGTCCAATGGCTGCTGCAATTGCAGCAATTCGGGAAGGCTTCTACCTTATTGCCGAGCTCTTCTCCCATAATGGTTTTGACGAGGAATCCCAGGAATCCTTTGAAAAATATTGGCAAGGATTCATTAACCATACCGCTTTTGGACCTCCAAGGGATAGTATCGATAAATTGTTCTGCTTGGCCAAGGATGGCTATGTAAAGTTTATGTTTTCTGAAGAACCAGTTATCGAAGTCCAACCAGAAGCATTACTATTAAAGAATTCCTATGTAGAAAAAGAATTTAATTTCCTGATCGATGCCCGGATACCAAAAGGCAACCTGAAGCTAAAAAACAACAAGCTATACGAACGGATGCGAAGGAAAGGATATGTGCAGGAAATTGTCAATGGAAACTATAGTAATGGAAAAATAGCTGTTGATAAGGAAGGAAAACTTATTGGCAATATACAGAATGGGCTTATTTACCTGTATGGAATCCCAACCGATGGAACATACTTACAAAATGACAGCTTATCAAGAGAAACGAATAATTTCAGCAATACCTGGTGTCAGGCTACATTAGAAAGGATAAAGAATAAATCGATATTGGAAAGCAGACCAAATTATAGTCTAGCCTTTTCCAATGTTAATTACACAAACTTAACACCGAATTAATACACAGATTAAAGTCTATTTATATTTTTGATAATAAAATTTATTAAAGATGATAAAAGACGAAGTATTGACACAAGAATCGAATTCTATATTGATAGAATTCCTGTATGATGGTGATGATTTTAATTCAGAAGAGGATTAAAATCCACCATCATTTTTTTTACCCCTCCCCCATTTACAAAACCAACCCCATTACACTTCTTAATTTTTACAATTCGATTTTAGAAGAATCGAATAATTTTCTGTTTTCAGGCTTTAAGCGCTGAAGCATCAAACTATAAAACTCTTTTTCAATATCATGCAATATATTTAATTTTTAATTACATATATTTATTCATATTAAACCATTATAACAATACCTTTATCATTCAAAAATGAACACTCCAGTCAATATGTCTGACAAAAATTTGTATATCAAATATTACAAATTCATAAATTTTTATGCATTCAAATTAACAGGGGATTATGAACGCGCAGAAGATCTAACACAGGACGCATTCACTTCTTACCTATTGAACAAATCTAAAATATCCAGCAACCCATCGGCCATTAAATCCTTCCTATATACTGCCGTGAGAAATAAATTGATCAACGAACATAGAAGGACTGAAATAAGTCAAAGGTATTGGAGAATTACGGGATTTGATGAAAAAGATCCCCAAGATATAGACCGCCTCGTAATCTACACCGAATTATTGCAAGAAATCGATAGACTTGTCAATGCCCTGCCCAACATGTGCCAACAGGTAATCAAACTAAGCTTTTTTGAAGGATTAACCAACAATGAAATTAAAGACCAATTAAATATCAGTATCAACACGGTCAAAACCCACAAAAAAAGAGGTCTTGCATTTCTACAGAAGCATCTTAACCCAGAATACTTCTTAATATTTATCAATTTCTTAACTTCAAATTAAATTTATTTTAATAAGCTTTCATCCTTTTCCGTAATTAAGTTTTCTTAATTATAATTATGAACCAAAAGGAGAAACTAATCGCCATTCTGATTTTCAAATACATTCAAGGTATTTGTACGGTCCGTGATATCAGGAAACTGAATAATTGGCTGGAAGAAAACATGGAAAACAAAGACTTTTTCCGAGATGCGGTTAACACCGTTCAATTGAAAGAGGATCTTGACTTACTAAATTCTTTCGATGCCGAAAAATCTTGGAACAAGAGACAAAGAAAAAAGAAAACTAAAATATTCATATGGTCTATTGCTGCATCTCTAACACTGTTTGCTCTTTCTTTCTTATTATTATACTCTTCTTCTTGGCTTAACAACGAAGAAACTATACAGCTTTCTCAAAATGAAAGAAAAGTAGACTCAGCTTACAAGGATAAATATCCAGCCAAAGTTGGGGCCCAACTAATCTTATCAAATGGAGAAAAGATCCTGTTGGATAAGCCTTTACAGGTGAAACATTCTGGGGAAATTCTGAATTCAGATCAAAAAATCATAACTACAGTCAACCAACCGACAAAAAATGAGAAGATAAAATGGCTTGAGATCCAAGTCCCTGCAGCCCAATATTATTCGATCGTACTACCTGATAGCAGCAAGGTCTGGTTAAATTCCAACTCAACCATAAAATTTCCTTCACGATTCGATCAGCAAATTAGAATGATCAACTTAAGCGGTGAAGCTTACTTCCAGATCAAGCACAGTCCAAAACAACCTTTTATCGTCAAAACAGCCGATGCAGAAATTAAAGTTTTAGGGACTTCCTTTAATGTCAATAATTATAACAACAGTTTAATAGCCTCTCTTGAAGAAGGAAAAATTGAAATAAGATCAAAATCAGATTTCAAGGAATTGAAGCCCTTACAAAAAGTTGAGCTTATCGCGAATAGGCTCATCGTATCAGAATCCGATTTACAGAAAGAATTAGCGTGGAAAAACAATAAATTCATTTTCAGCAAGGACAATCTCAAGGATATCCTTTTCCAAATTGAGAATTGGTATGGTATTAATACAAACTATCAATCCATCCAAAATAATGATGAAACTTTCACCGGTACTATCGATCGAGATGTAAAGCTTTCCAAGATCCTAGACATCTTAAATAACACCTCCAAATACAATTTCCTGATTATAGATAACCAATTAATTTCAACACTTAAACATTGATATCATGAGCACATAACATCTATTTTAGGGATATAACGCTACCTGTGGCTAATCCCGATACAAGCAAGAACCAATTTTAAACATCTAATCAATTTCTTAAAATGCTGTACTTTTTAGTTCACAAAAAACTAGGAAAAGAGAAAGGTTTTGACCTTAAATTCCTGGTAAAGATCCTAAAGTTCATTATTCTATTGACCCTTCTGATGCTTTATAGCATCATCGTAAAGGCTAATGAACAATTAATATCCGTAAAGTTCCAAAAGGCAAAATTAAACACGGTCCTAAAGGCTATTGCTAATCAAACTGATTACCAATTTTTCTATAACGACCGCATAAATCTAATTACAGGACCCATCACTATAAATATAGAGAAGGGAACCGTTGTCCAAGTCTTGGAGCTGATCCTACCTAAAGAAAAACTAGCTTATCAAATATTTGATAATCAGATTACTATCAGTATCCGTAAGCAGAACATCCTCAACTCCCTTGTAAGTCAACAAGAAAACATTCAAGGTACGGTCAGGGATGCTGAAGGAAAGCCTCTTCCAGCCGCCTCCGTTAGTATCAAAGGAACTAACAAAAGCACTTCGACTGATCAAAATGGAAAATTTGAAATCAGTGCTTTACCGACAGACGTTATCATTATCAGTTTCTTAGGCTACAAAAGGCAGGAAATCTCCATTGCTGGTAGAAAAACAGTTAACATCAATATGCAAAGAGATCAACAGACCTTAGAAGTTGTTGATGTGGTCGCCACTGGATATCAGACCATCGACAGACGGAAGTTCACCGGCGCTGCTACGAAAGTAAAAGCCGAAGACGCACAACGCTTTGGTGTCCCCGATGTTTCCAGAATGTTGGAAGGTCAAGTCTCTGGTGTCAGTGTTCAGAATGTCTCGGGAACATTTGGAGCTGCACCAAAAATTCGTGTACGGGGTGCGACTTCAATTACTGGAGACAACAAACCTCTATGGGTAATCGATGGGATTATTTTGGAAGATGTAGTCAACATTTCTAACGATCAATTATCTACAGGTGATGCCAATACCCTATTGGGATCTTCCGTTGCCGGAATAAACCCAGATGATATAGAAAGTTTCGAAATCCTTAAAGATGCTGCCGCCACTTCCCTATATGGAGCAAGGGCAATGAATGGCGTAATTATTATTACAACCAAAAAAGGTAGAGCCGGTACCCAAGCGGTGTCTTATCTAGGAAATTATACGACCTACCTTCGTCCATCCTATTCTCAATTTGACATTGTAAATTCCTACGATCAAATGTCAATCTATTCAGAAATTGCTAGAAAGGGGGCCATAGATTATGCGTTGATCAGGAACAATATGAATTCCGGAATTTTCGGAAACTTATCAAGGGGACTATCAACTTGGAAAGAAGACGGAACTCCCCTGATCGAAAACACTCCTGAAGGCCGTGAAGCCTTTTTGAAGAGATACATCTATCAAAACACGGATTGGTTCAAAACCCTATTCAACAATTCATTATTACAGGAACATTCTGTGAGTTTTTCCAATGGTAACAATAAGGTCCAAACCTACTATTCAACCTCATTTTTACAGGATAATGGTTGGGCAAAAGCAAATGGAGTAAGAAGATACACCGCAAACATTCGAGGAAATTACAACATCACAGATAAGCTATCGATTGGCTTGTTGACAACAGGTTCCATCCGAGATCAAAAAGCACCCGGCACATTAGGGCAAGATAGCAACCCCGTTACAGGTGTTGTATCAAGAAATTTCGACATCAACCCTTTCTCCTATGCCATGAATACCTCAAGGGTCATTGCTCCTTTCGATGAACAAGGAAATAGAGAAAATGTAACCATGAATTATGCTCCATTCAACATATTAAATGAACTGGACAAAAATTACATGGAGTTAAAAATGATAGACCTGAAGGTCCAAGGGGAACTAAACTATAAACTTCCTAAAAACATTAATTACAATTTCATTGGTGCATATCGTTATGCAAGTACTGGAAATGAGCATAAAATAAACGAAACCTCAAATTTATCAAATGCTTATCGTGCAGGAACAATATATGGAGTTGATGGAATTGAAAATAGCATCATTGCAAACCAAAACAGGTTCTTATATAGAGACCCTGCAAATCCGGACGCCAGACCCATGTCTGTTTTGCCTTATGGAGGTATTTATATTACCAATGAAAACATCCTAAAGAGCTTTTATTTAAGAAATAGTTTCAATTGGAACTTAACATCCCAAAAACACTATTTTACCGCATTTGCCACCCAAGAGATAAGATTCTTGGACAGGATGACTAAAGATATGACGGGCTATGGATACCAGTTTGATAAAGGCGGTGTTCCTTTTATTGACCCTAATATCATCAAAATGACTGTTGAAGGAAATTTACCTTACTATAAAATGCAAGTCTTTTCTGACCGCTTTGTTGCTTTTGCCGCAAATGGAACATACTCTTTCGATAGCCGATATCAATTCACCGGAACAGCGCGATATGATGGGTCAAATCAATTAGGCAGAAGCCGTGTAGCAAGATGGCTTCCTACCTGGAACCTTTCGGGATCATGGAACATCGACCAGGAAAACTTCTTCAAGAACCAGACTTTCTTCAACACCTTAACCTTGAGAGGTACTTATGGTTTGACCGCAAGTATGGGACCTGCCACCAATGCGAGTTTGGTGTTACGCTCCGGATCGGTCAACCGCCCATTTATCCATGAACAAGAACCAGTAATCAACATCGATTTCTTAGAAAACCAAGATTTGACCTGGGAAAAGCAATATGAAACCAATATTGGACTTGACGCAACATTCGCCAATAGACGGTATCAGATTGTCTTAGATTTATATAAAAGGGATGCATTTGATCTAATTGGACCAATGCGCATTTCAGGAATTGGAGGTGAAGCGATAAAATTTGCCAATTACGCCGATATGAAATCCCGAGGAATAGAGCTATTGTTCAAGGCAACAGTATTTGATAGAAAGGATTGGGGCTGGAAAACCCAATTGACCAATGCTTTTTATGACAATAAAATAACTTCGATAAGAAATGAACCCAATATCTGGAATTTGGTAAATTCTGTTGGAGCGGCGAAAGAAGGTCATCCACATCGAGGTCTATTTTCTATTGATTTTGAGAAATTGAACGAATTCAATGGAACACCCGTATTTGTCAATGAAAATAATGAAATCTCCAACAATGTTTTCCTTCAAAGTATACAGACCAACTACTTAAAATATGAAGGTCCTGTAGATCCAACATTCAATGGTGGTTTTTATAACAATTTCAATTATAAGAACCTTAACCTTTCATTCTTAGTAACTTATAGTGCAGGAAACAAAGTAAGACTGAATCCTATCTATAAAAATCAATACTCCGAATTGGATGCGATGTCCTATGATTTCTTGGATAGATTCCTTGCACCTTATGAAAATTTATCCCCTTCTATCGCGACTTCAAGGACCTCTTCTAGATTACCTGGAGACCAAGTGTATAATGCCTACAACTATACCGATCAACGAGTGGCAGATGGTGGATTTATCAGAATGAAACAAGTAACATTAGGTTATCAATTTCCAAAAAAATTCTTTGGGAAATCAATCTTCAATAACCTTTCATTAAATCTAGTTGCTAACAATCTTTTCTTGATTTACTCAGATCCAAAGTTGAATGGCCAAGATCCTGAGTTTTATGGATCCGGAGGAATGGCATTGCCAATACCTCGTCAATTTACCCTTTCCATTAAAGCAGGATTATAAACGAAAACTATTATGAAAACAAATGTATTATTAACAGTCCTTTCTGCCTTTCTATTGTTGGGATGTTCTAAATTTTTGGAAACCCCACCAGATTTAAGGACAGAATTAGATTCTCCCAGCAAGATTGCAGAACTTCTAACTTCTGCATATCCTAGGGGAAATTATATTCCCTTTACGGAATCTGCATCAGATAACGCTGGAGATAAGGGAATGACCAGCAGTTCAAACGTTCAAACGAATATGAACCCTTGGATGTTCATCGATGTGGAGACCAATGATTCCGATTCCCCCACTTTTTATTGGTATGCCGCATACAAGGCCATCAGTGCGTCTAATCATGCATTGGAAGCCATAGAAAAAATTGGGTTAAACAAACAAACTGAGTCTTTAAAAGGCGAAGCCCTTTTGACTAGAGCCTATGCACATCATATGCTAGCCATCTTGTTCTGCAAAGATTATGATCCTATTACCTCCAGCACAGATCCAGGTATTCCTTTCATAGCTGTTCCTGAAAAATTTGTACTTAATAAATATGAAAGAGGAACAGTTAAGGGTCTATATGACCTCATTGAAAAAGATATCGTGGAAGGACTTCCCTTACTTGATGACAATAGATATAAGGTTAAAAAATACCATTTTACCAAAGCTGCAGCCCATGCCTTTGCAACTCGCTTTTATTTATTTAAACATAACTATCAAAAAGCGGTTGAACATGGCAATCTTGCACTTGGCGAGGACCTTTCCAATTATATTAGGCCAGTAAATAATAGAGCCTTTGCTGGTTTGGAATACTTGACTCTGGAACAATGGTATTCAAGCACGGAAAACCCAACCAATCTTTTGTTAGTGGAAGCCGTTTCATCTTGGGGTAGAGATTTAGCATTCAATAGATTTGGATTTACCGCTCCTATACTTGCTGAATTAATCTATGGAGACAATATTACCACGGGTCGTTTTGCATACCCTATATATGGTGGAACGGATTATTCCTTGAATATCCCAAAATTTAGAGAACATTTTGTAAAAGGTAGTCTAAATGCAGCCTACGGTATACCTTATAATATGATACCACTCTTGACTGCAGATGAGTTACTATTAAACCGTGCGGAAGCATATGCTCGCATTAAAAACTACGACAAAGGAATCAAAGACTTAAATACGTTCATCAGTCGAAAAGTCTTTTACGGTGCAGATATCCCTGTTTATGAACCAAATATCCATAATGTCAATGTCAATCGATTAAACTCATTTTACGGGAATTTAAATCTTGAAGAAAACATTATTAAAGCTGCCCTAGACTTCAAGAGAAGGGAATTTCTTTTTGAAGGACTTCGATGGTTTGATATCGCTCGACATAAAATCGTTGTGGTACATAAAACTCATGATGAAAAAGAAACCTACATTCTAAGTGCAAATAGCCCAATGCGACTTTTCCAGTTACCTGCTGAGGTCGTTTTATCAGGTGTTCAACCCAATCCAAGATAAAATAAAATCGTTATGAAACATTATAAATGTGCAATATTCCTACTACTAATTTCCCTATTAACTTCTTGTGCCAAAGAGGAAACTTTGCCAGACGAACCAATTGTGGATTTAGGCGGTGAAAGATGGGCAAACGGTCCAATTGATAGATTTATCTTCCAAGAATTTATTAAATCCTATAATATTGAGATCAAATACAAATGGACTCCCTTCGAAATCAATTTTAATAGGACGCTAGTTCCGCCCCAAGAAAAAAAAGTGATTCCTGTACTAACGGCTGTTAGGGATATCTGGATGAAACCCTATGAAAAAGTTGCTGGGAAAGAATTTCTGAAAAGGTACTCTCTATCCAAGTTTATTTTGGTTGGCAGTGCGGAATACCAAAACAACGGTACTATTATTTTGGGGACTGCCGAAGGCGGAACCAAGGTCGTTTTATATGTAGTAAATGACTTTGATTTTTCAAAACCTGAGACAGTCAGTCAGATGCTCCATACCATTCACCATGAGTTTGCCCATATTCTGCATCAGAATATTCATTACCCTCAGGCATGGAGAGGCATAAGTACAGCATGGTATACACAAACTTGGTTCAATACGCCAGAAGAAACAGCAAATGCACAGGGATTTGTGTCGAGTTATGCAAAATCTGCGGAACAAGAAGACTTCGTTGAAACGATTGCTTACTTGTTGGTGGAAGGACAAGAAAAATTCGATGCATTAGTAAAAGCCAATACTCCAGTTGAGGCGACGTTTCGTCTTAAAGAGAGCATTGTTGTCCAGTACTACAAGGAAGTTTTCAACATTGATTTCAGGGCTCTTCAAAGGGAAGTTCGAGCCGCATTCTTATCGTTAACTAAACCAACTACAAAATGAAACCAATAATTTTCTCATTGATCATGTGCTTGCTCCTAATTTCTTGTAAAAAGGAATTTGAAGGAGTGCGACCTGACGCCAAATTGAATAAATTAAAAGACGAATATGCTAAGCAATTAACAGGCTCGAAAAATGGATGGATCGGATATTTATATCCAAAAGGTGGCGGAAGTTATACTTTTAAGTTCAATTTCGACGATAAAAACAGGGTTAAAAGCTTTGCCACTATTGATAATATCAAAGCTGGCACCTCCGACGAAAGTTCTTACCGCTTAGCAGCGGATCAGGTTGTCAGTCTATATTTTGATACATATTCTTACATACATCAGCTGTCTGACCCAGATGAACAAAAAAGTGGAGGATTAAGAGGTGGTGGTTTGATTTCTGATTTTGAATTTTCAATCATTGAAACTTCTACAGATACCATAAAATTAGTTGGAAATCATAATGAAAGCACCTTGACTTTAGTCAGAGCCAAGGAAAATGAAGGTGACGACTATATTAGAAAAGCGTTTCTCTTAAATGCAAAAGTCGAAGAAATCAACCAGTTGACAAACTATTATAAAACTGTAAAAATCAACAATAAGGATTATGGTGTGATTTTCAATACTGAAACCAACAATATTGCTTTTTATTATGAAGAGAACTCTACTTTCAAAAGCTTTATTACAGAGTATGCCCTTACCGATAAAGGCATTTTTCTAAAGGACCCATTAAATGCAGGTGGCTTGGCCGTGAAAGGTTTTGATAACTTCATCATCAACAAGACCAACAATAAAACAACAGCAAAATTAAATGGTACTGTAGATATTGAAATCCTTGATCAAAACAAACCAGTTTCTATCGATAAAGATGCACCAAGAAGAATGTACCTGATCAATAAAAGATATGCATCCTCTTTTGGGTTTACGATCGCTGGAAAAAAAGACGCTTTAGGTATTAGAACTTTTCCTGGCTTCAATTTCCTTCTATATATCCCAAGAATGTACATAGATCCTTTTGATGCCTTGTTTATCATATTTTTCAACGAGTACAATCTTGGCCCCGTCTTTACCACTTTATATAACAATCAAGGTATTTTATCCTTCAAGGTAGTTCGTGAAATGGCGGGACAGAGCTTTGGGCCAGAATTTGAAGAAATAGTTAAAAATCAAAATCAGGTTTGGTTTGAACCAAAAGGATTTTACGTTTTTGAAACGGGAGATGAACAATTCGATTTTGTAAGTGTGAAAGATAGTAGGGTTTGGATAAGATTTAAATAATAAATATCATGAAAAAATATATATGGTTAATATTATCCCTTTGTGTCCTGTTTTCTTGTAAAAAAGGAGAACTGAAAACTTTTGAAGTTGAGGAAGTCTGGGAGAAACCGGAAGTAAAATTACAACAATTAAAAGATGCCATAGCGGCTCATAAAACAGGTTGGGAATTTACCCTTGAATATGGTCCAAATCAAACTGCAACCTATGGTTATCTTGGATTTAACACAGAAAAGTCTTCTGAATTCATGAGTGATTTCTCCAGGAATTTTTTAAGATTTGACAATACAGATTATCACATTGGAATTGTAAATACCAATGCTTCATTGTCATTTCCAAAAACCAGTAAATTTGGTAATCTCGCTGCTGATGCTCTACATATCGACACCTTATTCACGTACAAGATCATCAAGAATGATACGATTATCTTGGAAGGTGAAACCAAAAAATCAATATTGACTTTGACAAAATGTACTCCAGAAAAATTAACCAAGTTGAAAGGTAATTCTATTATTGCAGACCAAGAAAAAATTAAGAAATTGATGGAAATGCCGAAATTCTTCTTTTCTTATAAGCAAAACGGCAAAACCTTTGGTTTAGAAATCGACACCAATTCACGGCAATTTTTATTTTATTCTGGAACCAATCAAAATCCAGTCGTTACGAAATCAAATTATTTCTTTAATGGCAATGGATTATCCCTAGTTAGACCAATTGAAATTGATGGTGTGAAAATAAAATTGATGGAAGGTTTAAGGCTCAACTCAACTTCGCTAAGTTCTAAAGATGGCATAAATATCTCGAATGTCGGCAAACCACAAGTTTACGACATAAAAACAGCAAAGGAATTTACCATTGCCGGCACGAAAATTTTATGGTGGACATCTTCTCAAGGCTTTGGAAAGCGAAATCAACCTGATATTGCAGGCTTTCAAAAACTACCAAACTTCACTTCGTTTACTCTTGTGCCAAATTATGATTATAATGAGCAATATAAAACCTATTTCTGGTTTATGGCTATTGGTTTAAGAGGGGCCACAGCTGGTAGTAACCATGGACCTGTAGCTAGATTTGGAGATAATGGTATCCTTAGGTTTATTCCATTTTTGGAAGGCATCCCCTCTACTAACCCTGCAATACTCCGAGCCATGAATATCACTACAAGTTATATCTATAACCCTAATGGGTTTTATATCATTAAAACTGGTCTTGGTTATACGATAGTCGATGCAACAGATGGATTAACTTGGGCATACTTCCAAGATAACGCTGATGTATCTTAGATTTATTTTACCAACTCCCTAGATATTATTCCTTTTAGGGAGTTGTTTTATCCTACCACACATTCAACAAACTATGCTGACTTGCCGTAAATAAATTCCGAAATACGATATTCAATTCATTTTCCTTTTGCGCTGCTCTGATTCCCAACAAAGGCAATATCTCGGCACAATCCATACGCACATCTTTTGCAATTTCTCTCGATAATTCTCCAATTTTCAAATACAGATCCGCCTCAACCTCTTTCCCTTTACTGGCATTTTGCCATAGCTCAACAGCATAAGCCTTCACCTGGCCTACCTTCCCTTCAAATTTTGTGCGTAATTGATCCAGCTGTTTAAACCTAGTTTTACTATGTTTCTCCGCCCAATGGCTATCTTTTGATTTCTCGAAATAATACTTTTCGCACAGGTCTAAAAACCGCTTGAACATACCTACATAATTCACCAATAGGGTCAATTCTGCAAATGGCATAAAAGGAATATTAAAAAGGGTCGAATTAGACTGTTTAGCTTTAGGATCAAGTACAAAAGCATTTTCCTTGGGCACTTTCAGGTCCTGAAAGGAAAAGGAATGGCTCGCGGTACATTCCAACCCTATGGTATCCCAATCATAATGGATGAGTACATCATCCTTTGGGACCAGGAAGGAAAAATAT
This sequence comes from Sphingobacterium sp. LZ7M1, assembly GCF_024296865.1. Classification (GTDB taxonomy): domain Bacteria; phylum Bacteroidota; class Bacteroidia; order Sphingobacteriales; family Sphingobacteriaceae; genus Sphingobacterium. The sequence continues at coordinate 2,050,117 of NZ_CP101134.1, read as the reverse complement.
AAATTCTCGCCTGATTCATTTTTCAGTACCTCTCCATTATTAATGATTTCAGCATTGAAAGTGAAATGGGTTAAATGAGGAGCACCGGTGGCATAGTTCCAATAACCAGAAACCACAAAATATTCTCCAGCATCAATTGCCTTCCCTCCGACTCTTCCGCTGCCTCCCAAACAGATCTTGGGATCAGACCAGAGGCTTTTGGCAAATTCAGGTTGTATAAAGCCTGCAAACATATTCGCACCAGCACATAAGGTTACCGTCCAGGCCAATCCGCCATCCCAATAAGCCAGCTCTTCCAATAAGTCCAAGCCTTCTGGAAAGGACATTTCCAAGCCGTTTAATGTTTTCGGAACCCAAAGATTAAACCAGTTGTTTTGGTACACAAGGTCAAGTTGCTCTTTCGTAAGCGCCTTATTCTTGATTCCTTCGGCCTGTAATTCCTTTATGATCTGAATTTGTTCTGATATCAACATTTAATTGTCTGTATTTAATTCTAATTTTTGGATTTTCATGATTCGTTTCCAATTTAGGTAACCGAAAATGGCAACTATAAATAGAAACGTGGTCAGTGCTGCGAATAGGTAAAGGTCTTTATGGATCAAAAGTGGTACGGCAAAAAGGTTACTGATATTGAGCAAGATCCAATTTTCAATTTTTCTTTTCGCCAAAAGCCACATACCAGCCCAGGCTGTGGAGGTCACCCAAGCATCCCAAATAGGCACATCGGAATTGGTAATGCTGCGAAGCAAAAAGTAAAAGATCAAGAAACCTCCAAATACGATGCTGAGGACGGTAACCCATTCTTGCTTAGTCGAATGGGTAATGGGCTGTTCCTTTGCGGTCTTATTGCTTATCCAAAACCACCAGCCATAGATACTCATGACCAAATAATAGATTTGTAAAGCAATTTCAGCATATAGCCCGGCATTGTACAGAACCAGCATCCCAGTCGTAATCCCCATTATCCCAAACAGGTAATTGGATACCTTATTGTTCTTGGACAATAGGACTTGGATAATGCCACAGATCACAGAAAACCTTTCCAACCAGGACGTTTGCTGCAATGTTTGAATAATGTTATTAAAGATTTCCTCCAATTTCGCTGAATGGTATAAGCACTTATGGAGATAAGGGAAAGGATCTTTGTTTATTCCTACGCCAGCATTACCTGGATCAGGTTCATTCCGATCAAAACCGGAATTGGGTATCATCTCAGCCTAAAAATATGTCCCGTCATAAACGGGACATATTCAGCACCCCATAAGTATTGTGAATATTATTTATCGATCTGCAAAATTGCAGAGGTACGATTTCTTGTTGATTGACACAGCTCGGCGTCATCATTTAACTTCTTGCCCCAAGATGGGATCATCTCACGCAATTTCTTACGGTAAGAATCAGATTTTGCACGGTCAGGGAAACATCTTTTCAATAAGTTGATCATGATTGCTACTGAAGTTGATGCACCTGGTGAAGCGCCCAATAAGGCAGCAATGGATCCATCGGCACTGGAAACTACCTCAGTTCCGAACTCCAAGATACCACCATGTTTAGGGTCTTTTTTGATAACCTGTACACGTTGGCCAGCTTTTTCGATTTCCCAATCTTCCAATTTAGCGGTTGGCATAAATTGTTTCAGGGAATCTAATTTGTCCTGAGGTTTTTTCATCACCTCGGTGATCAAATATTTAGTCAATGGTAGGTTATCCAATCCTGCCGATAACATCGGACGGATATTGGAAAGTTTAATGGATGCCGGCAAGTCGAAATAAGATCCTTTTTTCAAGAATTTGGTCGAGAAACCTGCATAAGGACCGAACAACAGAGCTTGTTTTCCATCGATATAACGGGTATCCAAATGCGGAACCGACATCGGAGGAGCACCTACTGATGCCTTTCCATAAACCTTGGCATGGTGTTGCTTGATGATCTCTTCATTATTGCATCTCAACCATTGTCCTCCAACAGGGAAACCACCATAGCCTTTAGCTTCAGGGATTCCCGATTTCTCCAACAACAATAAAGAGTGTCCACCTGCACCGATGAAAACAAACTTAGCCAAGATTTCTCTCTTCTTGCCTGTTTTCAAATCTTTAACTTCTACTTCCCATCTACCATCATCCTCACGGTCAATATCTTTAACTTCTTGGTTCAAGGACAACTTGATATTGTCTTTTCCATCCAAGTAAGTAATCAAATCTCTGGTCAAAGCACCGAAGTTCACATCAGTACCGATATCCATTTTTGTAGCAGCAATAGCCTCATCAGCTGACCTGCCTTCCATCATCAAGGGAACCCATTCATTCAACAAAGTTTTATCCTCGGTATACTCCATACCTTTGAATAGATTTTGTTTGGTCATGGTCTCAAATCTGGTCTTCAAGAACTGCACATCTCTATCGCCAAAAACGGCCGACATATGCGGAACGCGGCGGATAAAATGATTAGGGTTCTTGATAATATTCTTCTCTACTAGGTAAGACCAAAACTGCTTGGAAATCTCATATTGTTCAGCAATACTGATTGCCTTATCAATTTTCACACTTCCATCAGGCTGCTCTGGTGTATAGTTTAGTTCACAAAGTGCCGAGTGACCTGTACCGGCATTATTCCACGCATCTGAACTCTCTGCAGCAACAACATCCAAACGCTCGATAATCTCAATATTAATATCTGGACTCAGCTCATTAATTAACGTACCTAACGTCGCGCTCATGATGCCTCCACCAATCAGAACGACGTCAACCTCCGTTTTTTTTGTTTTCTTACCCATGGTTTTTAAATGAAATACAAAATTAATATTCGCTTTATATTATAGCGAATAAATTTGTCAGAAACATTTCAAATAATTGTGATTTTATCAATAAACACCTATTCCCTTATTCAAATCTACCATAATCCTATTTTTTTAGATTTCTGAGTGTTAAAAAGGGGTGGTTTTGGATTAGACAGGCTCACCCGCCGGAGGTTTGAACCAGGATGAAAGGGATAAGAGGATAGGCCAAGATCTGGGGAAGAACCAGGATTGAATGGATGGGAGGATAGACCAAGATCGTAAACCATTGAATGCGGTTTTAATACAAATTTGCGTAGGGACTATTGCATAGCCCGCCACATATTATCTGCTTCATCCTAAAGAAGGAAGGATCTGTAACATACCTTTTATAATGCTAAGCCGGTCATCCTGACGCAGGAAGGATCTCGGAACATTCCAAACCAATTTTTGGGAATCATTGCATTAGCGTACAGTTCCTGCACCTGTGGTGCAGCATGACAGGACCTGTTGGAGGAGAACCGTACAGATTCTTCACTAATCGTTCAGAATCAAAATGCGAAAAAGAGGGATTCAGAGTGAAACGAAGAATCTATTTTTTTATTTTTTTAAGGATCGTTGTCATTGCCAAATCGTAAGATGAGCAAACTATTTTTTTTCTTTTTAGACCCGTATAAAATAAAAAATATATGGAAAAATATTCCACCCTCGCTAGGGGTTGGCCATTTCAAACATCCAACTTCTACAAAGATTCCACCCCCTCTGGGGGTTTCTCAAAATATATAAATATACATTATCCTTCCGAAGGAAGCCCTTTAGCCTCCGGCTCATTTCCAATGGCGGAAAAATGGAAAGAATGCCGTTGCCCTGCGATGGGATTGGCCTTGGAATGCTTTCAAAAAATTCTCCATCTAAAGGAGAATTTTGAAGGAAGATATTCCCGACAACAAGGCGTTCTTTTCATGTGCAGATGATTGTGCGAAAAGCCATCTTAAATGAGCCGAAGCCTTTACGGATTCGAGTTGTTTTTGGTATCCGTGAGCTCCTTCGTCGGTTTGGTTACTTTTGGGCTTCAAAAGTAACGAAGAAAATTGGTGTCCGTGAGCTCCTTTGTCGGTTTGGTTTTGGTTACTTTTGGGCTCTAAAAGTAACGAAGAGAATGCGGTCAAACTGCATTCCAAAGATGAGAAAACCATTTCAAATGAAGATTGGATGGTTCCGAGTCCTTTCGTTCCTCAAGGTGACACTGGAAAGGTTAATGAAAAGAAGGTTTGTCCATCTTTCTTTAATTATGTCATTGAATCCTTCCTATTGCTATTCATTTTTTGTATTATGCAGTTTATTTTCCACTTTTGTGGACTTTATATTATTGAACATAAATATTTATTTATATGAAATTGTTAGCCGGAAAAACAGCCTTGATTACTGGGGCATCCAAAGGGATCGGTAGAAAAATTGCTGAAGTATTTGCCCAAAATGGAGCGAACGTTGCTTTCACCTACCTTTCTTCGGTAGAAAAAGGCCAAGCCCTAGAAAAAGAACTTGAACAATTCGGAACAAAAGTAAAAGGATACCGTTCTGACGCTTCTAAATTTGATGAAGCTGATAAATTAATCAATGATATCGTTGCTGATTTTGGAACCCTTGATATCGTCGTTAACAATGCCGGAATCACTAAAGATGGTCTATTGATGCGTATGACAGAGGAAAACTGGGACGATGTAATCAACATCAACCTGAAATCAATCTTCAACGTTTCTAAAGCTGCTTCCAAGGTGATGATGAAAAACCGCAAAGGTAGCATCATCAACATGAGTTCTGTAGTAGGTGTACAAGGAAATGCTGGACAAGCTAACTATGCAGCTTCTAAAGCAGGTATCATCGGTTTTTCTAAATCCCTTGCTAAAGAGCTGGGATCAAGAAACATCCGTACCAACGTAGTGGCTCCTGGATTTATCCGCACTGAAATGACTGATGTATTGGACCCTAAGGTTGTTGAAGGTTGGGAAGCTAATATCCCATTAAAACGTGCTGGTGAACCTGAAGATGTTGCCAATGCCTGTTTGTTCCTAGCTTCAGACCTCTCTTCCTATATCACTGGACAGGTGATCCCTGTTTGTGGAGGAATGTTATAAGATCGAAAGAATTTGAGTATAATTCTTCGGGTCAAGTTCTGGTCTCATTCGAGACATATTCGGAAATTTCGGAATATGTCTCGAATAAGGTCAAAGCTTGACCCGAACTTTTTTTATCTGTTTTTTGGGATTTTTGAAATTCGACGGTATTAAAAAAACATTTAATATTTGTTGTCGTATATTTGCAGCAATGGAAATTTCGGACAAAATATTCACTATTCAAAATGAAATAGACTTTAACAATTGTGCTGTTGAAATCTTTAGATTCCAAGCCAAGAACAATCTAGTCTATCAGCAATTTCTGGATATTTTAAAAGTGAATCCAGAAGCAATACAGCATTACCGTGAAATCCCTTTTCTCCCTATCCAATTCTTTAAATCGCAGGAAGTAATCATAGAAGGTTTGGAACCGGAAGTGACCTTCTCTTCTTCAGGTACAACAGGTATGATTACCAGCAAACATCTTGTCGCAAAGGGTGATTTGTATGTGAAAAGTTTCAGGAGAGCTTTCGAGCAATTTTATGGTAAGATCGAAGGCATCGCCATAGTAGCCTTATTGCCCTCCTATTTAGAGCGTTCAGGATCATCCCTGATCTATATGGTAGACGACCTCATTAACCGATCTAATCAACCCGAAAGTGGTTATTTCCTATACAACCATGAGGATCTGCAACGAACATTGAACAAACTCAAGGAGTCGGGGACCAAGACTGTCCTATTCGGAGTGACATATGCCCTATTGGATTTCATTGAGCAATACCGAATTGATTTCCCTGACTTGATTGTGATGGAAACAGGTGGGATGAAGGGCAAGAGAAAGGAAATGATCCGTGAGGAATTGCATCAGATATTATGTGAGGGGTTTAATGTGAAGAGCATACATTCTGAATATGGCATGACCGAATTGCTTTCTCAAGGCTATTCTGATGGTGAAGGTTTATTCCATACCCCAAACTGGATGAAAATCTTGATACGTGACACCAATGATCCCCTGTCTTTATTGGACAATAAAAAAACAGGAGCAATAAATGTCATTGATTTAGCCAATTATTATTCCTGTTCCTTTATAGCTACACAAGACCTTGGAAAGTTCCATACAGATGGATCCTTTGAAATCTTGGGTAGGTTTGACAACTCGGATATCCGAGGTTGCAATCTTTTAGTTCAGTAGCTTATTGCAAGCTTGGATCTTCAAAGGTGTTACCAGCATTGATATCGCCGGTATCATATCCTTTTTTGAACCAGTACATACGTTGTTCTGATGAACCGTGTGTAAATGATTCTGGATTAGATTGTCCATACGCTTGTTCTTGGATATGGTCATCACCTACAGCTGCTGCTGCACGCATTCCTTCAACGATATCATCATAAGTGATCTCTACATCGGTAGATTTATTTAAGTGATGTGCCCATACCCCAGCATAGAAATCAGCTTGCAGTTCGGTCATCACCGAGATTTTATTGTTTTCACGTTCGCTCAATTTTGCTCGCATGGCATTGGTTTGCGATAGAACTCCAAAAATATTTTGGATATGATGACCTACCTCATGCGCAATAACATAAGCTAAAGCAAATTCACCTTTTGCACCATATTTTTGAGATAATTCACGGTTAAAGCTGAGGTCAAGATATACTTTTTGGTCACCAGGACAGTAAAAAGGTCCATAAGCTGATCGACCAACACCACAACCACCAGTTTCGGTACCTTCGGTGTACACCACCATGGTTGGTTTGGGATATGATTTTCCATTTTCCTGAAAAATCTTGCCCCATACATCATCAGTACTGGCCAAAACTACATCAGCAAAATCCATTAATTTATCTTCTTCAGGCGTAGATTGATATTCACCTTGTTCATTGACTGTCCCTTGTTGCCCTGATCCTTGCATCTGGTTCAACAAATCATTAGGATCACCGCCCATTAAGAAGCCGATAATCAAAACGATAACACCTCCTATTCCCCCAAGAGTCATTTTCTGTCCACCGGACATCCCTCTACGATCTTCGATATTTCCGCCGCGGCGGCCGCCTTGCCATTTCATAAATATTTCTTTATTTAATTTTAGTTTGTTTTGGTTACACTACAAATTCTTTGCCATAGGTATTATCAGGTGATAATATTGGTTAAAGGTACAATTCATTCCCCTCATTTAAAATGCTTATCTTTGAAATCATTATATATTACCAAACATATGTTATTAGACGATCTGAAAAATAGAAGTGAGAGTCAATGCGAATTATGTCGCTCATCCGAAAACCTGGACATTTACGAAGTCCCTCCTGCTTCCAACCCTTCTTTAGATAACAGCATTTTGATATGTTCTGTTTGCAGAGCACAGATAGAAAAAACCGAACAGATTGATCCGGAACACTGGAAAGTCCTTGGAGATACCATGTGGTCAGAGCATTTGCCAGTTCAAGTTGTGGCTTGGAGAATGTTGAGCAGATTGAGAAATGAAGCCTGGGCAGCCAATAATTTAGATATCCTTTATTTAGATGATGAAACCCTAGAATGGGCTAAGAAAACTGGAGACCATGAAGCTGAAGCAACCGTAGAATTTCATCAGGATTCAAATGGCACCCGTTTGTTTGAAGGTGATACCGTGGTGCTTATCAAGACATTGGACGTAAAAGGTTCAAGCATTTCAGCGAAATTGGGTACCGTAGTTAAGAATATTAGACTTGTTCCTGACAATACCGAACAGATTGAAGGTAAGATTGAAGGGCAAACAATCGTTATATTAACAAAGTACCTGCGTAAAGGCTAAGCTTTTAGGCAGAAAGAAAAACATAGAACATGAAAAAATTATTATTCACCGCATTGATTGGGCTTGCCTGTTTACAGGTAAATGCGCAAGAAAAAATTGATGCAAAAAAAATGGAAGAGGTCATAGCAAAACCTCAAACCCAATTATTGGATGTGCGCACTGCTGCTGAATATGCCGGCGGACATATTCCAAATTCAGTAAATGTGGATTGGAACGAAAAAGAAAACTTCAAGGAGTCCATCAAAACGTTAGACAAAAATGAACCTGTTTATGTGTATTGCCTAGGTGGTGGAAGAAGCAAACAAGCTGCGGCATTACTGACTGAAAATGGTTTTAAGGTATATGACTATTCAGGTGGCATGATGGATTGGAGAAGTGCAGAAAAACCTGAGATTAAACCTGACAACGCTAAGGAAAGCAAAGGCTTAAGCACTGAAGATTTTGATAAGATCATCAATTCATCTGATCTGGTTTTGGTTAATTTTTCTGCTGTATGGTGCGCTCCTTGCCAGGAGTTGAAACCTACCATTGAAAAGATTGAAAAGGAACAGGCCGGAAAAGTTAAGGTGGTGAGGATAGATGCAGACCAGAACAAGGAACTGATGAAAGTTTTAAATGTCCGTGGCATCCCTCAACTATTACTTTTCAAAAAAGGTGAAGAAGCTTGGAATAAATCAGGCGTTGCAACCGAAGACGAAATACTAGCACAGATCAAAAAAGCGAAATAAAGAATCAAAAATTAGAAAAAGGTGAACCAAACTGTATTAATATCCGGAGCTGTCCTAGGAATTCTTTCCATTGTGCTTGGAGCATTTGGTGCTCATGCCCTAAAGAAGGTGTTATCTGAAGAAAGATTAAGTTCCTTTGAAGTTGGAGTCCGCTACCAAATGTATGCTGCCATTACTTTGCTGATCATTGGTTTTCATCTTGATTTCTCCAGTTCTATTGAAAACTGGGCATATTATGGTCTGTTTTGGGGATGTATCCTGTTTTCAGGAAGCATCTATATCTTGAGCTTTAAGGACCTTTTGAAATTCAATATGAAATTTATTGGACCTATCACCCCTTTGGGCGGTCTGTTGATGATCGTTGGTTGGCTAATGCTCCTAATTTCATTTATGAATTAAGAAACTGAAAAAATTAAAAATGCCCCGAAAAATTTTCGGGGCATTTTTTATAGTTCTTTATACCATTTCAAATACTGTTCAATGGCTTTTTTCTTGTCATCATCCAAATGGTAATTCAAATTTTCATTTAGATATTTATGATAATCAAAATTGGGGAAAATTGGCAAACCAGGAATGACATCATCGGGTCTTGAAACTCCATCAGCTAATGCAGCGTTGAATTTTTCCTCAAAACTATCAGGTAATTTCTTATTCGACACCCAGACGGCGTATGCGAATGGCAAGCCTGTCAACTCTTTCCAATAATGCCCCATATCATAGGCATATGGAACCTGCTCTTTTTTACCAAAGGTTCTGTCACCGATCAATACATAGGCATCAGCCGCTCCTTCCGTGACAATTTCCACATCTCTCTTCCAGTAATGCTTCAAGAGGATCCTAGCGAGACCATTTGAGGTCCTTGATTGCTTATCCAATAGCAGGGTATTGATTTCCTCAATAGGTTTCGTGGAGAAGATAAAAACTGAATCAACATAATCGGTTGAACCAATACAGTAATCACCGATATAATGGTATTCCTTTAGGTCGGTTAAGGCGGCAGTGGGAATAATACCCATATCAGATTCGTCGGCAATAACCTTACGAGCACATTCTGACGGATAATCTACAGAAAGCTCAATATCGTTCATTACATCTGAATTTCTTATTCCTTGCAAAAAGGGCAATGTATTGGTATAAGAAACTGCAGATATTCTAATCTTATTCATTTAACAAACCTTCTAAATGTTTTGTGTTGTAATAATCAACAATAGAAAAACTGTTGTTTTCATACTCTAATTTATATAGAGCGGTATTAGTGTGCGGAAAGTCATCCATTTTACATACAGGTACCTCAGTCAGGTGACAGAGCATTATCCGCATGGCACGACCGTGCATACAGACCAAAATCGTTTCTTCGTCTTCTTGCTCCAACATGTAATCAACGGCTTCTTTCTGTCTAAAGACAAGGGCATTTGGAGATTCCCCGTTTTCAATAGCAAGATCCAGATCATTGTTTTTCCAAGAGGTAACCACTTTATCAAATCCCGACAGGATATCTTCAGTCTGCTCCTGCCCTTCATAGATTCCCCAACTGATCTCATCCAAGCCCATCAATTGTTCCATTGGAACACCGTCTTTAAGGAAAGGAGAAACCGTTTGGTGGGTTCTCAATAAGGTTGAGGTATAAATCTTGTCAAAAGGGATATTTTTATATGCATCGTAGAAGGCTTGGGCCTGCTTAAATCCATTGTCATTCAATGGACTGTCCACTCCTCTACCTTGCACAATACCTTTTAAATTTAAATCGGTTTGACCGTGACGTATAAAATAAAATGTTTTCTTCAATTTAGCTCCGACTTATGAATTTACGACAGGCAAAGAATAATATTGTTTCTTTGGATTGGTTTCTTCAAATACAAAATCTTTATAATCTGTGACCACATTATAAAGGGTATCACGTTCAATCGGATGACGACCAACATTCTTGATCAATTCAACCAGTTCTTTCGTACTCATCGCAGGGGTCTGTTCTTCTGCACCTGCCATACTATAGATCTTGGTGGTATCATCCAATGTGCCATCGATATCATCTACTCCAAAACTTAGGGCCATCTGAGCCGTATTTCGAGAGATCATCGCCCAATACGCTTTGATATGGGCAAAATTATCCAGATAAATCCTCGCTATGGCATAATTCCTCAAATCTTCAATAACGGATACCTCAGGAACATGGTCCATTTGGTTATCCTTGTTTCTGAATTTCAATGGAATGAAAGTTTGGAATCCCCCTGTTTTGTCCTGCAATTCCCTTAAGCGTTCCATATGGTCTACACGGTGCCAGTATTCTTCGATATGACCATATAACATGGTTGCATTAGTATGCATTCCTAATTTATGTGCCTGCTCATGGATATCCAGCCATTGTTCTGCATTACATTTATCGTCCGCGATCTTCTCCCGTACTTCTGGATGAAAGATCTCAGCACCACCACCCGGCATGGAATCCAAACCACAGGATTGCATGAACTTCATACCCTCATAATGGCTCAATTTTGCTTTCTTGAAAATGTAGTAATATTCTACAGGTGTCAGACCTTTGATATGCAGGTCAGGACGATGCTCCTTGCAACGTCTAAAAAACTCAGCATAAAACTCAAGGTTTTGTTTAGGGACAACTCCCCCAGTGATATGGACTTCGGTTACAGGCTCGCCATCGTATTTTTTCACGATGTCCATCATACCATCAACATCCATTTCCCAACCTTCTGTCCTGTTCTTGATCAATCTCGAATAGGAACAAAATTTACAGTCATATACGCAGACGTTAGTTGGTTCAATATGGAAATTACGGTTAAAATAGGTATAATCTCCGTGCTTTTTCTCTCTGATATAATTTGCTAATACGCCTAAATATCCTAATTCTGCGTTTTCATAAAGGTATACACCTTCTTCAAATGTAATACGCTCGCTATTAAGTACCTTCTCTGCAATTAGCTTTAATTCATTCGATAAACTTTTGTCGTTCAATAAAAACGATAATTTTTCTGTTGCTTCCATTTCGCAGTCCTTACTATACAAATGTAGGAAAACATACCCGAAAAAGCTAAATTTTGGAGGTCTAAGCTTCTACAAATTGTTGCATATCAATCAGGCGTTTGTAAAGACCATTTTGAGCGATCAAGTTCAAATGCGAACCGACTTCAACAATTCGACCAGCTTCCAAGACGATAATTTTATCTGCATTTTGAATGGTACTCAAACGGTGCGCAATAACAACGGTGGTCCTATTCTCCATAAGTTTGTACAGGGAATCCTGCACAAGACGTTCAGACTCGGTATCTAACGCAGAAGTTGCCTCATCCAATAACATGATTGGAGGATTTTTCAAAACTGCTCTGGCAATACAGATACGCTGACGCTGTCCACCGGAAAGCTTGGATCCACGGTCACCGATATTGGTTTGGTAGCCTGCTTCGGTACCCATGATGAAATCATGAGCATTGGCAATCTTCGCTGCTTGGATTACCTGCTCTTCCGTTGCTTCTGCATTCGCAAAAGCTATATTATTGAATATCGTATCATTGAACAAGATCGACTCTTGATTAACCACACCGATTATTCTTCTTAGGGAATCTTGTTTTAGATCCCTGACATCGATCCCGTCTATCAATATTGCCCCCTGCGTAGCATCCATAAATCGAGGGATTAAATCTACCAAAGTTGATTTCCCTCCACCCGAAGGTCCCACGAGCGCTACAGTTTCACCCTTATTGATGGTTAGGTTAATATCTTGCAAGACTTGTGTTTCCTCATAAGCGAAGAAGACATTATTGAATTCAATCTTGCTATCAAAACGTTCGATATCCAAGGCATTCGGTTTATCTGCTACTTGATTTTTCTCATCGATAAGCTGCAATACACGTTCACCCGCAGCAATACCGTTATGAATATTGCTAAATGCATCGGTCAGTGCTTTTGCTGGGCGCATCACTTGAGAGAAAATGGCAATATAAGCGATGAATTCAGAGGCTTCCAGATCACCTTGACCACTTAAAACAAGGTGTCCGCCGTAAAGCAAGATTACCGCGACCATAGCCACGCCCAACAATTCGGATACTGGAGATCCCATCTGTTGACGGCGTACCATCCTACGGTTAATCTTTGCATATTCATCATTCTCCCAATTGAACCTTCCTTTAATGAATTCAACAGCATTGAATGATTTAATGATTTTTATACCGGACAAAGCTTCTTCCAATAAGGTAATCATATTGGCATAGATCTTTTGCCCCTGTTGGGCCTGATGCTTTAGGGTTTTAACGATCTTGGAAATAAAAAAGGCCGATACCGGAATGACCAATAAAGAAAAAACCGTCAGTTTTGCAGAAATCAGGAACAGCATGACCAAATAAGCAATCAATTGCAAGGGCTCCTTGAAAGCAACCTGTAAAGTTCCCGTAACGGAGAACTGAACTACCTGTACATCGGAAGCAATCTTGGAAATGATGTCACCTTTGCGTTGATTGGAAAAATAACCAAGGTGAAGGTTCATGACATTGTTAAAAACCGATTTTCTCAGATTTAACAAGGTATGTATCCTAAGGTTCTCCATAATCCTTTGAGAAAGGTACCTGAAAAGATTACTGATAAATACAGAAGCTACTATGACGATACAGACATATTTCAAGGCATTGTATGGACCTAAACGGTAGTTAAGGTCATAGGCAAAGTAATTGAAATAACCCATCACATCAAAGCCTTCAGGCTTGGCAATAGGTTCGATTACGGCATCTTGGGAATTAAATAAAGTATGTAATAGCGGTGCTAATAATGCTAAATTCAAGGTGCTGAACACCACCATTATCAAAGTACATATGATATAAGGAATAGCATATTTTTCTATGGGTTTCGCGAACGAGAGCAGTCTAAAGTATGTCTTCATGCAGATTACTAAGATTACAAATGTAATAAAAATTGTAATCTAAGCTGATTTTCGATCCTGATGGCATTGAATTGTTGCAAATAAATGTCAAAATCCAACCTATAAAGAACTTGGAACCCAAGCATCAAAATCACAATTAAATGGTTTTATATTCTTGACTGATTAATAAGATTTAGTTTTCATAATATTGATAGTTTTCCCGGGTAACAATATCAATCGGCATATATTGCAACTTAACAACCTTTCTTTTAGCAATAAAGAACTCATATAAGGCAAGAAAAGCCTTATAACCCTGTTCCAAAGGTTTCTGGCAGATCAAGAAATCAATGATGCCATCTTTCAGGAATTCAATGTTCTTGCTATGATAGCCATTGCCAACTAATTTGATATGATCTAAACCGCGATTTTTTAGGTAACTCGCAACAATATAGGCTCTTGAATTCGTCACATAGATAAGTTTAGGGTTTTTATTCAGCAAATAATCATCCATGAAAACGGAGAATTCATCATTTTCGTTTATTTCGATGTTAAAGCTGTCAATGGAGCAATTATAATGGCTGTCCAGAAAATATTGCTCGAATCCCCTGATCTTTTCTTCCAAATGCTGGATCGAATCTTTCTCCCTGACCACATTGACCACTAAAATCTCATCTTTGGGTTGAATAAGGTACTGGCATAAATGCCCTACTACCCTTCCTGATTGTTCAAGGTCTTGCCCGATATAGCTTAAGGGATGGACTTTAGGGACCTGAGATTCAATAAAGACAAACTGAATCCGCCTTTCTATACATTTTGCAGCAAATTCCCTTGTTTCGTTGATAAAAATGGGAACCACAATAACACCGTCTATATGCTTATTTAATAGCTCTTCACTTTGTTCTATGAAACTCAAACGGTCTTCTGTATCGAAGAAATAATAACGTAAGTCCACTCCGAAATCACCAAATTCAGAAAGGGCTTCCTTAATACCTGAAACAGGTGCATTCCATTGATCTGCCTCTGAGCATTCCTTGGGAATCAGGATACCAAATTTATATACTCTTTTGGACGCCAACCTTTTTGCAAGGATATTTGGTTTATAATCCATTTCCTTGATTATGGACAATATCTTTTCCTTAGTTTTTTGCGCTACGCCAGTTCGATTATGGAGGACTCTATCGACTGTGGCTATGGATACATTTGCTCTTCGAGCAATCTCTTTTACACCAGATAATTCAGATACTTTCATGCGTCTAGATAATTAAAGAAAATTTTTTACTCTTTGTTGTGTTACACTATCATTTAAACGAAAATACACTTTTAAATCTTTAATTATTATTTTCTTTAAAATTAATTTTACATGAACAGGTTTTTACATAGTAAAATCGTGGGTAAGACGACACTTAACAAAAATAATTGGTTAATCTTTGTAGTTTAAGTAAACATTAAAAAATGCTTTAGTGACACCCTAATGGGTAAAAATGGAAATCAAACCAAATCAAACATCATTTAAAAAGCTATACCGTAAATAAATCGATATTTCATCCTAAACCGCTAAACTAACTGACTTTGTTTTAGTTAAAATTTTTAATCAAGCAGGCATTTTCCTATTAATTATTTTTGAGCAAAATAATTGCACTCTGTTAAGGTCAGATTTTAAAGGATTTGGGTATTTAATAAAATTAAAAAAGGTTAAAAAAAAGTGGATGTTTAAATTACTGTTGATTTTATTGAAAATCGGTCATTAATTATTCAAAAAGTAGGTTTATTATTTATCATAATTGAAATAAAACCATTAAGATTTTATAATTTTATCGCCAAATTAAAATAAATAATGGAAATAGAAGTAGCGAAACGACTTCAACGAACTGAAGAATACTACTTTTCGAAGAAGTTGAGAGAGATCGATGAGATGAACAGGAACGGTGCGCAGGTGATTAACCTTGGCATCGGCAGCCCTGACTTGCCTCCTCATCCCGAAGTGATCAAAACGCTTCAGGAGCAGGCAGCATTATCAACCGCTCATGGTTATCAAAGTTATAAAGGCGCTCCTGCCCTTAGAACTGCCATGGCTGATTGGTATGCTCGATATTATCGCGTTTCACTAAATCCTAATACTGAAATCCTTCCATTAATTGGTTCGAAGGAAGGGATCGTCCATATATGTATGACCTACCTTCAAGAAGGTGATGAAGCCTTGATTCCGAATCCTGGATATCCGGCATATTCAAGTGCGGTAACCATTACCGGAGCTACTCCAGTTACCTATAACTTGAAGGCTGAAAATTCTTGGCTTCCTGATTTTGAGGAACTCGAATCTAGGGATCTAAGTAAGGTGAAATTAATGTGGATCAATTACCCGCATATGCCTACTGGTTCATTGGCCAACATTTCTTTCTTTGAAAGAATCGTTGAGTTTGGGAAGAAACACCAGATCCTGATCTGCCATGACAATCCATATAGTTTTATCCTGAATGAGCATCCCGAAAGCATCATGGAAGTTCCCGGTGCAATGGATGTAGCCATTGAGCTAAACTCCCTGAGTAAATCTTCCAATATGGCAGGATGGCGAATTGGGATGTTAATCGCTAATGAAAACAGGATCGGTCAGATCATGAGGTTCAAAAGCAATATGGATTCTGGTATGTTTCTACCGCTTCAATTGGCCGCAGCGAAAGCCTTGAGCTTAGATAAAGAATGGTATACCCAGCTGAATCAGGAATATAAGATTAGGAGAGAAAAAGTTTTTGAAATCATGGATCTATTAGGTTGTACCTATGATACCAACCAAGTAGGGTTATTTGTATGGGCCAAGATTCCGGAAGGTTTTGAGAATTCCTTTCAACTTTGTGATGATGTCCTATATAAGGCGCATGTATTTATTACTCCTGGAGGAATATTTGGTTCTGAAGGGGAAAAATTCATCCGTATCAGCCTTTGTGCAAAAAGCGAAGTCTTTGAGAACGCTATCGACCGAATCAAGAAAGCGATCGATTAGATCCTAAACCATTTTTTAAAAATTTGAATAATATTTGAAATGAATATAGCAATTGTCGGAATAGGTTTGATCGGTGGTTCCATCGGTATCCGACTTAAAGAAACCAAACTCTTCGAAAAGATTATCGGAGTAGAAAAAAGCGAAGTAAATCAAAAGAAGGCTCTTCAATTAGGTCTGGTAGATGAAATCCAAACCTTAGAGGAAGCATTGAAGTCCTGTAAAGTCATTGTCCTTACTATTCCTGTAGATGCCATCATGGTCTTGTTGCCAAAATTATTGGATATTGCGACAGATCAGGTCATCATCGATATGGGATCTACCAAGTCTAATATCCTGAACCTCATCAAGGATCATCCAAACCGCGGTAGATATGTAGCTGCCCATCCAATGGCCGGTACAGAGTATTCTGGTCCCGAAGCAGCAATTCCTAATTTGTTTAAGGATAAAATGATGGTCTATGTAGAAGCATTCCGCTCGGATGAGGATGCATTTGAATTGGCAGACTCCGTAACGGAGCAGCTGGAAATGAAAACCTCTTTTATGACGGCAGAGGAACATGATATGCATACTGCCTATGTTTCGCATATTTCCCACTTGACTTCTTTTGCATTGGCCCTTACCGTTCTGGAAAAGGAAAAATCTCAGGGAAGGATCTTTGAATTGGCGGGTTCAGGTTTTCAATCGACCGTCCGTCTGGCAAAATCATCTCCCGATATGTGGACTCCAATCTTCAAGCAGAACAGAAATAATGTTTTGGAAGTATTGGAAGAGCACATCAAACAACTGCAACATATCTACGAAAAGATTGAAAAAGAAGATTACGATGCAGTACATAAATGGATTAAGAAATCCAATAAAATTAAACGTATCATTAAATAATAGCTTATGTTGGAAAGAAAAACCTTAAGCAACGATTTGGTAAAATTAATCCCCATGATCAAAAATGATTTTGAATGGGTATTTGCAGCTGCGTCAGATCCAGAAATCTGGGCTCAACATCCTGACAGCAATCGCTATACACCGGTGGGTTTTACCAGATATTTTCAAAAACTGATTGATACTGATATCCCCTACTTGATAATTGACAGCAAAACTGAACAGGTTATTGGTGCCACTTCATTCTATCATTATGATAGAAATGAAAAGTCAATAGCTATCGGTTATACCTTCCTTGCCAAAGAATATTGGGGTGGAGCATACAACCAGTCCGTAAAAAACTTGATGATGGATTTTGCCTTTGAAAAATTGGATAAGGTAATCTTCCATGTTGCCTCAGAAAACACACGTTCTCAAAAAGCATTGGAAAAAATCAATGCGGTAAAAGAGAATGAATTTGATGAAAATGGTAGTTTGAAATTCACATACGCCATTTACAAAAACAATAGATAAGAAAATTATCGAACTGTATTTCAATCCCTTACTCATTGCAGTAAGGGATTTTTTAATTCAAATTTGATTTAAAAAACATTATATCGTAATATTGCGATACAAAGAATTGCTATGGGAATTACTAAGAGTGAGATCTTTACCGAGGAACAGAACAAATTGGCCAATTACTTCAAGGTATTAGGCCATCCTGCCAGGATTGCTATTCTACAGCATATCGTAAAGCAAAAAGGCTGTATCTGCAATGATTTAGTGGACGAACTAGGCTTGGCGCAAGCCACTATTTCCCAACACTTGAAGGAGCTTAAAAGTGTTGATATCATCCAAGGAAGCATTGAAGGCAAGAGTGTTTGCTATTGTATCAATGAAACGGTATGGAATGAACTCCAGGAAGAAATCCATCATTTCTTTGAAAAACCATTTAAAAATGAAAAATGCTGTTAGCATTTTTTTTACCCTTAAGTATCGCAATATTACGATATATAGATTAAAACTAATACCATGAAACTATCAGAAATAAAAGAAATCCTTCCCACATTGGACAATGTGGAGTTTAAACTGGAAAACGGAACCCAGGTTCCCGAACATTTTCATGTTACGGAAATAGGAAGTATCCTTAAGAATTTTATAGACTGCGGTGGAACAATCCGCAAGGAGAAGGTCGTGAATTTCCAATTATGGAGTGCCGATGATTTTGAGCCTAGACTAAAACCGCGAAAATTATTGGACATCATAAAATTATCAGAAGATAAGCTACAAATTGAGGATGGAGAGATTGAAGTAGAATACCAGGCAGATACTATTGGAAAATATGATCTGGAATTCAATGGCAAACAGTTTCTCCTAAAGAACAAAAAAACTGCTTGTTTGGCGGAAGATTCTTGTGGGATTCCTCCCAAAAAGCAAAAGCTGAATTTGGCAGACCTGAATGTAATCGAAGGTTCTTGCTGTGTTCCAGGTTCAGGTTGCTGTTAAATATAAAAGAAGGAATGGTAGTTAGCCATTCCTTCTTTCTATCAAGACCATCAGCATTAGACTGAGGACAAAACGCTCATCATCGACTTCACGCTGGGTTAATTTATTAACTGTAAACTTTCGACCAAAGAAGGAAGGTTCCTTAATAATTTCAAAAACGGGTTCTTCCTGATCATTTCGAAGGATATACGCGGGGTTAAAGATATAACCTGATAATATCCCTATCAATGGGAGCTCGCCAAAAAGCCCATCCCAAAACTTCACCCAAGGGTTCTTTTCCTTAATGGTATGGTCTTGAACATCGTTTGAATCCATTAAATTGAATGTAGACCTCCATAAAGATTTTATAGACTTCCTCCTCACCTTTCCGATCAATTTTCCAGTGCGATCTGTAATCGTAAATGTTTGCTGAAAGTCTATGAGTTTATTGGACCGAAGCTCATAAAGCAATTCTGCCTTACTTTCATCCCTATAGACCATGATAATGTCACGCCAAGAGAATATCTTTTCACGGACATAGTAGATACTGTTTCCATTGGCATCCTTTGCCGAAAAATCATTCGCAAGGCTCGTAACACGAAACTGGAAATGTAAAGGATATTGTAGGTCTTTCATGAAATAAAAATAGAGAATAGAATTGATATTTGAATGAAATGACCTGATAGACTTTACAATGAGGTAACGGTAGTATAACACAACAATAATAGGCCCATCCTAATTTTGCTAAATCATTTATTCTTAACTTTAAAACAAACACCTAAAACCATAATATTAAGTCATTATAATGAATCGAATTAAATATTATCTGAGCCTAGCATTTTTTTGCAGTTTATCTTTCAATAACTTTTCTCAGGTCAAGCCCATTGCATTTTTGCCTAATGCTCATTCGCATAACGACTACACACGTAATAATCCCTTTAACCAGGCCTACGGCCTAGGTTTTGGGTCTATTGAGGCAGATTTATTCTTAAAAGACGGAGAACTATATGTTGCTCATGATCCTGAAGACATCACCAAAGAAAGAACTTTTAGCAAGCTGTACCTAGAGCCAATACTCGAAGCATTTAAGCATAGCTCGGATGGATACCTCTTTCCTAACAAAGGGCAATTGCAACTCTTAATTGATCCAAAAACCGAGGGTGCTCCAATTTTAGAGCATCTGACCAAGTTGTTGAAACCGCATCGAGACCTCTTTGACAGCAAAAACAATCCTAAGGCAGTCAAGTTGGTTATAAGTGGAAACCGTCCTAAGCCTGCACATTTTCATAAATATGATGAAATCTTCTATTTCGATGGGACGTTGAATGAGAAATTCAACCAACAAGAGTTGGAAAGAATAGGGCTTATTAGTGCAAGTTTTGGCTCTTTATCCAAATGGAATGGCCTCGGCAGATTAACGGACAAGGATTTACAAAAAGTAAAAACTAAAGTAGACTCTGTTCATAAGCTTGGAAAGAAAATCCGTTTTTGGGCAGCTCCTGATACAAAAACCACTTGGTATGAATGGCAAAAAATAGGGATTGATTTCATCAATACCGACAAACCTTTTGAGTTAAGTGAATTCTTGATCAATGAGCCAAAAACAGTTTATCAAGAGAACTCTACCTACATCCCCTATCAGATTAAAGAGAAATTCAAAACTGGATTAAAACCGAAAAACATTATTCTATTGATCAGTGACGGTGCCGGACTATCGCAGCTTTGGGCTTCTGCCATGGCTAACAGAGGAAATCTGAATGTACTAAACATGCCCTATACCGGTTATCTAAAGACACAACCCACTGATAACTACCATACCGATTCTGCCGCTGGAGGCAGCGCAATTGCCACTGGCCATAAGACCAAGAACCGTTATATCGGAGTCGATAGCTTGGGAAATAAAGTGGATAACCTGCCTGACAGGTTGAACACGTTAGGTATGAGGACAGGTGTTGTGTCCAATGATGAAATCACTGGAGCTACCCCTTCTGCTTTTTTTACTCATGTCAATGAAAGAGATCTTTCTGACAGTATTGCTAACGACATTTTATTTAGCAAAATAAACTTATTCATCGGCGGTCCTAACCAATCCTTCAGTAAAAATGATAGTTCACTCATTAAGAAATTAAAATCTAAAGGTATAGAAATTGGCACCTCCTTGGAAACCGTTCAAAAAAGTTCTGCTAAGCAACTTTTAGTTTTTCAAGAAGACCAAGTTGACCATAAATGGAATAAACTGGATAAAGAGCAATCGGAAATCAAAACATCCTATCGCTTTATTGAACATGCCTTGAAACCCTCCATTGATTTCCTGAAAAGAGGAAATGACAAAGGATTTTTCCTAATGATTGAAGGCGCGAAAATAGACGGTGGTGGTCATAGCAATTCTACTGGTTTTTCTATAACAGAATATCTGAGTTTTGATAGATTAGTCGGTCAAGCATTGGAATTTGCGGAACAGGATAAAGAAACTTTGGTCATCGTGACTTCTGATCATGAAACTGGTGGAATGATTGTGCTTGATGCGGATCCTAAATCTGGTAGGGTCCTGGCGAGCTTTGCTACAAATGACCATACGGGTACTCCAGTTCCCTTAATGGCGTTTGGACCCGCTGCAGAACGCTTTCAAGGATTTTTGGACAATACAGATATCGCGAAGATTATTTATGATTTAAAAGGCCTAAAATAGCCAATCTAGCTACCTAGAATAAATAAAGGCTAGTTTTCCCCATATCGGAAGACTAGCCTTTATTATTATTTCTTTATGGGTCTAAATCAAATGGATCAATATTTCCACTTCAATTTATCGAATACTTTTGACCACATCCAAATGGGGCCAATCGTCAATAGATTCAAGAAGGAAGCATTTCCTTTTTTCACCTTATTGCTGCTTAAGAACAGTCCAATTAGTCCAATTAATGCAATAATACTGCACACTAAGATGACCGTTGGCCCACCATCTCGTTCAACATATTCCAGTTGGACGATGAAATAACTCATGATCCCAATCGTGAATAGCACGGCATAAGAAAGGGTCGGTGCCAATTTCAAATAACAGTAGATAACTATTGCTATGAAAAATGACCCCCAGTTCAAGAACGTATGGGCATTCATCTTAACCAAAAATTCTAATTGAGGAAAAGGGATCATCCATATCAATCCCATGATTCCAAAGAAGGCCAAAAAAATAAATATGGCATATAAGGCAAAGTTTCCTGTTCCATATGTTTGATCCAATTCGTAAAAATGTTTCTCTACAGGTCTGGAAAATTCTACCTTTTTATTGGTTTCATGAGCCTTTTTCTTCATGCCTGCAAAGTTAACTATTCTTTGCTAACATTTTGTCCTTTCTATATGCATAATAGAATACTACCGGCAACACTGCAAAGGAAAGTATCAAACAGATCAATAGGCCACCAACAATCATAATGGCTAAGGGCTTCTGTATTTCAGACCCCATCCCACTGGAGAGCGCAGCAGGTAGCAATCCCATCGAACCCATCAGGGCAATCATCACAATAGATCTGATCCTACTTTTCACACCTTGGTCGATGGCTTCTTTCAGCGGTTTCTTTTTCAGGTACTCCTTCATCACAGCGATCAGGATGATTCCATTGATGGTATTTACACCGAAGAGGATAATCAATCCGATACCAGCGGAAATCCCAAAGATGGTACCTGTGATCCATAAAGACAGGAAGCCGCCAATAAAGGCAAATGGAATGGTAATAGCAGCAATGGCTGTATCTTTCATATTTCCAAAATTACTGTAAAGCAATATGAGGATCAGAACCAGGGAAATAGGAATAACCGTCATTAATTGTTTGGTTGCCCGTTCCTTGCTTTCAAATTCACCAGCCCATTCCATATAATTTTCTTTAGGAAGTTTTATGGATTTGGCTACTACCTCTTTTGCCTCCTCAATCGTACTTCCTAGATCCCTTCCCGATATACTAAAGCCAATACCAATGTATCTGCTATTGCCCTCACGATAGATAAAGGCAGGTCCAGTCACATACCCAATGCTTGCTATCTCTTGCAACGGGATATTCTCTCCGGTACTTGTCGGTATGAGGATATTCCCTATTTTTTCAGGTGTATCCCTATATTCTTTATTGAATCGGAGGACCACATCAAACTGTCGATCTTTTTCATAAAATTTGGTTGCCGCCTGTCCACCAATGGTCATCGCGATAACGGCTTGTACATCCTTGGTAAAGATGCCATACTTCGCCATTTTAGAATCATGAAGCTGAATTCTTAATTCTGGCAAACCTATATTCTTATAAACGTTGATATCTGTAATCCCTCGAACCTTGCCGATCGCATCTGATACCTGATTTGCATAGTCTTCTAACTTGTACAGGTCATCACCAAAGATCTTAATAACCAAAGAACTCTTAACTCCGGCCACATATTCCTCTACGTTATCTTGAATGGGTTGGCTAAATCCAAAATTAATCCCTGGGTATTGATTCAATTTCTCCCTCAGTTCCTCGATGATCTCCTCCTTATCCAATCCTCGTTTCCAAGTATTTTGTTCAGTCAATTGGACGTTGAACTCAATATTAAAGAAGCCTGTGGGATCAGTCCCATCATTGGGTCTACCGGTTTGGGTTAAGATAAAATCAATCTCCGGACAGGTCTCCACCATCAATTGCTTCATTTCTTTGGTCAGCCGGCTAGATTCATCCAGATTAATGCTATTGGGCAAAGTCGCTCGGATATAAATGGCCCCTTCATTTAATTGAGGAAGGAATTCAGAACCATAATTCATAAACTTTATCGAACATAATGCTAGAATGCCAATAAAAACAACAAGGGTTATTTTTTTGAATTTCAGGGCATAACTATAAATTCCATAGATAGATCTATGAAAGAATCTGGTCACAAAGTTTTCTTTCTCTTCCATGCCTTTGGTAAAAAGCAACTTGCACATAGCAGGAACATAGGTTAAACTTAATATCAAGGAACCTAACAATGCATATCCTAAAGTAAAAGCCAATGGGGTAAACATCTTCCCTTCAACCTTCTGGAAAGAGAAAATAGGTAATAACGCAACGATCAGAATCATCAATGCGAAGAAAATATAGGAAGCTACACTACCTGCACTTTTCTTGATTACTCCCATCTTGGACATCTTTGCAAACCGTTCCGGACCTACCTTATGGGATAGCGTCGCTAAAGCGACAAATACCGTTTCCACAATAACCAGGGTTCCCTCCAAGAGTAAACCGAAATCCAAAGAGCCCATTGAAATCAGATTCGCTGGTAACCCTTGGATCTTCAGCATTATTATGGCAAATAAGAATGAAAGCGGAATAACAGAAGCTACAATAAAGGTGGATTTCCAATTATATAGGAAGATAAATACAATCAGGGATACCAGTAAAACACCTTCAACAATGTTTTTTGATACGGTCTTGACCGTGCTGTCCACCAATTTCGTCCGGTCAACCGCTGTTTCGATCTTGACATTGTCCGGTAATGTCCTTGTATTTAATTCTTCGATCTTCTCTTTAAGCAATCCAATAACCTCGGATGGGTTCTCCCCTCTCAACATGACCACAATCCCTTCCACAACATCTTCCTGCTCATTGTATCCCACGCGACCCAACCGTGGTTTATTGGAAACTACAACCTCTGCAACATTTTTAATCAAAACTGGCGTAGAGCCATTTAATTTGACCGTAATATTTCCTATATCTTCAATCTTGTCCAATAACCCGACACCACGCACCACATAGGCTTGATCTCCTTGTTGGATTACATCCCCGCCCACATTGATATTGGATTTTGATACAGCTTCATAAACATCGAGCGGTGTCAGACTGAAATTCTTTAGTTCGGTCGGATTGATCTTGATCTCATAGATTTTTTCCTCGCCTCCAAAACTGATCACATTGGCCACTCCAGGTACGCCAAGAAGCTCCCTTTCAATTACCCAATCTTGGATCGCTGATATTTCCTTGATCGGCAGATCGCTTTTAATGATGTATCTAAAGATTTCTCCTGTAGCACCTGAAGGTGGCTCTACCTCTACTTCCGTTCCTTCTGGAAGGTCTATTCCCGCTAATTTATTAGAAACATACTGCTGCGCATAAAAGTCATCTACCCCATCCTCAAACTGTACAGTTACCACAGACAGACCAAATAAAGAAATCGAACGGATATTTGATTTCTTAGGAATACTGTTCATCTCCTTGGAAATCGGCAAAGTGACCAGCTTCTCCACCTCCTCTGCACTTCGACCTGGCCATTGGATGATAATCCTCGCCCGCGTATTGGTAACATCAGGAAAGGCCTCAATCGCTGTATGTTTGAGCGCATAAATACCCGCAAACAAAAGGGCAAACGTGGCAAATAAAATAAAAGTGGTATTCCTTAATGAAAAGGTTACTATATTTTGAACAAACTTCTTCATCCTTACAAGCCCTTAATCTGTTCAAAAATCAATAGTGCATTGCTACCAATAACCTTTTCGTTCGCTTCTAATTTATTGCTTACATAGGTCACTTCTTCATTGCTCGAAATAATATCAAGCTTCTTTGCTTCCAATTGGCAATCTCCCTTGTAAACAACCATGAAATTTTCATTATTACTGAATACAAGAGACTTATTTGGAATGGCTAATGCTGTTTCTTCTGATTTTATTTTATCGATTATGATATCGGCACTCAAGCCGGGCATCAGGTTAAGGTTTTGGTTCTCCAATACCACCCGTGCCTTCATTACATGCTCATTGGCATCAAATACATTGTATATTTTATCTATTTTCCCGGTATAGACCTGATCTGGATATGCAATTGTCCTCACCTTAACCTGGTCTCCAGTTTTGATAAACCTAAGGTTACTTGCATAGACGTTCAACATCACCCAAACTTCCTTCAGATTCGAAATAGAAAACAAGGGATTGCTTTCCTGGGTAATGATTTGCCCTTGGCTGATATCTTTTTGGATGATATAACCATTTTTTGGTGCTAAAATCTGGAAAGTCCCCTCGCCTACGGCATGATAAAGCTGCAAAGATTGATTGATGCGTTTCAATTCAATCTTGGCACTTTCCAGTTCATGCTCCACTTGCAGCATTTCAGGCTCTGAAATCATCCCGTCTTTCAACAGGTCTTTCTTGGTTACCAAAAGTTTCGCTAGTAGATTGATCTGGTTTTGCTGTGCATTCTTCTGTTGAAACAGACTTTGGATTTCCGTTGATTTGATGGTTGCCAGGACCTGACCCTTTTTAACTTGGTCACCAAGCTCAAAATCAACACGATCGACTACGCCAAGCAATAAACTACGAAAGGTAACCAGATCATTCTCATTATATTCAATCTTTCCGGATAAGGTCAATTGCTCTACAATGGGGCTTTCCTTGACCGTAATAATTTCTGTAGTCTTTTTTAATTGATCGCTGATACAAAACCCTTTTGTGCTATCCTGTACGTCAATTTGTTGCTGCTGGCTGCTTCCACAGCCAGTGCAACATGCAATCAGGGTAATTAAACCTAAGGGTAAACTTTTAATATTTTTCATTATTATAGTTCCTGGCCAACTACATACTGTAGTTGTTCAAATGTGATTAAATAACTTTCCTGTAATTCCAAATAGGCTTGCTGAGCTTCACGAAAAGCTTGGGAAAAATCAATGAATTCGATGAGGGTAACCTGTTGTTCCTGAAGATATTTGATATAATTCTCTAAAACTCTTTGTTGTGCTGCAGTATTAGTATCCTTCCAGTTTGTCAGGTTCTCCCGGAATAAAGCAAGTTTATTCAATAGCTTATCGATCTCATTTCCTATTTCTAATTGCCTAGCTTGAAACTGGGCTTGACCTTGTTCAACCTGGATTTTTGCAGCTTGGATATTTCCCTTATTTCTGTTGAAGATGGGCAATTCAATGTTCACCCCAATACCAATGAAATTACTCATCACATTACCTCCGCGCTCATAATTCATCAATAGGTTTAAGTTTGGGGTTTTCTGTGCCTTCTCCAATCTCAACTGACCTTCAGAAAGCTGAATATCATTGGCCATCGAACGCAAATAAATATTTTGGGAATTAGCTAGTTCTTTTAGCTCGGCCGGTAATAAAGTCTTCTCGCCAACATGAAATCCATCAAAGGATAATTGATCTGCTTTCAGATCTGGTAATTGAGTAAGGGTTCTTAATTGCTGGAGGATCTCATTTTTTTGGCTCTTTAAATCCAAAAGCTCCTTCTGGATACCGATTAGCTCGGTATGGACCCTTAAAAAACTTACCTGGGAAACATGCTGTTTTTCAGCTTGCATCTTATATTGCTCATTCAATTTGGAGAACAATTCCAATATGGATTGCAATTGATTTTCTTCCAATTGAATTCTTTGTAGGCTATAAAAGTTGGTTCTTAATTCTAGCTTTAATTGCCTGAGGATTTCCTCAAACTCCAGCTGGGCAGAAGTCTTCTCCAATGTTTTAATGGCTACTCGTTTCTTTCTCTTCCCAGCTGTCTCGATCAGCTGTTCTAATTCCATATTGAGCTGCTGTTTACTTCCGAAATTGCCGATGAGGTTGGGCATGGTTTCAAAAGATCGGTTAGCCCAAAGGTTCAGGTTGTCAACGGTAAGATTTGGGTTGGCCCACAGCTTCTCCTGAACGATCAATGCTTCAGACTTTTCTATATGAAACTTATTCGCGATTAACTGCAAATTGTTTTTCAGAAACTGGGATTCTAAATCCTCTAGGGAATAGGTCTGGGCTTGCAGAATAACAGCAAGGCAGCTTAATACGAAAATTAGATAGAATTTCTTCACCATTAATATTTTCTGCAAACCTATAATTTGCAGATTAAGGTGAGTTTTAAATTAGATTAGAATTTGATTAGAATTTGAGAGAGACCTGTGTGCCCATCCCTTCACTTTGTAGTTTCATTTCAACTTTGTGCAATACAAAGATAATGTTGGCCATAGAGAGACCAATTCCCTTACCTGAAAATTTATCTGTGTTTTCCCCTCGGTAAAAGTTTTCCTTTACTTTTTTGAGGTCCTCCTGAGATATGCCAATCCCCTGGTCTACCACTAACACCTCCAACCTGCCTAGGTCCTCATGAAGGATCACAGTTACTTTCTTATTGTTTGAATACTTTATTGCATTCTCAATGATATTATTGAAGGCTAAAGCCAAGAGCTTCTCATTACCCTCCCATTCCATTAAGTTAGCATCCTCTACTTCAATTTTCACCTCAATATCAGCTTGGTAATAGAGAACCGCATTTTCAATGACCTGCCAAATAATCTCATCAATTCTTAATCTTGAGAACTCAAAGCTTGTTTTTGCTCCAGACAGCAACATCATGTTTTCCAAGGTCTCTTCCAGATCAGTGGTATATTGCTTTAGTTGTTGGATTACATCTTCATACTCCGCTTTGCTCCGCTCCCTTTGGTTGGTCACCTCCAAGGTACCTAAAAGGGCAGTAATCGGAGTCCTGAGTTCATGGGAAACATAATCAATGAAATTTTTCTGAACATTGAAGGTTTGAGAGATGCGATCTACAAACAGGTTATAGGTGTTCACCAAATCCTGGATTTCTGAATAGGATCTCTCCAATTGGATAGGTTTTTCAAAGTTCTTGCTATCTCGGTCCTTGATCTGTTTGATTACATCGACTATTGGCTGGTAAGCAATATAGCCCAGGAACCTTGAAAAGAAGTAAATTATACTCAGTCCAACAAAAAATGCAATAATCAAGATATGAAATAATGACTGCATCTGATTATTGAAGCCCTCTTTGGATTCTCGGGTGACTATGACAAAATCCCCTTCGTTATCATTATAGAAAATACCGTTATAAAAGAAATGATCAGTGTTAAAGAATGAATTTTTATCCGACCGAACCTGCCCTATAAAATCCTTTGAAATATCAGAAATTACGGACATGTCTCCAGCCTTCCTTTTATCAAGACTATCAAATACAACAATATCTCTTCTGGAAATAGTCTTCTGCAATTGCTTTTGGATATTTTCATGGTCCAGACTGCTCAACTCATCGCGTTCCAGATAATAGATGGCTGCCAATAATGATTTACTTTCCAAAGCATGTTGCTCAGATTTTTCCATCTGCACGTAATAGGCAAAATAAATAACAACTGATATCAATAGCGTAACAACGCTAAAGATACAGATCGAATATAAGGCTAACCTATGCTTTAACTTCATGAATCATACTTAAACATATATCCAATTCCTTTTACGGTTTGGATAAACTTCTGATCTTGGCTTTCAACTTTATTTCTCAAATAGGATATATATACATCCACTACATTGCTGTGATTGTTAAATGTGATGCCCCAAACTGCATTTAATATTTGCATTCGGCTAACCGTCTTATTTCGGTTTTCTATCAGGTACATCAGCAATTTGAATTCCCTTGGCGAGAGGTCCACCAGTTCCCCCTTTAAAAAGACTTTATATTGATCCGTGTCGATCTGCAGCTCATCAAATTCCAAAATCGGACTCTTCGGCTTTTCCTGATTATGGTATTGCTTTCTCCTGCTCAGGGCATTGATCCGCGACAGCAGTTCCTCAAAATGGAAAGGCTTGGTCAAATAATCATCGGCACCATAATCCAAGGAAGTCACCTTGTCTTGAATACTGTTCAAGGCACTCAGCATTAATACAGGAGCATAGACCTGTTTATAGCGTAAGGTCTGCAATAACTGCACCCCATCGATTCCAGGCAACATAATGTCCAAAACAATGACATCCCAATCAATTTTAAGGTTCTCCTCCAACAAGGCATCCTCCGCGGTTTTACAAAGGGTAACCAAAAAACCATTTTCCTCTAAACCTTTAATTAAGAAGGAACTTATCCGATGATCATCTTCTACAACTAATACTTGCATTTCTTTTAATTATTTCAAATTTAGCCATTTAGCCCATACCTTAATGCTATTTTATGGAATTCTAATCAAATTCTAATACAAGGGAAAAAGAAAAAGCCCATCAAATGACGGGCTTTCCTATAAATTCTAATTGAATGTTATTTTGCATAAGAAACCGATCTGGTCTCTCTAATGACTGTTACTTTGATCTGACCTGGATAAGTCATCTCTGTCTGGATACGGTTTGAAATATCTGCTGCCAAGATCTCAGCTTGCGCATCAGATACTTTCTCGCTTTCAACCACAACACGCAGTTCACGTCCTGCTTGGATAGCAAATGTTTTCTCCACACCTGGATATGACAAAGCTAGGTCTTCTAGTTCCTTCAAACGTTTGATGTAGCTTTCTACGACCTCACGTCTAGCTCCTGGACGGGCACCTGAAATTGCATCACATGCCTGAACGATCGGAGATATCATCGAAGTCATCTCGATCTCGTCGTGGTGAGCACCAATCGCATTGCATACATCTGGATGTTCCTTATATTTCTCGGCCAATTGCATCCCCAAGATCGCGTGAGGCAATTCTGGGTTATCATCGGGCACCTTCCCAATATCGTGCAGCAATCCAGCTCGCTTCGCATGTTTCACATTAAGTCCCAATTCCGCCGCCATCGTAGCCGCAAAATTCGCAACCTCACGTGAGTGCTGTAATAGGTTTTGACCATATGAAGAACGATATCTCATTCTTCCCACCATCCTGATCAGTTCAGGGTGTAGACCATGAATACCTAAATCAATGACGGTACGTTCACCGATTTCAACGATTTCATCTTCAATCTGCGTACGGGTCTTTGCAACAACCTCCTCGATACGTGCTGGGTGGATACGACCATCCGTAACCAATCTATGTAATGATAAACGGGCAATTTCACGACGTACAGGATCAAAGCCAGAAAGGATAATCGCTTCTGGGGTATCATCTACGATAATCTCTACACCCGTTGCAGCCTCAAGTGCTCTAATATTACGACCTTCACGTCCAATGATACGACCTTTGATCTCATCATTTTCAATGTTAAAGATAGATACCGTATTTTCAATGGCAGATTCAGTAGCTGTACGTTGTATAGTTTGGATAACTACTTTCTTGGCCTCTTTCGAAGCTGTTAATTTCGCTTCATCAACGATGTCCTTGATCTGCATGATCGCTTGAGAACGAGCTTCTTCACGCAATGAATTCACTAACTGTTCTTTAGCTTCCTCAGCAGACAGTCCAGCCATACTCTCCAATTGCTTGATATGTTGGCCTTTTAGCTGCTCTACCTCTTCCTTTTTCTTGTCATTGAACTCAATCATTTGATCCAATTTCTTGGTTTTGTTATCCAAATCCTGTTTTTCACGATTTAGATTCTCCAATTTTTGATTTAATGACTGTTCTTTCTGACGAATGGTATTCTCTTTTTGGGAGATGGTATTATTCTTTTGGTTGACTTCTTTTTCATGCTCAGCCTTCAATTGCAAAAACTTCTCTTTTGCTTCTAGCTGACGCTGCTTTTTTATATGATCCGCTTGTTGCTCTGCATCCCTTACTATTTGGGCAGCCTTATCATTCGCTGATTGCTCCTGCTTCTTGAACAACATCTGCAAAAGATATCGTCCAATAAAAACACCGACAACCAGTGAAATTATTATTGATATAGTAGTTGATAACTCCATTTGTTATTATTTATAATTTAATATGTTAATGTAATAGCATTTAATTTCCAAAAAAAAACCGCAATTAAATAAATCAGGTACCATGTATTATTAAACTTCGATTACACATGATTTGAGCGTATGATCATGACCTAGATGGCTTTCGCAAAATGGCCTACATCTTTAAAATTGCTCGTGATATTGAAGCGTTAAGTTTAAAATAGTGACAACCCGAATTTAATTGCGGCAAATTCGTCGTTACAAGCTCTAAATTCTAAGAACGTAAACGTTTTATTTTTTGAAGAAATCTGTCAGAATATTGTCCAGTTCATGAATGGAATGCTCCAGACCAGAATCCTGGTTCTGACTATTCCGCTCAGCCTTGATCATCCCCGTGGCATATTGCAATACACACATCGACAACAAGTCTTGCTTATCACGAACCGCATAGTTATCCTGCAGTTCTTTAATTTTCTCGTTTATTAGCTTCGCGGCATATCGAATCACCTCTTCCTCCTCCGTCTCAACACGTAAAGGATATACTCGGTCTGCTATATTTATTTTTATGGAAATCTCTCCCATTTTCTTTGAGCTTAATAACGTAATAAGTCTATTCTCCTACTCCCTTTTCCTACTTCAATAGACTTATACATTTGTCTATTTCTCGCACAAAATCGTTAATTTTTCGTTTTGTGTCAAGTACTTTTTCATTTATAGCGTCTTTATCGATCTCCGAATTGTCTAATGTTTTAGCAACCGCCAAGGCTTTCACCTTGTCTTCCAGCTGCTTAACTTTATCCGAACTCGTATCAAATGCAACTTGCAATGATTGAACTTCTAACTTTAACAAGTCATTCTCCTCTTGCAAGGCTTCACACAATTGAATAAGATTTTTCGTTTTCTCAACGATAATATTCATTTGGGAAGATAATGACGCCATAGTATTTCGCAATTAATGTATAAATTTTTAGCGCACTGATGCGCCTACTTCTTTCTCAAAGTTAATAATTAATTTTTGAATAATTGCATCAATTTGTTTGTCTGTAAGTGTTTTTTCTTCGTCCTGAAGCGTAAAACTCAAGGCATATGACTTCTTACCCTCCGGCAATTTATCACCCTTATAGACATCAAATATCTGAACATCCTTCAATAACTTTCTCTCTGTCTTTGTGGCAATTAAACGCAATTGCTCAAAGGTCACCTGATCATCCAGCAACAACGCTAAATCGCGTCTTACGGATGGGAATTTTGAAACTTCCTTGTACGTGATTTTATTTTTCTTGATCACTTTAATCATCAAGTCCCAATCAAATTGCGCAAAGAATACCGGTCCATCAACATCTGTTTTCTTCAGGTTAGCTTTTGAAACCGCCCCAAAGGAAACCAAGACCTTCTCTCCTTTTCTATAGCTCAATCCATAATCAAAGTACGTCCCAACATAATCCTCAACGCGGATACCTTCTACTTTCAGTCTTTTGACGATATCGTCTACAACTGCTTTGATATCATAGAAACTTACGCCTTTGGCATTATTATTCCATTGCTCCGCTTCTTTCTTTCCTGAAATAGCGATAGAGAACAATTGCTTTTCTACGTAATTACCTTCAACTAAATTATACGACCTTCCGTATTCAAAGATCTTTAGGTCTGCATTCTTGCGTTTTTGATTGTATCCAATGGCAATCAAAGCAGAAAACAACAGGTTCTGACGCATCACGTCCAAATCGCTACTCAATGGATTTAACAGCTTCACAGCAGTCTCCTCATTTTCCAGGTAATCATCTTTGGTCAATGAATTCGCCAAGATCTCCCTATACCCATTAGCGATCAATAGATCTGCAATCTGGTTCAACACAACTTCCTTATCTGGTTTCTCCGAGGTATTTAAGGAAGCTTTGATCTGCGTCTTTAGTTCAATATTGTTGTATCCATAGATGCGCAATACTTCTTCAACCACATCAATCTCACGGATGACATCTACTTTATAAGCAGGTACCTTGACATCAAACCCCTCAGCAGTCTCATTTTCAAGCTCAATGCCTAAACTCACGATAATCTCTCTAATCGTTTCCGCGGGAATGTCTTTTCCGATGACACGTTGAATATTTTGATAGCTTACTGGAAACTCAAATGGTTTTATAGGATTTGGGTACAGGTCAACAATATTGGATGACACTTCCCCACCGGCAACTTCAGCAATCAGGATAGCCGCTTTTTTCAAAGCCTCTACAGTAATATCCGGATTGGTTCCACGCTCAAAACGGAATGATGAATCTGTTTTCAACGCGTGTCTTTTCGATGTTTTCCTAACCGTTACCGGGTTAAAGTATGCCGACTCTAGGAAAATCGAAGTCGTTCCTTCCGTAACTCCAGAATATTCACCACCGAAAACCCCAGCAATACACATCGGTTTCTCAGCATCTGCAATCACTAAATCCTCTGATGACAACTTACGCTCTATGCCATCCAAAGTCTTGAACAATTCACCTTCTTTCGCTTTCCTAACAATTACCTGATTTCCAGAAATCTTGTCCTGGTCAAATGCATGTAAAGGTTGTCCTAAATCATGAAGGATATAATTGGTTACATCGACGATATTGTTGATCGAGCGAACACCAATTGCACTTAATTTATTTCTTAACCATTCCGGAGACTCTCCAACTTTGATATTCTTGATATTTATCCCAGAATATCGAGGGGCATCTTCTACATCATCTACTTTTACCGCAGTTCCACTTGTTGACACCTCTTGAAACGAACCTAAATCCAGAGCTTTTACATTCGACCTGAAATAAGCCGCTAAATCTCTTGCCACACCTAAATGGGATGCCGCATCTGCACGGTTTGGTGTCAACCCGATTTCATAGCAATAATCATCCTCCATATTGAAGTATGATTTCACCAAACTGCCAATTTCGGCGTCAGAATCTAGCTCTACGATACCTGCATGTGAAGTACCCAAACCAATTTCATCCTCACCACAAAGCATCCCTTCGGATGCTTCGCCACGGATTTTGGACTTGGTAATTTTAAAAGGATCTCCTGATGTAGGGTGACAGGTTGTGCCAACCTGTGCTACTATAACTTTTAAACCAGTGCGTACGTTTGGCGCACCGCACACGATATTCAATAACTCAGGTTTACCTACGTTTACTGTTGTTACTTTTAGTTTATCAGCGTTTGGATGTTGCTCACAAGTAATCACTTCTCCAACAACCAACCCTTCCAATCCTCCAGGAATACTCTGTTCAACCTCCAAGGACTCTACTTCTAAACCAATATCTGTCAAGATTAAGGAAAGCTCCTGTGGGGTTTTATCTATATCAATAAAATTCTTTAACCAATTATAAGAAATTCTCATCGCTACAATTTTTCAAGACACAAAGATAGAACTTTGTGACCTAAATGCACAGGTTTTTTGGACTATTATCCGGAATTACCTTATTCCAAATGAACAACTGGTTTGTTGATACATAAACGATAAATAAAAAGCCTGTCTATTATCTAAATAAATATATTAACTAAACTAATGTAAAAACTTATATATCAAGGCCACACAAACGTTCCAAGTGCTGGTAATTGATTCCAAAATAAGCTTTCAGACTTTTGATCTTTTCTAAGATTTCAACCTGCTTCTTAGGCTCTATCTTTCGCTTAGAGCCGACCAACATGACATTTTTTGGTGTATGCTGATCCGAAATAAACTGCATGACTCGCATTTCATAACCATAATACTCCAAGATCAAGGCACGTATGCTATCCGTTAGCATCTCTGCATGCCTTTCTAAAAAAATACCATATTGGGTCATAAAATCCAGGTCATTCTTAGCTTTCACCGCTTCCAATTCCCTCCTGACCTGCTTATGGCAACAAGGAGCCACCACAATAAGTTCAGCATCATTTTGGATGCCTTTGAATATGGCATCATCCGTAGCTGTATCACAGGCATGCAAGGCAATCAGTACATCTATTCCTTCAACTGTTTGATAATCTTCAATGCTTCCCTCCTCAAAACGCAGGGCATCAAATCCTGAATCTTGAGCAACCTGATTGCAGAAATCAACCAAATCCTTCCTGTATTCTATCCCCACTACTTCCACCTGTTTCCCCAGGCTATTTCTTAGGTAATCATAAAGTGCAAAGGTCAGATAACCTTTTCCTGCGCCCATATCCACTACTTTCAGCATTTCCTTAGAAGGAAGACCTGCTAAGGACGAACTCAATAATTCGATATAATGATTGATTTGCTTCCATTTATCCTGGGCATTCTTGAACACTTTTCCTTCCCCATCAGTAAGGTTTAACTGATGCAGATAGACCTTACTGGAATCCGCAATTTTTCGGTCCTTGATTTTATCATGAGACAAGGACTGCTCCTTTCTCTGCTCAACCTTTTCTTTTTGCAGGCGCCATTCTCCTTTTTTGTTCATCTGAAAAACCAGATTTTCACTGAGGTTCTGAACATTCACCTGTCTGAATCCTCTAAAGTCCACCAGCTTTTCCAGCTCTTTTATCGAATCTTCAATGGAATAATTCTTAGTGATATCTTTCGTTTGATAACGATAAACAAATGAAAGCATTAAGTCCTGTTTTATTAACACAGGCTTTATATAGATATTTTTTAAATTAGCCTCTTCACCTCGGTAATTTCCTAAAGAAATTTTTTGCAGTTCTTTTCTTAAAAGCATCCCTTCCAGCTCACCTAAAAAATCCATGAATATAGTCATACCATTATTATTTCAGTACAAAGATAATCATTGCCTACAAACAAATTCAGCTAGGATGGTCAAATCAATGTTTAATGGTTGCCCAAGCAGCTAAATCAACCTCCATTTCCTAGGCTAATTGGCCCAATTTACGTACCTTTGGGCATGCTAAATCCTAAAATTAAAGCCGTATT
Organism: Sphingobacterium sp. LZ7M1; assembly: GCF_024296865.1. Taxonomy (GTDB): domain Bacteria; phylum Bacteroidota; class Bacteroidia; order Sphingobacteriales; family Sphingobacteriaceae; genus Sphingobacterium. Next base: position 2,014,061 of record NZ_CP101134.1, on the reverse strand, counting down.
TTTTGATATTGATGGAACCTTATTGAGTTTCAAGACCCACAAAGTACCTGAATCAACCGTTGAAGCAATCAGATTACTTCAGACTCATGGCATCAAAACCATTCTTTCAACAGGGAGATCCATAAACAGTATTGATCATATCAAATTTTTGGATTTCGATGGATATATCACCTTTAATGGCGGTTATTGCCTTACCCATGATTTTGAAGTGCTATTCAAGCAGACCATTGCCAGTCAGGATATACAGTCCGTGATTGAGTATGCAAAGGAAAAACCCCTTAGTTTCTCCTTTATGTCTGAACAAGAGATTACCATTCATGATGTAACTCCTGAAATTGCCGGCATGTATGCCCACCTCAACCTACCGGTTCCAAAATTGGTCGACATGGAAAAGGTTGATATCCATAGTATTTTACAGACCAATATCTTCTTAGGGCCTGAGGAAGAAAAGCAGTTTATGGAAACCGTAATGCCGAATTCTCTTGCTTCGAGATGGACTCCGCTATTTGCCGATGTAAACCCAAAAGGCTTAAGTAAAAAGGTGGGGATTGACATATTCTGCAAGCATTTTGGTATTCCATTGGAAAACACAATGGCTTTCGGTGATGGTGGAAACGACATCAGCATGCTTAAACACGTTCAGCTAGGTGTCGCAATGGGGAATGCTAACCCAGAGGTAAAGGAAATCGCCAACTACGTCACAGATGATGTAGATAATGATGGAATCTGGAATGCGCTAAAATATTTTTCAGTTTTATAAAATACCAACTTTTAGGTATTGTGGCTTTCATTGTAGTTAAATATATTTGGACTATCAAAACCAAATGTTAACTCACAATGAAAAATAAAAATTCCCTTGGACTCGCGCTTCTGTCCATAACCTTCGCCCTATGCTTACTCCCATCCTTGACTTTAGCACAACAGAATACCGTAAAGTTCAATCTTTTACCCTTGGTTGGTAAAACTTTTGCTTTCGAATACGAACGCATGGTAGCTCCCAAAATGAGTGTTAATGCTAGTATTGGATTTAGAGGTAAATCATCCCTCCACTTCAAAAAAACTATTGAAGAATTGATCGAAGATGAAAACTTTACCAATGATGCTACTTTAGACCATTTTACTTTCTCTCCCGAATTCAGATTCTATACAAGCAAAAATGGAGATGGTGGAAGAGGATTTTACGTAGGTCCTTTCTTCAAATATGGAAAGTACAACATCACAACCAATTATCCTTATGAAACTGACCAAGGAACCACAGAAACAGTTCCTCTTAAAGGTGGAATCGGAACTTGGGGCTTCGGTTTCGTTATTGGGTCTCAATTTAAACTTGCAAAATCAGTATTCATGGATCTTCGAATCCTTGGACCACATTATGGCGGCGCTAGCGGAACTATATCAGGAAAAATGGACCTTTCTCCTCAAGAGCAGCAATACCTAAGAGAAGAGCTTGAAAACTTACAGAATGATGTTGTAGATATTGAAACCACAGTAGATGCTCAAGGCGCTTCCCTAAAAGCAAAAAGCCCCTGGGGAGGTATCCGCGCTGGTATCTCTATCGGATATAGATTTTAATATAGACAACAGACATAAGACACAAGACCTTATTTATCCATAAAAAAGAATAGAAATATTTATGGAAATGATGGAGTATTGTGTTTTTCCGAGACTCTTCCTGCGTCAAGATTTAATCAGAATTGATATTATTTTTGGTTTGCATGGAGCGGGCGTATGCAATACGCCCCTTCTATATTGGGGACTTTCCAGCGACTTGTTGATAATAATCTTGGTACATCCTCTCATCCATTCAATCCTGGCTCTTTCCCCAAATCTTGGCACATCCTCTCATCCATTCAATCCTGGTTCTTTCCCCAAAATCTTGGTACATCCTCTCATCCATTTAATCCTGGTTCTTCCCCAAATCTTGGTACATCCTCTCATCCATTTAATCCTGGTTCAAACATCAAAAAGAGCCTCTCTAAAAATTAGAAAGGCTCTTCATTATTAAATATTTCAAAACACCAATTAAAAAAATCTAATAGACTCCCTTACAATCGGCGAAATAAAAGATCTGTTGTCTAATGTCTAATGTCTTTTGTCTATATTAAGAAAGCACCACGTCTTCCTTAGCCATTAAATAGCGCTCTGCTTCTAATGCAGACATACAACCAGTTCCTGCAGCTGTGATCGCTTGACGGAAAACATGGTCTTGAACATCTCCACAAGCAAAAACACCAGGGATATTGGTAGCCGTACTATCGGCTTTGGTTATCAAATAACCAGTTTCATCCATATCTAAGATCCCTTTGAACAACTCTGTATTTGGCTTATGACCGATAGCGACAAAGAATCCCGTAACATCTAGGTCTTGGAGATTTTTGCTTTCGTTATTGATCACTCGTACTCCGGTTACCACTTGACCATCTCCTAAAATCTCTACTGCTTCCGTATTATAAAGAACTTCAATGTTTGGCGTATTGTTCACACGATGAACCATAGCTTTAGAAGCGCGGAATTCATCACGACGAACCAACATATAAACCTTTCTACAAAGCTTAGCTAAGTAAGTTGCTTCTTCAGCGGCCGTATCTCCAGCTCCTACAATGGCAACATCTTGACCTTTGTAGAAAAATCCATCACATACAGCACAAGCCGAAACACCAAATCCGTTATATTTTTCTTCCGAATCCAATCCTAACCATTTCGCAGTTGCACCTGTAGCGATAATAACAGTTTCAGCCTCAACGGTCTTAACCCCATCAATCTCTACCTTATGGATTCCACCATCCGTTGAAAAATCAACCTTCGTAGCATATCCAAAACGTACATCTGTTCCAAAACGCTCAGCTTGAGCACGTAAATCCTCCATCATTACCGGACCAGTGATTCCCTGTGGGTAACCCGGAAAATTATCAACTTCTGTAGTCTGGGTCAATTGTCCTCCCGGAACCATACCCGTATAAATAACAGGTTTTAAATCAGCACGTGCAGCGTAAATGGCAGCAGTGTATCCAGCAGGTCCTGATCCTATAATTAAACAGGAAATACGTTCAATCTCTTGTTCTTTATTCATCATAATATTGAATGGTTCTTTATTTTTTAAATTTATCTTGCAAACCCTTTAACATATCATTGGTAATGGGTTTACTTGGCTCTGGTTTCCTTTCCGGTTTTTTAAAATCCTTACTTGGACTTGTTGCTTGGACCGGGTTGTTTACCCTTGCCTCTCTTTTCTTGTTTTTATGCTCGTTCCAAATCCCTTCCAATACCTTCTTGGTATACAATGGGAAATCTCCATTTTGCATCCAAGCATAATAGCTCGGTTCAACATCAAAAACCTCAACAACTTTTTTCCCTTTGTGTTTTCCAAAGTTAATGCTTGCATCACCATCCGCATCATAGACCAAACGTCCGGCAAAATCCACCGGTTTGCTCAGGTTGGTAAATGAATGCAAAGCTTCAACGTCATTGACTACAGGTACAGAAACAACCCCATGCTTATCCTCATATTCTACATTTTCATATTTGGACAACTGTGCTTTCAAGACTTCATAGGTTGCTCTTACATCGGCCTCAGCAGTATGGGCATTATCTAGGCTTTCATTGCAATAAAACTTATAAGCCGCCTTTAGCGTTCTCTGTTCCATCTGGTGAAAAATGTTCTGTACATCGACAAAGGACCTTCCCTCTAAAGAGAAGTCAACCCCTGCGCGTAAAAACTCTTCCATTAACATTGGAACATCAAACTTGTTTGAATTGTATCCTGCTAAATCCGCATCTCCGATAAAATCAGCAACTTCTTTCGCCCTCGCTTGGAAATTCGGCAAATCCTTTACGTCTTCATCATAAATCCCATGAAACATAGAAGACTCAGCCGGAATCGGAATCTCAGGGTTCACCTTCATTGTCAACGTATCTTCTTTTCCACCTGGACTGACCTTCAATATGGAAAGCTCTACAATTCTATCACTTGACACTTGGACACCCGTAGTTTCCAAATCAAAAAATGCCAACGGGCGCTTTAAGTTTAACTCCATTTTCTATTTAATGTTATGCTCATGCAAATATGACAAAAATACAAAATCTATTGCTCACAATAGACCAATTAAACCAACAATAAGTGTTTTGAATGTAAAATCAATTATTTTCGAGCAACAAAAGAATGATCGCTCAATGTTTTCAGGAAAGCGATGATGTCGGCTTTCTCTTCTTCACTCATAGGTAACCTATTCCCATTTGCCTTAAAAATAGGATCTAAATTCTCTGCATACAAAACACCTTGATCCATATAATCTAATACGTCTTTTAACGTCTTAAATTGCCCAAAGCTCCCATAAGGCGCAGTAAATTCAATATTTCTCAACGAAGGGACCCGATAGCTCATCCAATCTTTTGGATCTCCCGTTACTCGTGCCCGTCCCGCCTCTTCTGTATCAGGGTTAATCGGGAAACCAATATTCCGAAAGCTCTGATCGGTAAACAGCCCTGTTCCATGGCAACTTTTACATTTCGCCTCAAACACTTTTAACCCTTTTTCCTCCGACTCGGTAAATTGCTCCCTACCTTGATGGACAACCCTATCGTATTTACTATTTGCACTGATCAATGTATATTCAAATTGAACTATGCTTCTATAAATTCGGTCAGCAGTGATTTGTTCATCGCCAAATGCCTTCCTGAACATCTCTTTATAGGTAGGATCATCCCGAAGTTTAGCAATGACTTCCATGATCGATGAATTCATCTCTTCATGGGTAATGATAGGCACCAAAGGCTGTTTCTCTAGTTGAAGGATATTACCATCCCAATTATAATGCCTCATAAAGGCCATGTTTTGGACAGCAGGCGTATTTCTTAGCCCAACTCGATTGTATACCCCTATAGATTTAGGATTCTCATCCGCAAATGCCTTTTCAGGCTGATGGCAAGAAGCACAGGAAATCGTATTATTTCCGCTGAACCTTTTTTCATTGAAGAGCATCTTCCCAAGTTCCACTCCATATTTTGTAGGCTTATTCCCCTGAACCGAAGAATTCATCGCAGGAAAATCCAAAGGGATCTCCAAGGGTATTTCAGGATTGTCAAATGGAATTTCTTCAATTTCTTCCCTGTCTTGACAGGAACTCACAAATCCAAGCACAAGGAATAGAACGACTAACCATTTTATCTTTCTCATATGGAAAAAATAAAAGAAAGAGCCTTCCTTACTCTCGAATAAGAAAGGCTCTAATGTATTAATTTTCTACCTTGCTAATGGAGAACATACCTGAAAGGTCGCTACTTCCATTTCCACCTAAATTGTCAACGAATTTCACCATCTGCACAGCAGTATGGATATTCGGCGTAGCATTGTCACCCATTCCAGTACCTGTTGACAAGGTAATGGTATTGGTTTTTCCACTTAATAACTTATCAAAATCAGCATTGATGGTGATTTTTGGAGAGGTACGTCCTACAGTAGCTACTGAAGTCAGATTCAAAGAAATTTCTCTATAGGCATCTACTCCTTGGGTATAAGCTCCCTCTTTACCTTCAACTGTACTACCGGTATGGATAGACATCTTTTTATGGTCTGCTCCATAGAAACCTTCAAGTTTAGTAAAACGGTAGCCTGAACCCCACTCCCACATCATTTCGGTATCATTGGCACCTGCCGCTTTATAAAAGTTAGGGAACTTGGTTTCATCCAAGGTATTCAATTCCTGCTTTACACCCAGACCAAATTTGATCTGTTTGTACTCTCCTGAAGGGATATTGCTCAACACAAAATCTAAAGTCGTCGCTTTAGCTTGATTGATTACAGCAGCCCCTTTATCTAGATCATTAATGTTATATGGGATTTCCGTACCTTCTGCTTTGATCAAACGAATGTTACTGATTACATACTTGATTTCAGAGAACTGATGTACCTGTCCGGCAGCTGAAGTGTTTTGGCTTGCGGTACTGCTATTTGCATCACCAAGTACGATACTTTTCCCCTTAAAGGTATTATCAAAGTGTAAAGTAATATTATTGGCTACTGGATCAACATTATCCTTAGAACAGGACACGAACAAAGAAACAGCAAGTAAAGCAGCAATATATTTAATTGAATTTTTCATTAGATTAATTTCTTATTTATTTTTTAATTATTTGATTTTTAAAACATTAACTTATATTATATAAACTTAAACTATATCATAGATAGGCGGTGGTATAAAAATCTCCCTTAAGGGTTCCTTATAATAGACTTCTTGATAACCAGTGATTACTTCACTGCATTCCGAATCATAATCACTCAAAATAAATTCAAAATCTGTAGCAACGAGCATATCGACCCTAGGATAATTCTTGGGGGGTGCTGTTTCTGAATTTTCCTGATCTTCCAATTGTTTTTTCAAATGACAAAGTCCATGGCATTGCATCTCGGGCTTATTTTTGTTCTCGCAATAAGCCATTTCAATCTTTTCTTGGTTGAGCTTAAAGTGCATAACGATTATAGCCTGCTGAAAACCGACCAGCACAGACAATAACATCAATAAACCACTTATTACTCGAACCAACATCTTAGAAGCTTAATTTTATGGACGTAAAAATATTCCTTCCCATTCTTGGGATATTTCCCCAGTCTGCATAAGTGCTGTAATATTCATTGAATAGGTTTTCAGCTCCGACCTGAACCATGGCTGTATACTTCCCAAAGGTCAGGTTATAGTCTGCCGACACATTCCATACCTGATAGGCCGATGTGAGGTCTTCACCATACTCAGGGCTATAATTTCGCTGTTCCATGTCGCCATTTAGGGAGGTCTGAATTCCAAACTGCTTATACATGTAATGTATGGAAGTCTGATAGCTCAATGGCCTGATAAAAGGTAGGTTTCCGCCTCTTTCATCTGTTGCACGGGCATAGGTTACATTCCCTTTCCAATGCAGGTGTGGCAGGATATCATAATTAGCATTTAAACTGAAATTGAAAATCCTGGCATGATCTAAAGAGGTATATCCCTTTACTCCTACCGATTGGTAGTTCATCGGGCTCCCTAAGCTTAAGATCCTTCCTACGATATAGTTTTGAATGTAGAAATAGTTAACCTTTGCATCGATCCCCATTCTTTCTGTCTTGTAACCGGCACTCGCATTTCCTTCAAAGGATATTTCATTTTTCAGATCTGGATTACCGATATAATCGTAGCGATCAAAACTATTGTAGATATAATAACCATAACCTTCTGATACCGACGGCGCTCGCTGTCCATAACCTGTTCCCACAGAAAAATTAAACCTCTCAACGCTTAAGTCATAACTGGCATGTAAGCCTGGAAGGATCCTACTCTTTTCCTGAGGAGTACCTGGGTGAAAAATCCAGTTAAATTCCACATACTTGGAATGGTTATAGTTATAGCCCAATGATCCACCAAAATTTAATCTGCTATTTTCCGTAAAATCATAGGAATTGTTCATCGATACACTGGCAAATCTGCTAGTTACCCAAGGCCAACTGTAGGCAAACATGGTTTTCTTGCTACGATCCTGTGGATACATGGTCATTTCTGCAATCGATAGGTTCTGATAGGCATTCAATTGGATATCTGAACTGTACCGACCTTCTTTCATGTTCACACTAGACACCAGACCAAATGTATTGCTCCAGCCAGGCATATCCATATGAACAAGATTTTCCGGTCTTTTGGTATCGTCCATATAATGTTCGATGGCATTAAAATAGACTTTGGTATCCCAAACTTTAAATAGGCCCTCCTCAAACAATTGTTTATAGGCAACTGAAGTAATGATTGCCCTGGAAAGCCATAGGTCCATTGGTAAGGCAGGATAGCCTACATCATTGGCTTGGTCAAAGATTGCATCTACTCGGATGGATGAAAGATCACTGGTCTTATAGGCAAGTCCAAGTGAACTATTGAACTTCCGGTATTGCGAATGCTTGACCTCCTCATTATTCCCATCAAGATAATTGCCTGCTTTACGATAGGCAACACTTGCGTCCGCTACAAACTTATCGCTACTATAGGAAAGGTTGCCTAAGTTAAAGAATTGGTTATTGTTGAACTCAAAGCCACTTTGGTAAGAGCCTTTATAATATGAAACGCTATCAAATGCCGTACTTTTTCGCTTCAGATCAATGCTTCCAGAAACTGTGGCTCCATGCATGCTTCCTTCTTGACCAGATTTGATATCAATGGTTGACAGATTATTGCTCTCCACATAGTAAGTAATGGGATCCATTTTATCTGTACAGGCGCCAAAAATATGCATCCCGTCAATGGTAATGGTCGAACGTTCCGAGCTCATATTGTTCAGCATGGGCTCCCAAGCATAAGCTCCCCTCTTGATAAAACTGATCTTATCTGATGAGGCTAGGAATTCATCCACCGAAACAGCCATTTTCATTTCCGTCTCAATCTTCCGTTTCCGAACACCTTTTACTTTAACCTCTTCAATCTTTTGAACCGTATCTTGTTTATTCCTTAATGTATCCTGTGCTTGAGATTGTAGGGAAATAAGGATAAGCACAAGGATGGAAATGATTTTACGCATAGCTTTTAGAATAATATATCAATGAACAGTTCACTTTTTTTACCTTCCACACCCGGTGTAAAATCCTTTGGAACCTCAGTTCCCTTAAGTATTTTTCCGTTTTGGTTCATGAAAATGAAATTCAAGGTCCAATTTCCGGTCATGGTATAGTTTACTACGCCATGATAAAAACCGTCTTTCCCTTGAACTAAGTCCTTATTATTTGGCGAGGAATGGTTTCCCATGGAAGGTTCAGGCATCCTAGGATCCAATTTCAAGGTAAACCCTTTGACTTCAGAATAATTGAACAGACTTGGATCAGGAAACTCTGTCTTTGAGGGAGCCAAAGGATTATTGTACTTGTACACTGCTGCCAACAAGTTGTTTTCAGCTACTTTTGGAGACCGAGGCCCCAAGAGTGCAATAAAATATTGTTCATTGTCATTTCCGAAAAAGGAAACCATGTTCAGGTTTTTATTGGTCTGTTCTTTTACTGTAATCGGTTCCTTGATCAGCAATTCTTGCATTCCAACGTTCATCCTGATATACAGGTCCCATTTATTTTCATTACTGCTGAGCTCTGTAAATACAGCGAAGGCAGCATAGAACTTCTCCGCTGAATTATATGTCAATTGATAGCGATGAGGACATGACACTTGTTTACCCTCTATCCCTGTCATAATCGGTAAAAAGCCAAGCGATGCAGCATTGACCTCTGCATTGCTTTGTTTATTGAAAACTCTGATCCTAAGCTCATTATACCCTTTGGTCAAAGTACCATTCAAAGCCTCTACACTTACTTTATAGCCATTTTTTTCAAAGGAATAGGCTTCCTTAAATTCCAGTTTTTCAGGTTCTTCTGTGCCAATTTCAGCTTCATAATCTGTTTTTTCTTTTGTACAGGATATGAATAATAGGCACAGCGAAATAATCATTATTATTTTCTGCATTATTAAATAGGTATTGCTGTTTTAAAAATGAAATGAAGGGCAGTAAGAGGGAATTCAGAAAAATTGCACAAAGACCAACAAATGCATCATGCGCATGAGCATCCATTTTAATAAAATTCCATAAAGGGCTGTCCTACTGCTAAGGATTAAGCAATTGGGGGACGGAAAAGCGGATTGCTGAATTCAAATCTATACTCAGAGATGTAAATTGGAAGAGGCTTTTCAACAGGCTCTTCAACCGTAATAGGTTTGATCAACGTACTGAATTCTTTATGAACATAATGCGAACTATATTCATAGACCACGAAATTCTTTTTGGATTCTTTTTTCTCTTTGTCTCTGATCTTTTGCATCAACACACACTGACCATTACAATGTAAATCTGGGCGACTCTTGTTGATACAGTTGGCAATGTAGTCCGGAAGATGAATCTCATACTCCATAGTCATGATACTGCGATAAAAAGATTGCAGTGTCAAACTCACTAATAGGATATATGTAAAGAAGAGTTTCAAATCTGGACTATTGTCTTTAGCAAATATGTCCCAAATATAAGGAAAGATTCTATCATAATAATAAAATTGAGGTATTATTTTATAGTATTTGAACCTAATCTTGGCCCATCCTCTCATCCCATTCATCCTGGTTCAAAACCATCCCTACCAAAAAAAAGAGCAATTCTCATTGCTCTTCCCTATTTCATATCTTCAGGATATAACTATCCCAATACTGATTTCAATTTATCAACCTGAAAATCAACTAACTTCTGTAATGGACCAGAAGCCATCATTTTCATCATCATATTCAAACCTGCTTCGATCACGAATGTGGCACTGGTACTGTTATCGGAAGAAGGCTCCAATTTCCAACGTAATGTCAAAGGAAATGGTGCTTCTTCAATCGGCACACTTACCAATTCTTTGTTCTCTAATCTTTCACTGATACGTAGGGACAATTTAGCCATATTCTTGATGGTAAATCTTGCCTCATCGGCTGTTGAGCTCCAGTTAACGATGTTTTCTGGCATTAACTGCTCGTGATTGTTCATATCCGAAAGAAAATTATAAACCTCTGAAACGGGTTTATTGATTTCTACAGTGTTTTGAATAATAGTCATAGTTTATAATTCTGGGTTCCAGTTTGCTGGATCAATTTTCCATTTCTCCAAAAGTTCAATATCCGATTCCAAGATATAGCTGTTAGAAGCGGCAACATGAATTAGGGCATCGTAGTTACACAAACTGTGGAAAGTGCATTTTGCTTCTTCAAAGTTTTTGCGTGCAACTTCTAGTCCGTAAGTAAAGATTGAAACCAATCCCACAACGTTACAACCTGCATCACGCAATGCTTTTACGGCTTGCAAACTGCTTTTTCCGGTAGATACCAAATCCTCAATGACAACAACACGCTGACCACTGATAACTTCACCCTCAATCAGGTTCTGACGACCATGATCCTTTGCACTGCTGCGTACATATGAAAAAGGTAAGCCTAAATCTTGCGCAACTAATACTCCTTGAGGGATCCCTGCAGTCGCTACTCCCGATATCATATCAACTGAACCAAACTCCTCTTGAATCAATTGTGACAACTTTTGACGGATGTATGTTCGGATAGCTGGATGCGATAACGCAACGCGATTATCACAATAAATTGGTGACTTCCATCCAGACGCCCAAGTAAAAGGGTTTTTAGGTTGTAATTTTATTGCTTTAATTTGCAATAAGGATTCAGCAACTTTTTGTTCAACCTCATTTAAATAATTCATGGCACAAATTTATAAAATTTATATGAACCAATCTCTGTTAATTTTGGCAGATTTTACCCCTCATATTAAAGAAAACGTTCAAACAATTGGTTTACAAGACATTGATCTGGAAAAACTTTTCAACGACTCCGCTCACAGCACAGATAAATCTGTGTACCTATACATACACCCTAATATCAGAAAAGTTTTTAAAAAGATATTATCTACAACCCGTATCGTTAAAGCTGCCGGTGGATTAGTGACAAATGGTAATGGTGAATACCTATTCATACATCGCCTTGGAAAGTGGGACTTGCCTAAAGGTAAGGTCGAAGAAGGTGAAAAAATGAAAGATGCCGCCCTCAGGGAAGTCGAAGAAGAGTGCGGAATTGAAGTCGATTACCTAGGTAAAAAGGTGGCAACAACTTACCATACCTATTATATGCGCAATAAATTCGTACTGAAACAGACTAAATGGTACCAAATGGGTGTTAACAAAATCCCTAAACTGACACCTCAACTCGAAGAAGATATCGATCAGGCGGAATGGTTAAAATCCTCCGAACTGAAAAAGGTTAAGGAAAACACCTACCCTCTGATCTTGGAAATCGTGGAAACAATCAAAAAATAAACAGAAAGGGAGCTGAAATTCAGCTCCCTTTCCAATTTTTTTGATATTCCTATCCAAAAAACTTTTCTGGATCGAAACCGTATTGTTTCAAGACATCTGCAGGTACGCCATTCCAAACTCCTGGTTTGTTACCTACGTATCCTATGTCCTTCACGCCCATTTCACTGGTAAAGAATCCCGTTGAAGTCAGGTCACGCATCAAAGAAAAGAAGGCTACTCCTTGGGCCATTTCTGGTTTAGCTTTTTGCGGGTAGGCAATTTCATCAACCATCGCAATCTGCTGTTCCTTCTTACATTTTACAAATGCATTTCCATACGTTTTTTGACATTGTACATCAAGCCATTTCAAGCCTCCACGTAAAGGAGTTTGATAGCTCGGGATATCCTTGGACATAAACTCGATAAAGGCCGGTACACCAGCCTCTGAGGCACTACCTGAAACATCATCTTTTGGAATAATGATATCCGCCAATACCGTGATGGTCGCCATTTCATGATCCGTAAAGAACTTCTCAGCCATTAAGGCTTCTGTACGTTTATATTCAAATTCCTGAACCCCCGGTAATTTTTCCGAACTGCCAGTGGCAGCTTTTCCTGCTTGCCCCGAGCTTTTGTCATCTTTACAGGATGCGGCCAATACACCAGATCCTGCTGCAAGTAGCCCTAAGGCTTTAAGTGAATCTCTTCTATTCATCGCTTTTGGGTTATGCTAATTTTTTGTTTTCTTCTAAAATATATTCTGCTGTGCGCATCGACAAGGCCAAGATGGTCCAAGTCAAGTTTTTATCGCCCTGTTGAACAAATGGTCCAGCATCCACCACATATACATTCTTACAGTCATGCGCCTGCCCCCATTTATTCAAAACTGAAGACTTAGGGTCATTCCCCATTCTGGTTGTTCCGCCTTCATGGATGATCTTTCCTGGAGCCTCTAGACCATATAAGGTATCAGCACCTGGAATATTGGAGGTAATGATTGCTCCCATCTCATGCATGATCGATTGGAAAGTATCTTGCATATGCTTCGCCTGTGCAATTTCCTCATTGGCCCATTTATAATGGAACCGCAAAACTGGAATACCAAACTTATCGACCTTGCTTGGATCAATTTCACAATAGTTGTCTTTCCTCGCCAAAGCTGTACCCCGACCTGCCATTCCCACGTTTGCCCCGTAGAAACGACGGTAATCGTTTTTCAGCCCTGCGCCATAACCTCCCATATCTTTTTTAGCACCATCTGCTCCTGGAACCATTCCGTTTACATTAGGTACCCAGTTCATAAACCCGTAGGATGGCATATGTAAACCGCCACCATACTCAATATGATAACCTCTAGGGAAATTCAATTTCTTATTGTCTTCCCACCAAGGAGAATAGATATGCACACTTCCGGTACCATCTTCGTTATAGCGTTTTCTATCCAAAAGTTCAGGGATAAATCCGCCTAAGCTTGCTCCTGTAGAGTCATGTAAATATTTCCCAACAAGTCCACTGCTGTTTCCAATTCCACCTGGATGCGCCTTAGATTTTGAATTCAACAAGAGTCTGGCACTTTCACAGGCACTTGCACCAAGGATCACTTTCTTGCCTTTTACGGAATACTCCTGAAGGTCTGTAGTGTTCACGTATGACACTCCTATTGCCAATCCTTCGTCATTGGTCAACACCTCACGAACCATGGCATTGTCAATCACTTTCAAATTACCGGTCTTCATTGCGGGAATAACCAAACATGAAGAAGAGGAGAAATCCCCGTATACCTTACATGATCGACCACATTGCCCACAATAGAAACAGGTTCCCCTACCCTTAATTTCTGGTGACGCCTCTGTTAAAACCGCACCACGACCAGGAATAACAGGAACACCGGCTTTTTTAGCACCTTTATGAATGAACAATTCATTCAATCTTGGCTTAGGTGGTTTCATAAAGATTCCATCCGGTTCATTATGTATACCTTCTACCGTACCATAAATACCGATCATACGGTCTACACGGTCGTAATAAGGTTTAACCTCATCATAAGTAATAGGCCAGGCATCGGTAAGGCCATCTGTAGGTTGGAAGTCATCCGGCCCCATACGTAAGGAAATCCTTCCCCAGTGATTGGTTCTTCCACCTAACATCCTTGCACGGAACCATTCAAATTCTGTTCCTGCCACTTTGCTATAAGGCTCTCCTTCTAATTGCCAACCGCCATAAGCCGCATCAAAATCACCAAAAGGCCTTGTGACACCTGCCCCACGTCGTGGAGACTCCCATGGCCAGCGCATTTGCAATGCATCCTTTGCAGGATCAAAAAATGGCCCCGCTTCAAGCATCAGGACTTTTAGCCCTGCATTTGCCAAAATATATCCAGCCATACCGCCGCCAGCTCCTGACCCCACTACAATGGCATCAAAAACCTCAGGGTTTTCTTTAATTTGAAAAACACTCATAAACTTTTGTGATCTTGATTTAAATTCGGTTTAAATGATAGCATATTCTTGCTTATACTATTTAGCAACACTAAATATAGCAATTCTATCGCCTATTCCAAGTATCAATGGATAAAATTTTTGATACGTATTGATCAATTATTTTTCCTAGATGAATATTTTTACCCATAAAAATCCAAGCGGGATTGGCTATTTTCCTGTCACAAATACAAGAATTCTATAGGGCAATTTATCCCGACCTTATTCAGGATTCATTCGAGACATATTCGGGAACCGTTCAAATATTTTTCCGATATGAATGCAAATTCCCTTTAAACATTTAGCGAATTTTCGGAATGTGTCTCGAATAAGGTCTAAATAAACCTTCAGTATAACATGGGGGGCAAGAATTTTGGCTACAAAAAAGATGTTGATGAAATGGGAACAAAAACGCCTAGGAAAACATTGAATTTTTCACCAAGGCTAATGAATGCTCCCCTTTATTGAAGCAAGATACAAAGTTTTAGGTAATCGTTTTTAAGACAGGCCTGCTCAACAAATAAAAAGGGACTGAATTTCTTCAGTCCCTAAAAAAAAATAAAAAAAATATTTATCGGTACATTTCTTCTCTTTGAGCTTTTACAGCTTCAGAATTAATGTATTCATCGTAAGTCATCAACTTATCAATAATGCCATTTGGCGTAAGTTCAATGATACGGTTAGCAACAGTTTGTGTCAACTCGTGATCTCGTGATGTAAACAGAACCGATCCTTTGAAATCATTGATACCGTTGTTCAATGCGGTAATCGATTCCAGGTCCAAGTGGTTGGTTGGTTCATCGAAAATCAAGAAGTTTGCCCCTTGAAGCATCATTCTAGAGAACATACAGCGCATTTTTTCACCTCCAGAAAGCACAGAACACTTCTTAAGTACTTCTTCTCCTGAGAAAAGCATCTTACCCAAGAAACCACGGATAAACTGCTCATCTGCATCAGGTTTAGTGGTATAATCTCTCAACCAGTCTACCAAGTTATCTGTTTTCCCTTCGAAGAATTCAGCATTATCGATTGGCATATCTGCAGGAGTAATGGTTACACCCCATTTAAATTCACCAACATAATCCTTATCACGTCCAGAAAGAACATCATAGAATGCAGAAGTGATCAAGTTATTCTCTGCTAATACAGCGATCTTATCACCTTTATTGACCATAAAGCTGATATTCTTGAAATATACTTCGCCATTTACGGTCTTGCCTAAATTTTCAACCGTCAGGATTTGATCCCCTGGATCTCTGTCCATCATATTGAACATAATCGCAGGATACTTTCTGTTTGATGGTTTGATATCCTCAATATTGATCTTGTCCAAAGCTTTCTTACGGGAAGTCGCCTGTTTGGATTTAGAAGCATTGGCTGAGAAGCGACGGATAAATTCCTGTAATTCCTTCACCTTATCTTCCATTTTCTTGTTTTGGTCAGCACGTTGTTTCAATGCCAATTGCGACGACTCATACCAGAACGTATAGTTACCGGAGTAGATAGTCATCTTACCAAAGTCGATATCGACGATATGGGTACAGACAGCATCTAAGAAGTGACGGTCGTGGGAAACAACCAATACGATCGCTTCATAGCTAGCAAGGAAGTCCTCTAACCAAGCGATGGTATTAATATCCAAGTCGTTGGTAGGCTCATCCAGGATTAAGATATCTGGATTACCAAATAAAGCCTGTGCCAAAAGGACACGAACTTTTTCATTACCATCCAACTCCTTAACTAATTTATAGTGAAGTTCTTCTTTAATTCCAAGGTTGCTCAGAAGGGTCGCTGCATTACTTTCAGCATTCCAACCATCCATCTCAGCAAAAAGGCTTTCCAATTCACCAGCTCTTTCACCATCAGCATCGGAGAAATCTTCTTTCATGTAGATTTCATCCTTTTCTTTCATCACCTTATATAGCTCTTGGTTACCCATCATTACCGTTTCGATAACAGAGAACTCATCAAATGCATAGTGGTTCTGATTTAATACAGACATCCTCTCCCCCGGAGTGAAGGCTACTGATCCAGAAGTAGGATCTACTTCTCCAGAGATAATTTTTAAAAAAGTCGATTTTCCGGCACCATTCGCTCCAATAATACCGTAACAGTTTCCAGGAGTGAACTTTAAGTTGACATCTTCGAATAGGACACGTTTGCCATAACGAAGAGATAAATTCGAAACGTTAATCATGTCGCAAAGATACAGTTATTTATTGAGTTTGGGAAGGTAGTAAGCTGTCCTTTTTATCCCTTGATTCTGCACAATTTTCTAGCAATAATCTTAGTTTCATTTTGTTTCATGAACAATACAAAACAGTAGGTTAATTTTCTTAAAAATATTTAATAAACACCCTTTAAACCTTTCAAACCAGATGTAGTCAATACGATATACTTTAACAATTATTAATTATTTTAACATGAAAGCAGTATTTTTAATTGCCCTAGCATCTATTGTTTTATTCACAAGCTCATGCGGAACTATTTTTACGGGGACCAAGCAAGATGTCTTGATCAAATCTTATCCCAGTGGTGCTAAAATCCAAGTGGACGGTGTAGATCGAGGTGTCACTCCTGCCACTGTTTCCTTGAAGAAAGGATTTAATGGTCCAGTCATTACGTTGACCAAGGACGGCTATGAGAACTACCAGTTCAATCCTGAAACTACTTTTAATACAGTTTCCATTTTAAACCTACTGGGCATGGTAGGTTGGGCCATTGATGCTGCAACTGGGGCAATGATGAAATATGACCCTAAATTCTATGAACTAGAATTGAAACCAGCAAATCAATAATTTTTAGATTTATCG
The DNA here is from genome assembly GCF_024296865.1 of Sphingobacterium sp. LZ7M1. Taxonomy (GTDB): domain Bacteria; phylum Bacteroidota; class Bacteroidia; order Sphingobacteriales; family Sphingobacteriaceae; genus Sphingobacterium. The sequence goes on along the minus strand of NZ_CP101134.1, from coordinate 1,996,950 downwards.
AAAAAATGCCATGTTTTATTTAGCATGGCATTTTTTTATAGTCTTTCCAATTCAGCAGAGAGGGCTTTTAAATCCTGTTTCATCAAATTGATATTCGACTCCAACTGATCATACATATCTGCCCTGTTTTCCAACTGTTCGCTTGTATACTCTCCCCCTTCTCCAAAATAGAGTTCCAACATTTCTTTTTCAGATGATTTGGTAATTTGCCCGAAACTACTCCATTTCTGAACAATCTGTTCTCTTAGTGAAGTCTTGATCCCATTTTTAGGACTGGCGTAATTTAAATAATACCAAACTGCAGCGGGAAAGTTTTTCGAGGTTGCTGCCCCAAACCAGACATCCCTCAAGGCATTTCTTTTATGGAAAAAATCTGTCTTTTCATCATTCAACAACATCATCACCCCAAAGGTGGCCTCAGCAACACCCGTTGAGATACCAACGACATGGCTAGCCCCCTCATCCTTGACCACCCCTTCGGTCAAGATCGCACCCAAGGCACCGACTACGATGGCGGCAACAGTCAGTTTGGACTCTTTTCCCTGGATCTTTCCTTCGAGGTAATTGGCCACTTGGCTGGTCCGCTCCTCCTCACAGTCCATTTCAGAAGAAATGGCTGAAATTTCAAGTGAAGAGCTGTTGATCTTTTGATCGATAGCCTGTTTCAGTTCCAATAGTTCCAGTCTATAGCTGAGATCCTCAGGTTTAGGATTTTGTTTTAGCTCAGCATATTTAGAAACGGTCTTTAGAATACCTATGGCATTAGCCATATTTAGGCTACTGAAAGTCAATTTATTCGCCAACAATGGGGAGACGTTTTGTTCATGGAGAGGAATAGGAAGGCTATCTACCGCATATTCATACACATTTTGCTGAATGCAATTGCTATGGTGCAGTAGATCTCTAATTTCAATGTTTTTGACTGAAGCGCAGGAATTCAGGAAAATAATTCCGGAAAACAGAATGAATATGGAATTTAACCTTAACATCATATTTTGGAGCAAATAATAGTCGTGTAATAATTAGACAATATTCTAGCTTGAAATCCATAATTCCAAGGGAATTTGAAAATTTTCGTCAAATGACAAGCTATTAACCTCAGGTACTGCGGAAGAATTCTTCCGAAAATCTTCAAATAATTAATTTGTGAGATTTTCTAAAAAAACCTTTACTTTACACAATAATTAATGGCTAATAACTATTTAAACCAAATTAATGGATAATATTATCTCCTCGATCTCCAATCTAGTATGGAGTGAAGTTTTAATTTATTTGTGCTTATGCACAGGGCTTTACTTCTCCATTCGTACAGGATTCCTTCAAGTTACTTATTTAAAAGACATGCTAAGGTTGCTCTTCGCCAAGAAGAAATCAGATGAAGGCATCTCATCCTTTCAGGCCTTTGCCTTGGCAATTTCTGGTCGTGTCGGAACTGGAAATATCATTGGCGTAGCAACTGCAATATTCTATGGTGGCCCTGGTGCAGTATTCTGGATGTGGGTCATTGCCTTTTTAGGTTCAGCCTCAGCTTTCGTAGAAGCGACTTTAGGTCAATTGTACAAACAGAAAGAAGGCAATGAATTTAGAGGCGGTCCTGCTTTCTATATCGAAAAAGGACTAGGGGTTAAATGGTACGCAGCAATATTTGCTATTCTAACCATTGTAAGTGCTGGTTTACTGCTTCCCGGTGTGCAAAGTAATGCAATCGCTTCCTCAGCTTTCAACGCTTATCAAATTCCTCCTGCCTACACAGGAATTGCTATTGTAGGATTATTGGTCCTCATTATTTTCGGAGGAGTAAAACGTCTGGGTTCTGTAGCGGAGTTTGTTGTTCCATTTATGGCAGGTGGATATATCTTAATGACCTTAATTATCATTGGAATTAACTTCCAACAAATACCTGAAGTATTTGGACTTATCTTTAAAAGTGCTTTTAGTTTAGATGCGACTTTTGGAGGTATTATCGGTATGGCTATCGCTTGGGGGGTTAAGCGCGGAATCTACTCCAACGAAGCTGGACAAGGTACTGCTCCTCACGCAGCAGCAGCTGCCGATGTATCCCATCCTGCTCAACAAGGATTGGTTCAGGCATTTTCTGTATATGTGGACACCTTATTTGTCTGTACTGCAACTGCTTTGATGATCTTATTTACAGGAATGTACAATGTAACAAATGTGGATGCTGCAGGGCAACCGACCACACTGCTCGTGGAAAACTTACCCAATGTAGATTATAATGGATTTACCCAAGCCGCCGTATCCCATCATTTCCCTGGATTTGGAAATGGATTCGTCGCTATTGCGCTCTTCTTCTTTGCGTTTACAACGATTATGGCCTATTTCTATTATGCAGATACCAACGTAGCTTATCTCGTAAAAAGTGAGAAAACAAGAAAAATCCTCGGTTGGATATTTAAGATTGTTTTTTTAAGTACCGTTTATTTTGGAACAGTTAGAACAGCTGATACAGCATGGGCAATCGGTGATATCGGCGTAGGTTTAATGGCCTGGACCAACATTATTGCCATCTTATTATTGAGCAAACCCGCCATGAAGGTTTGGAAAGACTATAAAAGCAAAAGAAAACAAGGAATTGAAGATCCTTCCTTTGACCCTAAGGCTATCGGAATAAAAAATGCGGATTTCTGGGAAAACAAAGAGGATTAAAATACCAGTGATATGAACAAAAAAGCGAGATTTGATGGCGTTATCAAATCTCGCTTTTTTGTTAATGAATCCCGAAGCAGGTAGTAGCAAACACTAAAACGAATGCCACTAATAACAACAGAATTAAAGTTGTCAATGGGGTTCTTTTCATTTCAATTGTTTTATGTTTATTCTGGTGATTGTAACTAAAGTTACACATTATTTCCTATTAGCAAAGCATCAAGGCTTTGAAAATCAGTTTATATGGCTAAAAATATGTCCAAATATAGCTTCATAAGGGAATCTCTATCCATGAAAGGTTTGATTGTCTGAATAATATGCTAATTTTGGGAAATTTTTTTCATTTAATCTAAGTTTATGACTAAAGGCAATATTTGGGCCTTGTTACCACTCATCTTGTTTGTCGTGATTTACTTCGCAGGATCATTTATATTAGGTGATTTCTATGCCTTACCTGTTTTAGTAGTCTTTGTACTTTGTCTTTTCGTCGCCTTTTTTCAATTTCCTAAAAGAGCTTTTAATGAAAAATTAGCACATTTTGCGCAAGGAGCCGGAAATGAGAACATCTTGATCATGATCTTGATTTTCCTACTTGCTGGGGCATTCGGCGAAGTATCCAAAAATATAGGTGCCATCTCCTCCACCATCAACTTTGCCTTAACCTATATCCCTGCACAATATGTCATATCAGGTCTCTTTTTAGTTTCCTGTTTTATATCCACCTCATTAGGTACATCTGTTGGGACTATTGTAGCCCTTGCGCCTATTGCAGTTGGTTTGGATGAAAATATCAGTGGGATCATGCCTATTGCCTTGGCAGCGGTAATCGGAGGCTCCATGTTTGGAGATAACCTTTCCTTTATCTCCGATACCACCATTGCAGCCACCAGAACGCAGGGCGTCGGGATGAAAGAAAAATTTAAAGTGAATTATAAAATGGTGCTGCCGGTTGCTATTATCGTAATGATCATCTATGCATTCCAAGGCAACCAAATGCTACATGATAGCTCAAATATGAATGTAGGGGATTTTGAACTGATCAAAATCCTTCCATATGTCTTGGTCTTTATCCTCGCTTTATCGGGGCTAAACGTGATATGGACCTTAGGAATCGGTATTTTAAGTGCTGCAATCATTGGCTTGAGCACTGGTTCCATTGATTTCCTGACGGTTTTAAAATCCATTAATGATGGTTTTGCGGGCATGTTTGAATTAAGTATCCTTTGTTTGATCATCGGTGGTGTAGTTGGTATCATCAGGTTAAATGGAGGAATAGATTATTTATTGAATACGGTAACCAAACGCATTAATTCCAAGAAAAGGGCGGAGCTAAGCATCGCTTTTTTGGTTAGTTTGGTCAACCTAGCTATTGCTAATAACACGATCACCATTGTAATCGTAGGACCAATTGCAAAGGATATCTCAGATGAAAATGGTCTGGAAGGAAGTCGAGTTGCCAGTATATTGGATACGATTTCCTGTTTTATCCAAGGTTTAGTTCCTTATGGAGCGCAGATCCTTGCGGCAATGGCTGCGGCAAATGTGGTTCTTTCTGAAGAAGGAAGAGCATTACTTTCCCCGATTGATGTGATGCAATATTTGTATTATCCATTCTTGATGGGTATTGTGGCTTTCATGTTCATTATCTTCAGGAAGGAAAAACCACAGGTTCAGACGGCATAATCCTTAGACCATCCTATTACAACATCCTGCCTTTCATGTCCAATTTCTTGATCAGATTGGATTTTACGATGGCATATAAGCTATCTTTTGCTTCGGCAAAAGATATTCCATAGCGCCTGGATTTAGGATGTAGCTCATCAGGAAATCTCGCCAATAAGGCATCATAATATTCATCAAGTGCTGTTTGATCCGGCATTTCATATTGAATCCTGATCTGGAACCTTCTGATCAAGGCCGTATCGATAATGTTTACATGGTTGGTTGCACAGATCAGCAATACATCTGCTGGTAAATAGTCAATCTGCTGGATAATGGAATTGACCAAGCGACGCATTTCCCCAACATCATTATCATCGTCACCCCTCGCCTTACCCAATTGGTCAAATTCATCCAAAAACAATACGGCTTTATCTCGTGCTGCACGATCAAATACCTGCTTTACATTTTGGGAGGTTTCTCCTATCCTGGAGTTGATCACATTACTCAGGTTCAGGATAATCAGAGGTTTTCCAAGGCTGTTTGCTATGGCCTTGGCGGTGGTAGTTTTACCGCAACCTGAATGACCAAACAAGAGGACTTTATTACTGACTGGTAGACCGTACTCATTTAACTCTTCAAAATAGCGATGCTCTTTAATAAGCTGATCGATCTTTGAACGGTTTTCTTCACTCAAGAATACATCATCAAGTAATACAAGGTCTTTATCCTTAATAATAAGGTCCTGAATATTCATAATTTCCTACTACTGTTTAGACGGTAAAGATAAGGCTTAAATGGATATTTGCGGCAATAAAAAGCCGCTCAATTCAGTTGAGCGGCTTATTCATTAAACCTCTTTTCGGTTATTCCCGGAATCGGTATCCAATAACTTGTAATTCGGATCGACTCCAACCTCTACAGGCTTTTTATCTACAGTAATCTTAATATTATTATTGATCTTATCGATCTTTACTTTTTTCAGGTATAGTATATTATCTACTTTATACCCATTCTTTTCTACAGGTTCTCCTAACACAGCTACTTCCACATAATCTTTCAAAGGCAAGGATTGAATTGTTTTCTTGCCATTCTTGTGGGCTAATGCGGTTCCTTTCGTATCCTCATAGCTCTTTTTACCTAAAGGATCAGTTCTATATTTGGAAACCTGAAAATTAATATCTACTTCATATTTTCCGTTTGCCAGTTTTTTGACCTTGGCGTCCTTGACCTCATTGTCGTAGATTGTTACGGTTTCAAACATATCTTTGATCAAATATTGCAAGGAATCGGGAACCACAGGTCTAAGCATATTTACAAACTCAATAGAGGTGGTATATGGAGGGTTCTGGAATTTCACTTTATTGTTATAGCTTTTAAGGAATTCGTTGAACTTCTTTTCCCCCAGATAATCGCTCATCGCATACATCACCAAAGAACCTTTGTTATAATGGATATAGCCTTGGTTTTCATTGAACATGAGCGGATTTTCCCGAATCATTTCTTGAGATCTGCCCAATAGGTATTGGTCTAATGCATCTTTCAGGAACCTGAACATCTGTTCTTTCCCATAGGTATGTTCTAAGACTTTCAGCGAGCTGTATTCTGCTAACGACTCAGACATCATGGTTGTCCCTTGGGTATTGGCACCGATCACTTGATGGGCCCACCATTGATGGGCAAACTCATGGGCTATCACCGAATAAGGATAATCTACTGCATCTGGATCATCTTCATCCACTTTGGCAATGAAGCCAATACCTTCGGAAAATGGTACCGTATTAGCAAAAGCCTGCGCAAAGGTCCCCATTGCAACTGGAAACTCAATGACACGCATTTGATCGAATTGATAAGGTTCATAATTGGATTCATAATAATCCAAAGACTTCTTCATGGATGCCATCATCCTATCAAGGTTATACTCATGCCCCTTATGGTAATAGATCTCTAAATCCACTCCATTATGCTTTTCTTTTTTGGTTTCATAGCGAGCTGACATAAAAGAATAGAAATTCAAGATTGGCGTATTCATTTTATAATGGAAATACCGTTTATCTCCGCTTTTCCATTCTTTTTGCAAATAACCAGGAGCAATGGCAATCTGATCCAAGTTGGTGCTCACAATGGATTCATAATTGATCCAATCTGCATCATTGGAAATATAGTTGTTTCCTAGTTTGCTCGAATCTCTAGGGTCTGCCATTCTGTTTTTATCAGGAAGGCCATATTTCTTACGGACCCGATTATCGGAAAGCTCCGCAGCATTAGAATAACTTAGGGTTGGAAACATCATATTGTTCAGGAATGTCCCATTTTTCATTACAGGGGAACGATCAAACAAGAAACCGTTCTCCTTATTTTTAACGTTATAATCAATCCGCAAGGTATCACCTGGGTTTAAGGGTTTAGCTAAGGTATAGATATCAACTGCCAAAGCACTGTCTCTTAAGAACAACTTGGCATCCTGTTCGAATATTATTTCGATGTGGTTAGCATCGCTTTTATTCATGAAGATGGTATCTATAGGCTCCGTAGTTTTATTTAAATAGGTGAAAGAGGCCTCTGCTTTAAAACTTCTGTTTTTAGGATCTAAATCTAAAAGAACATATACATCAGTCAATCTAGGAATCGCCCTATCCTCATACTTTTTGTATTTCTTTTCATAATCGACTACCTGCAGCTCTCTTTCAAGAACACTGTAACGAGGCTGTTTTATATTATTTTCTACGTAGATGGCATAGCCTAAGCCAATAAAGCCAGCAAAAGCGAGCAGCATAGGAATGATCAATGCGGGTTTGGATCGCTTAAAGAAAAGACTGATTTTCTCTTTAAGATTGGAAACAATTCCACGTCTCCAGAACAGCAAGGTCAAGCCGAATAGTCCCAGTCCAAAAAGGATCCAATAAATTCGATAATAGATAAAATGGCGGATATCGGCATATCCATTCATGTCCGAATATCGGAACGAGGGTCCCTCCCCTGGTTTGAATATAGCTTGTTCGATTCCAATCTTGGTCAATAGCGGAATGGCAAAGAACAAAATCAAGCAAACAATAAATCCGATAAAATAATTCTTGAAGAAATTATGGATGAATAAGGACAATAAGATCAGGAAAAGGAACTTTAAAGGATACAGAATGAACAATTCATAGGCATAATGACCTAGCTCGAAGTTATAGAAACCTTTATAGGCCTGATATACAACACCATTGATCAAACAAACTAGTAGGACCAAGTACACTAATTTTAACATGGCCAATGCTTTTGAAAGTAATAGCACCCAGTTAGGAACTGCAGTGGCTTCAATCAAAAGAAACATATTGGTCTGTCTAGACCTTTGTATCAGCATACCAGCAAATAGGAAGATCATGATATTCAAAAAGAAGGTATAGATGCTCCCCATGGCGACGAGGACTTGCCAGGTTACCGGATAGGTATGGGTTCCAAACAATTCGCCGGAAACTGAAATCACGATCAAAACAAACAAAAAGGCTATGCAGAGTAGGATGATAAATGTCCAGTTCTTGATCAGGAATTTAAAATCGGCATTGGATAGGTTCCAGCTCAACTTGAGGTTAGCAAAGAAGCTATAGTCTTTTTTTACTGTTGGTAGTGCAATTTTTAAGATGCTTCCAAAGTTATCTTTAGTCATCCTTGCAGAATCTTTGGATTTCTTAAAGGAAATACCGAGCTGAGAGAAGCTGAACTTAAAGTACACCAATCCAAAAAACAAAAGTGAAATACCCATCCAGATCAACCTGTTATAGATCAAAACGCCCGAAATCGGTAATAGATTATGGTTCTGTTCATCTACACTCCAATAGCGGCTGTAGTATAGAATAGGTTCAAAACCGAATGGGTCTAACAAAGCTACCAGATACCGGTTGTCCACATTTTTAACTGCGGCATCAAATAGGGCTTGCAACAGGAACAAAATCAGGACGAAGACAAAACCCACATATATATTTCGGCTAAAGGTAACTAAGGCAAAAATAATGCTTCCAAAGAGTATAAAATTGGGAAGAATCGTAATCAAAAACCCATAGATATAGGCAGTCGGTTCATTGGGACCTAGTAACTCGGTATTAATCCCCGGAAGAAACTGACCTGAATAATAGCCTAATCCACAAATGAAGGCTATAATAGTTACGATCAGTAAAGAACTCAGGAATTTTGCCGAAAGGTAATTCAGCTTTTCAAGTGGATAGGAAAACAATAAGGTATGTACATTGTACAAATAATCCCGGTAAACGGAAGCACCGATGATCGTCGGCAACAAGAAGTAGATCAGGGTGGAAAAACTATTGAAAAAGCCTGCTATATTGATTGGAGAATTTATGTATAAGGGGGTAGAGGTCGTACTCGTCACCGCGTCAAATGCTCCTAAACTGGTAATCGTGGTAAAGAAAGCTAGACCAAAATAGATAAAACAATAAACATAGAACACTGGTTGCTTCAACCAACGCTTGATCTCGAAGAGAAAGATGGTCTTAAACATTTACCTTGTCACTCTTTAGGGTTACGAAATATACATCTTCAAGGATTGGCGTCGCTGGGCTAAAAGATTCATGTGGCAGCTGCTCAGCATGTACACGGATATTTAAGCTGTTATCTTGGTTGTAATTGGAAGAGATCACATTGTAGATGGAGTTTTCTTTCTCAAAATCAGCGCGATCTATTTTCTTTTTCCAGATCTTTCCAACTAAGCTATCGGTTCCTGCTTGCGTACTGCCACGAAATAGGACCTTACCTCCGTTCATAATTGCAAGTTCATGGCAAAGCTCACGGACATCATCGACGATATGCGTTGAAAAGATGACCGTATGTTGGGCACCTATCTCTCTCAGGACATTCAGGAAGCGATGTCTTTCTGCTGGGTCCAATCCGGCTGTAGGTTCATCGACAATGATTAATTTAGGGTCGTTGAGCAACATTTGGGCAATTCCGAATCGTTGCTTCATACCTCCTGAATAACCGCTTACGCTTTTGGTCCTGAAATCATAAAGATTTGTGATTTCTAAGGCGTTGGACACGATCTTCTTACGGTCCTGTTTATTGCTGATACCTTTCAATTCAGCGAAATAGTTCAGTAAATCTTCAGCTGACAGGTTGGGATAGACTCCAAACTCCTGTGGAAGGTAACCAAGGATGCGCCTCAAGGCATTGTTGTCTTTTAGTACATCTATATCTCCGAATTGAATGTTCCCGCTATCAGGGCTCTGAAGGGTCGCGATGGTACGCATGAGCGAAGATTTACCTGCTCCATTGGGTCCTAATAGCCCAAACATACCGGCTCCAATCTCTAAATTAACATTATCTAGTGCTTTAACACCGTTGTTATATGTCTTCGTTAAATTCGTAATCTTAAGTTCCATTTATAATTGTTTGATGTTTCTATTAATTAGTACGTATTTGTTAAAAAAAGTAACAGAAAAAATAAAATATTTTTTTTCGTTACTTTTTTTAAGACATGAGACTGTTAGACAGTTAGACATAAGACCTAAGGAAATGGACCAAAAATCAATGGTTCTGTAAGAATATAATGCCTAGTACCGAGATGCAAAGGTCTGATGTCTGATGTCTCTTAGTCTAAAACTGAGAAAGCCGACAATTTCTTGTCGGCTTTCTCAGTTTTATTTAATTTCTATTTTTTATAATACTTCATTGCTTCAGGAACCATTGCCTGCAATTGGCTGATACGTCTAGCATCACTAGGGTGAGTACTCAACCATTCTGGATTCCCACCTTTTTTGCCTTGCGACATTCTTTCCCAGAATGCTACAGCTTCTTGTGGGTTGTAACCTGCCATTGCCATCAAGATAAGACCAGCTTTATCAGCTGCTAATTCATCGTTTCTTGAGAATTTCAATGACCCTACTTGATAACCAATACCATAAATCTGGTTGAATAAACCAGTATATCTACTGTTACTGATCGTTCCGGCAGCATTTAATAATTGTGCTCCAAACTGAGCAGCCATTGCATTGGATACTTGAGACACTGAGTGCTCCTCAATTGCGTGAGCAATTTCATGCCCCATTACGGTAGCTAATCCGGCATCGTTCTTTGCGATTGGTAAGATACCTGTATAAACTGCAACTTTACCTCCTGGCATACACCAAGCATTCACTTGATCACTTTCAATCAGGTTGAATTCCCAGTTGAAATTGAATTTATCAGCAGCCCCAATCTGCCTCAAATATTCGTTTGTAGCAGCTGCAATTCTGTTACCCACGCGTTTTACTTGAGTAGCAGCAGCTGAACCGGTTTCAACTTTAGAGCTATTTTTACTTAAAAAATCTTTATATGCCAATGCAGCTTGATTATTGATAGTCTGAGAGTCTACCAATTTAAGATACTTTCGCCCGGTAATAGCGGAAGTGGCACAACCTACCAAAGTAGCTCCTAAAAGCAGCATGGAGGCGTATTTTGTTATTCGTTTCATAAGTGTTCTTGATTTAGTTTATCTAATACATTTAAATTATCTTGAAGTATTAAACAAAACTTGTACCCAAAAGTTTAATCCTGTGTTTTTTTCTTGAATAAATATATTTTGGATTCTTTGCCTTTGAGAAGTCTTTCAATGTTTTTTTGGTGAGTGACCAGAATGAGGGCACAAATAGCGATTCCATATAGGAGAATGGAAGGAACGGTCGTCTTAAAAATAAATGCTACACTAAATGGAAAGGCAAAGCCGGCCATAATGGAGCTCAAGGATACATAATGGGTAACTAGGAGTACGACGATGAAGACTGACACACATACCAGCGCTGCAGGCCAATGGATCGCTAGGACCATACCAAATAAGGTTGCAACACCTTTCCCTCCTCTAAACCCTGCGAAAATCGGAAATAAATGCCCTAATACAGCGATTACCCCCAAGGCCAACTGTACATTGACAAATTGAGGTGCATCATGGTTTCCTACAATCGTGGCATCTAATAAATATGGTAAATTAGTGGCTGTCCAGCCCTTTAAGATATCGACAAACATCACAATGGACCCCGCCTTTTTGCCTAATACACGAAAGGTATTGGTGGCACCGGCATTTCCACTTCCGTATTCACGTACATCTACTCCATAAAATGCCTGTCCAAACCATACCGCAGTAGGGATCGAACCGAAAAGATATGCTAATATGACAATTCCAACAAGGTATATTGATATCATTTACAGCAATTTACTAAATAAGTTTTGCTTTTAAGCTTAAATCCAGACTTTTGACCGAATGCGTTAATGCTCCAACAGAGATAAAATCTACACCGGTTTTCGCATATTCAGGAATCGTCTCTAAAGTGATCCCGCCAGAAGCTTCTGTAACCAATCTATCATCAACTAAATCAACAGCTTCCTTCACTTGTGCTGGACTGAAGTTATCTAACATAACACGATCAACAGCCGGAAGGTTTAGCACTTCATTTAATTCCTCAAAATTTCGGACTTCTACTTCAATAGCAATATCTAATTGGTTTTGTTTTTTGTAATCAAAAGCTGCATTCACCGCAGCGGAGATACCACCTGCATAATCCACATGATTATCCTTGATCAAGATCATATCATATAGACCGAAACGGTGGTTGGAACCTCCCCCAATTTCAACAGCTTTTTTCTCCAAAAACCTCAACAAGGGAGTTGTTTTACGGGTATCCAATACCTTTGCATGAGTTCCTGCAATGGCCTTCACATATTGAGCAGTTTGGGTAGCAATACCAGACATTCGCTGCATGATATTGAGAACCAAACGTTCTCCTTTAAGAATAGTATGGATTTTACCTTTAATTTTAAAGGCTATATCTCCGTATTTTACAGAGTCGCCATCAGCGATAAGCTGCGTAAATTCTATGGTTGGGTCAATTTGAGAAAATATTTCTTTAGCCACTTCTACCCCAGCAAGGACACCCTCCTCTTTGACTAATAATTGGGCTTCTCCTAATTGTTCTTCTTTTATCGTAGATAATGAGGTATAATCCCCTGCTCCTACATCTTCCACAAGGGCCTCTTGAACAAAATGTACTAGTTTATCTTTGAATTCTCTCTCCATTTACAATTTAAAATTAAGCGAAGATGAATAAAAATATATTTATATGGAAACTTAAATATGAAAAACTGAAGATTATTCTATCCGAAGTTCATTGATTTGGGCATCTCCCCCCGATTGAACTAACTTGACAAAAACACGGTAAGATCCTTGGTTTGTCTTGATTTGATAGACTATATAAAAACTGTTGTTACTGCTGTTAGTCCGCTGAACCTGTTTCACTTCGGAAGTTTTGGTCAAGCGAAAGAAATCACTCAGGATTACCTCAGCTTGGAACTTGGAATAATACCCCGAATCATTCTTGATGGATAAGGAAACATTCTGTCCAAAAAAGTTAGCAACATTCTTTGCGTTATTCGCTTTCAACGCCCCTAATATTTCTAATCCTACGTCAGATTGAAAACTACTGAACAATAGAAACGGCAAAAGCAGCATTGCAAAAGCAATCTGCCTTATTTTTTTCCAATAACCATTCCTCATTTCTATCATAATTGACTTGGAGTCAAAAGCAGCATATTATGCATGATAACAGCTACTAAACATTAAATTCATTTTCCGAGGAACATTCAGCGAAAATTATGCCAATCCTTGTTAAAAGTACATATTCACTATTTTGTTGCAATACAAACTATACAGCCCCATTCCTTAATATTTTTATGAATTATAAGTATATTTGTGTAATGAGTTCTGAAAATAAAAAAGTAGCACTACTGATCCTGGATGGACTAGGCTACGGAAAAAATGATAATTCAAACGCTGTAATAGCCGCTAACACTCCTTTTTTAGACTATTTGCTGTCAACCTATCCTAACTCCAAACTTGAAGCATCTGGCGAAGCCGTAGGTTTACCTGCAGGTCAAATGGGCAACTCTGAAGTTGGACACATGAACTTGGGTGCTGGTAGAATCGTATACCAAGAATTAGGACGGATCAACAAAGCCGCTCAAGAAGGTGTCTTCAAAATTGACCCTACAATACAAGCTGCTTTCAATTATGCAAAAACAAACAACAAAAAAGTACATTTCATCGGCTTATTGTCTGATGGAGGGGTACACGCACATATTGAACACTTAAAGGCTTTAACGGATGCTGCTCAGGATGCAAACCTTACTAATGAGCAAGTGTTTATCCATGCTTTCTTAGATGGTCGTGATACAGACCCGAACGGTGGTGTAGGCTATGTTACTGATCTTGACAATCACTTGAAACATTCAGTAGGAACAATTGCTTCCGCAATTGGTAGATACTATTCAATGGACCGTGATAATCGTTGGGAAAGAGTAAAACAAGCTTATGACTTATTGACCAAAGGTATCGGTATCCCTTCTAACAACCTTGTTGAGTCGATTGAGCAATCGTATAGCCAAGGTGTAACAGATGAATTCCTGAAACCAATCGTAATGGTGGATGCGAATGGACTTCCAAAAGCTACCATCCAAGAAGGTGATGTAGTTATCTGTTATAATTTCCGTACAGATCGTGGTCGTGAAATCACTGTTGCCCTCACGCAACAAGCATTTCCGGAATACGATATGCATCCACTGAACTTGTATTATGTGACCATGACTTCTTATGATGACACCTTTAAGGATGTGAAAGTGATCTTCCAAAAAGACAATCTAACACAGACTTTAGGAGAAACCTTGTCCTTACAACATAAAACACAGGTTAGGATTGCTGAAACTGAGAAATATCCACACGTTACGTTCTTTTTCTCGGGCGGTCGTGAAAACGAGTTTGAAGGTGAAAGAAGATTATTGATTCCTTCTCCTAAGGTTGCTACCTATGACTTACAACCTGAAATGAGTGCCAATATCATTGCCGACTCTATCTGTAAGGATATGGAAGAAAACGGTCCAGACTTCATCTGCCTCAACTTTGCAAACCCTGATATGGTAGGCCATACTGGAGTTTTTGAAGCGGTGGTAAAAGCAGTTGAAACGGTTGATGCTTGTACCAAGCGAGTGGTTAAAACTGGAATCAATAACGGTTATTCCTTTATTATTCTGGCAGACCACGGTAACTCTGAGTTCATGATCAATGAAGATGGCTCTGTAAACACGGCACATACAACCAACTTAGTTCCTTGTATCTTGATTGACAGTCAATTTAAAAACATTAAGGATGGTAAGCTTGGTGATGTTGCTCCAACCGTATTAGCACTGTTGAACTTGCCAATTCCTACCGAAATGACAGGAGATGTCCTTGTATATTAACATAAAAAATATTCAAATCTTGGCGGCAGTAATCATTACTGCTGCTTTTTCTAGTTGCAGCAATGGCAACCAAGTGAAGAAGGACCCTAGCAGTCCAGAAAAGTATTTTGACATCCCAGCCTTTTTCCAAAAGGAAATAGACTCTTTAGCATCCATAAACCCAGAAATCAATAAAACTGTTAAAAAGGACGACCAAGAGGAAACAAAAAATCTAAAGATCAAGGATTGGCAAATTGAGCTCTCAAGCTTTCAAGCCATAGACTTGAACAAACCAGCTTATGCTGGTTTTGTAAAAGTAGATTCCACTGACTCCTTAATCCAATATAGTTTCACTAATCCTGAGTTAGATCTATCCTGTGTTCGGATTAAATTAAACAAGGAAGGAAATGCAGAAATGATTTCTATAGAAAAGGAAGTAAGAAACACCTTGTATAAGACTTCTGAATTTCTAGTTTATGAAAAGGATAAATTTTATCTGGTTGAAAAGAATCAGCATGTAAAGGTTATGGGAGAAAATTATTACAAAGTCCAAGGCGAGTTTTAATGCGTCCAAACATAAAGGCTCGAAACAATACTGTTTCGAGCCTTTTTTTGTGTATAAGCGTCGTCTAATCCAATAACCCCATAAAGGGCTAGATTGTTTTAATTAATCCTCATAATGAACCAGCGAGATGATATTCTCGCTGAATCGGGTCAATCTGCCAGCACTTTGAAGGAAATCCAAACTGATCACAAAAGAATAACCTGTGATCACTCCGCCTAACTTTTCCACCAACTTACTTGCCGCAACTACTGTCCCGCCGGTAGCCAGCAGATCATCATGCATCAATACTTTGGTACCTTGTTGAATGGCATCCTCATGCATTTCTATCGTTGCCTGTCCGTACTCTAATTTATACGATTCAGAAATGGTATGGAAGGGCAATTTCCCTTGCTTACGAATGGGTAAAAAAGGTTTATTGAGCTCTTGTGCCAAAAGGAACCCGAATAAAAAGCCTCTGCTTTCAATTCCTGCAATGACATCAATCTCAATTCCTTCCAGTTTTTTCGCAAACTCCTGGACCGCTAGTTTTACTATCTCAGGCTGTTGCAATAATGGAGTAATATCTTTAAACACGATCCCTGGCTGCGGAAAATCAGGAATATCACGTATATAGGTCTTCAGTTGTTCTTCAATCATCGATGCTATCTAAAATCCAAATAAAGTTCAATTTTACGGAAAAATTCTTCATCCAACGAATGAACATCCCTTAAATCTTCCATGGATTTAAATGCACCGTGCTGTTTTCTATAATTGATGATTGTCTGTGCTCTTTTGAATTTAACGTAGGGATGTTTACCTAAATCATTTTGGCTAATATGGTTTATCGAAAGTCTTTTGACCAAGCTGGTATCAATCCTAAGGTAGGGTAAAATATTCTGATAGGTCTCTTCCGGTAGACCATAGACCTCTGCAAGCTGTTCCAGTTTAACATAACCGCCCAAAGCTTCCCTGAATCGAACTATTCGTCTAGAAAAGGCTGGCCCAATACCACTTAATTCCATAAACGCCAAACTATCCGAACTATTGACCTCTAGAATCCGATTCTCCTTTTTCGCAAACTCCTTTCTATCATACCTAGGAAATTTCTCCTTGTATTCCCTTCTTTTCAACTCAGGCATCCTCACAAAGGGCAATATCTCCTCTACTTTCTCATCGCTCAGCGAGTAAATTTTCCTCAGGTCTTCCCTGTCATAAAAGGTCCCACCCTTATTTCTGTAATTGATAATTACCTGAGCCTGTTTGCTGCTCAGACCTAGCCTCTGCCAACCTGCTTTATCCAAGGTATTCGGATCAAACAGAAACAATTCCGTCTTAGGCTTTTTCCTTAATTCAGGTCCCTTTTCTACATAAGATCCTTCCTCGTATTGAGGCTCTGCCCTTTCCGTTACATGGAAATGTTCAATTCGTAGGGTAATCTCTTTTTTAGGATAGAATATAGGAAGGAAGATATGGGCGAGAAAGAGCAGAAATAAGATACAGATCAAAAACAACATCCCTCTTTGCTCCTTTTGGGATAGTTGAAAGTACTCGGCAAGCTTTCGCATATTCAAAAAACTTATGCTAATCCATTGTTAAAACTTTGATTAAATTTGTAAAAATATCCGATCGAAACAATATGCATTTTGTCCGCCCTTTTTTTATCCTCAATTACGTGTATCCACAAGCGATTTGGAGAAAAGAAAAAGAAAGAAATAATATTTACTTAACATTTGACGACGGTCCAATTCCTGAAATCACCCCTTGGATACTGGATTGTTTGAAAGAAAAAAACATCAAGGCGACCTTTTTTTGCGTAGGAGAAAATGTCCAAAAGCATCCGGATATCTTTCAAAGGATCCTTGAGGAAGGCCATGCGGTAGGAAACCATACCTACAACCACTTAAAAGGATGGGACACAGACAACCAACTATATCTGGACAATATTGCCAAGTGTAATGCCTTGACAAAAACACCTTTATTCCGACCACCCTACGGTAGAGCCAAAAAATCCCAAATGAAGATCTTATCAAAAGATTATAAAATCATCATGTGGGATGTTCTAACGGGTGATTACGATTATCGGATCAGCCCCGAACAATGTTATGAGAATTGTGTTGACTTTACAAGAAATGGCAGCATCATTGTCTTTCATGACAATTTAAAAGCCATTGATAATGTGAAATATGCTTTACCAAAAAGCATTGATACCCTCTTAGCAAAAGGTTTTCAATTTAATACCCTATCCTTCTGAGGCCTTATCGATTTCAACTGTATAATCCCTCGCACTGCTAACGCTGAAATAACCCAATGCACCATTGCTGATATTTGAGCTTGGGTTACCTGGAGAAGCACTACCAGGGTTAGTGGACATATATTCAGACCAATAATTAAAGGATTCCTTACTGATTACATACCTTCTTACCAATAATTTATCTCCAGGCTTGATCTCATTGCCATATTCCCGGCCCAATTGGTGGGTGACTTCATTACCATTATTGTATTTGTCAGAGAATACTGAATTTGACTTAAACGGACCATCATTGATCTTAATGCTGTAACGGTAATAGTTTTCCTCTCCTTCCGGATCATAAAACTTAAAGTTCAAAAAGAAATAGGTCTCCTTAAAAAGGGTCTCCTGATTGACCCCAATCGATTCTACTTCAATATAAGGCAACATCTTTGTCGTTGATTTATATTCTTTGCCATCAACACTTACGGTCAAGGTGTAAGTTTCGCCAACAGAAATTGGCATATTGGAGTTTGCATATCGTCCTTCCCCAACAGAGTTGAACCTAAAGGTCCTGCCGTTTCCCAATTGGATAAAAACAGAAGCATCCAGAACAGGCTCAAAAGGTCTAGGCTCATCAAAATCAACTGTTCTTGTGACAAGAACTTCATGCGTACTCTCCTCGTTGTTCATATCCCCAACAATCACAATCTGCGGATTGACCTCGTTGAGGTCTACATCGATCAACTCTTCACAACTACTGAATAAGAGTATAAAAGATAAAATGAACAAACTATATAGCGATCTCTTTTGCATCATCTTAAAATTTAAAGTTCCAAGTTACTGAAGGAATAGCGCCAAACAAGGCTATTTTATAGGCTTCAGTGATATTAGCATTTTCTTTATTTTCCCTAAAATCAATTACATAGGCATTCTTGCGGTTATAGGCATTATACACACCGAATGACCAGCTTGAATGAAATTTCTTGTTCTCCTTTTTAGGCTCATAGGTAGCTGATAGATCCAAACGATGATAATCAGGCATCCTGTAACCGTTACGCTCTGCATAATAGAACATGGTCCTTCCGTCAATTTGATACTTGCCACTTGGGAAAGTAATAGCATTTCCCGTATAATAAACGAAAGTTGCTCCCAAGGTCCATTTTTTGGTCAACTGATAAATACCAACCAAAGAAATATCGTGGGTACGGTCTTGCCTAGCATCAAACCAAGCACCATCATTGATTTCATCGAATTGTCTTTCACTCTTTGAAAGTGTATAGCCCAACCAGCCACTGAATTTCCCTTTTCTCTTCCTTAAGAGAAATTCTGTTCCATAAGAACGACCGACACCATACAACAGTTCCCCTTCCAATTGCTTATTAGCCTGCAGGTCAGCACCATTTCTAAAGTCAATTTGGTTGTGCATATATTTATAATAGGCCTCTACTGAAAACTCATAGGTATTATCCTTAAAATTACGGAAGTAACCCAATGCCGCTTGATCAGCGATCTGTGGCTTTACGTTCATACTGCTGACCATGTATTGATCAGTCGGTAAACTCGCCGTTGTATTGGTCAATTGGTGCAAATTCTGCGACATCCTATTGAAACTGGCTTTGATGCTATTGCTGGAATTGAATGCATAGGAAAGAGATAATCTCGGTTCAATATTGAAATAATGCTTGGCAATCCCTGACTCATAGTAAGATTCGGAAATTGCGTCGCCTTCCTCATTAAATTCATAGAATGTACCTGGACCCATGACCATGAAGTCACTGAATCTTACGCCATAGATCAAGGAGAGCTTTTCAAAAGGTTTCCAATCATGGGATATATATGCAGAAGCCTCAATGCCCTGCCTTCTTTCGATTTCAATACTGTTGATATCTGATGATTCATCTACTGCACTGATGCTGGCAGGACGGATTTGCTGACGCAAAAGATTGACTCCAAATCGAATGGTACTGTTATCATTGGAGTAATATGAGAAGTCCTGTTTCAGGTTTAGGTTCCTGATCTTGGAAGCAATCCTGAACTTAGAATCATCACTGTTTACATTAACGTGATAGGCGAAATCGCTATAGATTAAGGAAGTATTGCTAAACAATTGCGGATTGATGATGGAGTTCCAGCGCACTGTGGCTGTGGAATTACCCCAATCGAAGGCAAATAGATCTGAATATCCTAAATCATCCTTTCCAAAATAACCCGATAGATAGATAGTATTGCGATCATTCAATTTATAGTTGAATTTGGCATTCAGGTCATAGAAATATAATTTACTTTGACTAGCCTTTTCATCCGAAGAAAGCTTCAAGAACAGATCCGCATAGGTCCGTCGCCCACTGATCATAAACGAGCTTTTATCTTTTACAATCGGTCCTTCCAACTTCAATCTAGATGCTATTAACCCAATTCCACCTTCCCCACTGAACTTCTTGTTGTTTCCGTCCAGCATACTGATATCCATTACCGAAGAAATACGACCGCCATATTGAGCGGGAATCCCCCCTTTAAACAGGTTTGCATCCTTGATGGCATCAGAATTAAAAGTAGAGAAGAAACCCATTAAATGAGATGCGTTATAAACAGTTGCCTCATCCAATAGGATTAAATTTTGGTCCCCTCCGCCACCGCGCACATAGAAATTAGAACTGCCTTCACCCCCAGGAGATACTCCCGGAAGCAATTGAATGCTTTTCAACACATCCTTTTCACCAAACAGGACTGGTATATTCTTCAGTTCCTCCATGCTGAATTTCAGATTCCCCATTTGCGCAGAAGTAACATGGTCATCCTCCTTTTTAGCGGTTACAACGATTTCCTCAATTACACTTGAGTTAGACACTAACTCAAAATTAAGGCGTTTAGATACATTGACTTCCACCTGTTCATCCTTACTGGCATATCCTACATAAGATATTTCAATCTCATGCTTACCTTCCGGCAAACTGATCGAGTAGAATCCATAGTTGTTTGAATAAGTGCTTAAATTAAGCGCCCTCACTCGAATTACTGCTGCAATTAAACTTTCACCTGAATTAGCATCACGAACATAACCGCTTAAGGTTAATTTTTCCTGTGCCAACGTCAAATCACTTACAAAAACTAACAGCACGATGAGACTGAGGCTCATGCTTTGGGATAGCGATTTCATTCGCTTTAGGTTAAAAATCATGGTCAAAATTAAAAAAGCCATTCTGAACAACAAAATGGCTTTTACAGGTTTATAATCTCGTATAAAGTCCAAATTTATTAATATTA
Source organism: Sphingobacterium sp. LZ7M1 (assembly GCF_024296865.1). Lineage (GTDB taxonomy): Bacteria > Bacteroidota > Bacteroidia > Sphingobacteriales > Sphingobacteriaceae > Sphingobacterium. Next base: position 1,976,353 of record NZ_CP101134.1, on the reverse strand, counting down.
TTCAATCTAGCAAATAATTTATCCAAAAAAGTCATAATCCTATACTTTAGAAAAGAAGTCCTGAAAAAATATCAATTGGTATTGAATTGATTTGCTCCAATAATCCCAATTATGGGCCCCTGGCATGCTTAAATATCGATGTGGGATATTTAAGTAGGTTAATTTTTCATGGAATTTTGCATTTACATCATAAAAAAAATCTTCTGTCCCGCAATCAATGAAAATCTCTAAAGACTTCGGCTTAATCAAGTGCGTCAATTCCATCACAGTATGACCCTCCCACACTTGAGGATTTTGATCATACGACCCTATCCTTTTTGCCATATCCCAATTATTAGGAAAAGGACGGATATCCACCCCTCCAGCGGTACTTCCTACCGCACCAAAGGTATCTTGATGGCGAATGGCTAAATATAAAGCACCATGTCCGCCCATGCTCAATCCAGTGATTCCACGTTTGCTGCGATCTTTTATAACAGGATATTTTCCATCGATATAATTGACCAACTCCTTCGCCACAAAAGTCTCATATTTAAAATCTTGATCTATTTCTGAATCCCAATACCAACTGCCAAAACCACCATCAGGACAAACAATCAATATTCCATAGTGATCTGCCAATTCCTTAATCGCCGGAACCTTATTTATCCAATCTCCATAATTTCCTGAATAGCCATGCAAAAGATATAAGGTAGGCAGGTCTTTCTTCTTTGATCCCTCTGGTTGAATAACGACTGTTTTGATTGCTTTGTTCATGGCAGCACTGTGTACTGCAATGGTATCCACCTTTGCCGCCTGAACTAACCCGGAACTTAGGAAGATAGTCAGTAGGGATAAAATGATTCTCATGAGATTTAGTGTTTAGATATATGATAATAATAAAGATACGAGTCTAGGCCGAATGGACGCTCACTGATTGTAAAAATTCCGTCTGATTTTCGATCAAAAGAAATAGCCTCCCCTTGAGGTTCTGGCTCATAAGGAATAGGTAGCGGCTGCTTCTTCAGCGCTTCAATCAATGGTGCTTTACTAGCTAAAGGCCAATAAAATATACTTGTTAAATTTTTCATAACTACAGCATCCCTTTTTGGAGAAATATCTGCAGCTGTAATAAATGTGAATGGAAAACTTAAGATCGGCTTGAGGATATAGGTATCTTTATTCCCCTTAAAGATTTCAGCAGAATAAAGACTGGACCTAAGCTCCCTTTTTGAAACTAAATAGAATTGTTTATCCAAGGGATCTATAAAAATTGCCTCAGCGTCCCTGGCTTTACCAGGATATTTTAAATGCTTGATCGAAATTGCAGACCTTGAAATAGAATCAACCGTCACTCCCGGTTTCAAAACGGGTTCAGGAAAGATATATAGAGATAATTGGGTTCTTTTGGCCAAATTATCACCAATATCCCCCAAAACCACATAGGACTGTCCGTCCAGTTCCACCCAAGCAATATCCTCAATATCAATTGCCTCCACCCCATCTAGTTGATAACTGCACATAAGGTTTGCAGCGGAATCAATTAAATATACCCTAGCATCATCGCCACTATCATTATGCACCCAAAACATACCGGGGTTATTGATGGAAGAAATTATGCCTGAAATTTCATCCAATGCAGGATCGCTTACTTTTCCCTTATCAACACGTTCGCCATGAAGGACTTCTTGAGCAAGACATTGATTACCGCTAAGGACTAAGATAAACAGGCAAAATATTAATCGTACGTAGTGTAATTGCATAAAAAAGGACCAGCTTTTAACTGATCCTCTAAAATACACTAAATAAATTTTATTTACCTTCAAATGCAGAAATTAATGCTGCACGATTGGTCGAATCTTTTTCTCCAAGTTCGAAGGATTGTTTGTAAGTATCAACATAACCAAAAATCTCAGCTTCTTTACCTGAACCATTATCAAAGAAATACTTGAAACTATAGGTTCCAGGCTTAGAAAGGTCTACTTTATCCTTGTTAGATGAAAAAACCAAAGGCTCCAAGGTCGTAGTGGTCATTTTGCCATCGGTAGGCAAATTGAACAATGTTCCCAATGATTTTACGAAATTATCTGAAGCTGCACCATTTGAGGTAATCCTTACAGATCCTTTCTTAAATCCCAATTCTTCATCTGGTTTACCTTGTGCATCAATACCGGCATCAATGGTTTTTAATACTTCAACAGTAAAACCTACAGGCTCATTATTGTATTCTGCTTTAGCTTCATAAACGATTGAAGAGTCCGTTGGGTTCGGATTTGTTAAATCAAAATAAAGGTGCAACAGACTTCCATCAGTGGTATTGGTCATCGGTTTCAAAGCGGTAGAAGCCGTCGTACCTGTGGAATCACCCGAACCACCTTCGGTTTTGTTAGAGTTACCACATGAACCCATCCAAACCGCTGTAGAAACCAGCAAAGCTATAGTTGTTATCTTTTTCATAATCTAATATGTTTACTTTTAATACAATAAAATATCGTTTTTGTTTATTATTTCTTGATCAAAGCATCATAAATGATCTCCACAGGATGGAAGGATTTTCGCTGCAAACCATCCTTGATCTGATGCCTACAGCTTGTTCCTGCTGCTGCAATAAGGTATTCCCCACCTGTTTTACGCAAAGTTGGGAATAAGACCAGTTCAGCAACCTTCTGCGAAACATCAAAATGTTCCTTCTCGTAGCCAAACGAACCTGCCATTCCACAACATCCTGAAGGTATCACTTCCACCTCATAATTGGAAGGAAAGGATAAAAACTCCTTGGTAGTATCCACCAATTTGAAGGCTTTCTGATAACAGTGACCATGCAACTTTATTTTTTGTGGTTCTGCCGTGAATTGCTCTGGATGAATCCTACCAGCTTTCATTTCTCGAACCAAGAACTCATCGATCATTAAGGCATTCTTTGCCAATGTATTCGCTTTTTCTCGTTTAGAATCATCGACTAAATCCGGATATTCATCTCTAAAGGTTATGATAGCAGAAGGCTCAATCCCTAGCAGAGGGCTTTCTGCACTCACTTCCTGCGAAGCTAAGTCCACGTTCTGATTAGCAAGTTCTTTTGCTTTCTTGACAAATCCCTTCGACAGATAGGTCCTACCACTTTCCTTTAACTTAGGAACGATAACTTCATATCCCAGAGCAGTTAATAACTTATAGGCGGTTATCCCAACTTCCGTGTCGTTGTAATTGGTAAACTCATCACTGAACAGGAAAACCTTACGTGTACTTGTGGTATTAGGTTGTTTTGATGCCCACTGGCTGAAGGTAGTTCCATGCACCTTTGGCAAGGATCTTCCAGGCGCAAAACCAACCACAGATTTAATGATACTTGAGGTAAAACTATTTGTTGCAAAGAAATTATAGATTGGAGCAACCATAGACCCCAGTTTTTGGGATTCAGTAAAATTGGCAATCAACTTCGCCCTAAAAGGACTTCCATTCGCATCATAATAATGCTGTAGGAACTCTGCCTTCATCTTCGCGATATCCACGCTGGATGGACATTCCGTTTTACAACCTTTACAGCTCAAACAAAGGTCCATGACCTCTTTTATCTCCTCATGATTGAATCGATTGCTTTGTGTTGAATTGGTCAGGAATTGACGAAGCATATTTGCTCTAGCCCGTGTGGTATCTTTCTCATCCCTAGTAGCCATAAAAGATGGACACATGGTTCCACCAGTTATCTCTGTTTTTCTACAGTCTCCGGAACCCGAGCATTTTTCGGCCAAACGTAGGATGCTTTCATTCTTCGTAAAATCAAAATATGTCTTGATCTGCTTGGCGTCAGTCACCTGGTCATAACGCAGATGCGTATCCATTGGAGGGGTATCTACAATCTTTTTAGCGTTAAACACATTGTTTGGGTCAAAAATGTTTTTAACCTGTAACAGAAGTTGATATACCTTATCTCCTAGAACTTTTCCAATAAATTCCCCCCTTAATCTACCATCACCATGTTCACCACTCAATGAACCATTATACTTCAATACCAAATCCGTAGTTTTCTCCAAAATGCGACGGAATTGCTTTTTTCCTTCGGGCGTTTTTAGATTGATAAAAGGTTCAATATGCAGTTCACCTGCACCAGCATGCGCATAATATGAAGCATGCACCTGCTCTTCCTTCAACAGCACTTGTATATCGGACACATAGTTAGGCAAATCTTCTGGGGAAACTGCACAGTCCTCAATCAGGTTCACAGGTTGAGAATCGCCAGGGAGGTTCCGGATCAATCCCAAACCAGCCTTACGTACGTCCCAAACCAAATTGGTCTTTTCAACCCCAGTGATCCATGGATAAGCATAGCCCAAACCGGCTGCTTTTAACTCAACAACCAAACGCTCCGCTTTTAAGGCTATCTCTTCCTGGCTATTGCCCCTGAATTCAACGATCAATAAGGCCTCAGGATCTCCTTCAATAAAAAAACGGTTGTATTGATATGTTGGATGCCCAACTGTAAAATCTAAAATATATTTATCTACCAATTCAGATGCTTCTGGCTTATTGTTCAAGGCAATTACATTTCCTTTCATACATTCCACCATATCGTCGAAATGAACACATAAAAGGCCAATTTCTTTTGCTGGTAAAGGCATCAGCTTAATTTTAGCCTCGGTGATAATGCCGATGGTCCCTTCCGATCCGGCCAATAGTCTACATAGATTGAAGGGCTGACTGTTATCTGACAGCATATCCAGCGCATAGCCCGTATTCCTACGGGTTATTTCCGATTTAGGATATCCAGCATGTATAGCTTCTTGGTTTTCCTTGTTGGTCAATAGTTCGTTCAGATTCCTGTAAATATCACCTTCACGGGATTTTAACGAAAGCTTTTCAAAATAGGCAGCTTCATTCAGTTCCTTAAAAAGCACTTCTGACTCATCGTCCAATAGCACATTAGCTTCCAATAGGTTATGACGCGTATCTCCCCAAACGATTGAATGCAATCCGGATGAATTATTTCCGATCATTCCTCCGATCATAGCCCTGCTGGCTGTGGAGGTTTCAGGTCCGAACATCAGTCCAAATGGTTTCAAATAGGCATTTAGGTCATCACGGATTACCCCAGGTTGAACCCTCGCCCATTTCTCCCCTTGATTTACTTCCAATATCTGATTGAAAAATCTAGAAATATCGATAACAATACCTGCCCCTACAACCTGACCTGCCAAGGAGGTACCGGCCGTTCTTGGAATCAAGGTAATGTGATTTTCATTTGCAAACCGGATCAAGGTCTTCAAATCTTCTATTTGTTGGGGAATACAGACCGCCAATGGTAATTCCTGATACACCGAGGCATCTGTGGAATAGGCTAAACGCATCGTCTGATGGGATGCTATATTTTCATCATAAAAGAAATCCCCCTTTAGGGATTCAGCTAAGGCTGCTAATTTTAACTCTACTGACACGATAAGATAGATTGAATAACAAAACTACGCATTGTTTCATTAATTATAAGTCATAAACATATATTTCCATATATAGTCTAATTTGACTATATTCGTATAAGCCTCAGCAACAATATTTTGTGCAAAACCGCCAAATTTCAACTCCAAAAAATCCTTCCTATCTTATTAAAGTCATAATCAACTGAATAATATTCTTTTTTTAGCTTATTTCTTTGAATTTAATTCGGCTTTACCGATATTTGCGGCATTATGGCGAAACTAGAAATTTCCTTGGATCAAATTGATCTTCAGATAATCCGGATCATGCAGGACAATGCCCGCACGAACAATGCTGATATTGCCCGTGAACTCGGCATGGCCCCTTCAGCGATCTTAGAAAGGGTAAAAAAACTGGAGCAGAAAGAAGTTATCCTACAATATAACGCTAGGATCAACCCTGTTGCCTTGGACCAAAAAATGCTTTCCTTTATTTTTATCAAGACTCAGGATATCATCGGCGTACAAAAAGTAGGCTTACTTTTGGCCGAAATACCAGAAGTATTGGAGGTACATGATATAGCTGGTGAGGATGGTTACTTAATCAAAGTAAGGACCAATGATTCTGCGGGACTTGTTGACCTTATGCGCAACACTCTCAGCAAGATAGAAGGCATTATTTCTACAAGAACTACAATCGTTCTGGAGACCGTAAAAGAAGACAATAAATTAGTAATTCCTGCTAAGGACTAAAAAATACCATGGTAAAATCATCAAATCCATCAGGCAGCATCATCATCTTTGCCTACTTGGTGGTGTACATCGTTTGGGGATCTACCTTTTTCTTTATTGAGAAAGCCTTGCACGCTTTCCCTCCTTTTGTTTTGGGCTCGATCAGGTTTATCATCGCGGGTTCACTGCTGATGTTTTACTGTTGGGTAAAGGGATATAAGATTTACATTAAGAGTGCTGTAAAAGACGCTGCATTAGTCGGTTTCCTTTTACTATTTGTCGATATGGCGGCCATCATCTGGTCGGAACAATACATTTCCAGCGCCATTGTATCCATTCTTTCTGCTGCTACAGCCATATGGTTTATTATTTTGGATAAACCAAAATGGAAAGAAAACTTTTCCAGCATTCCGACATTATTGGGATTGATCCTTGGTTTCCTCGGTGTAGTCATGTTGTTTGCAGAGCAAATCTTTGGAGCTTCTGCAAATGACGGAGACAATGACAAAAAACTTACTGCCATGATCGTCATGACTGTAGGAACCATTGGATGGACGGTAGGTTCACTAATTTCCAAATACAACAAGAAATCAGAGAACAAAAAGAGTGCTGAACCGAATGCTGTAAAAGAACCTGAGGAAGACCTCAATGTCATGGTCAAAACAGCATGGCAGATGGTAGTTGCTGGTATAGCTTTTACGACTGTTGCACTTTTGAATGGGGAATATAAAAGTTTTGAATTTAATTCCGTTCCATTAGAATACTGGGGAGCCATGGTTTACCTAGCTTTGTTGGGATCTATTTTGGCCTTCAGCTGTTATATTTTCCTATTGCAATATCGTCCAGCTACCGAAGTCAGCACCTACGCTTACGTGAACCCGATCGTAGCACTCATATTGGTCCATTTCTTTACGGACCATGTGGTTAGCAGGATGCAGATCATAGGTCTTGCAGTAGTCCTGTTCAGTGTGTTACTCATGAACTGGAACCTATACCGCGACAGCTCAATCATTAAAAACTACAAACGCAGACGTAAAATCCGCAAACTACGCCATATGGCACCCAAAAGTAGTATCCCAAGGATTGTGGAAGTCGCTGAGTTTGGTCAAAAGAAGACCAAAAAGCCAAAGGAAAACCCTGAAAAAGGAAATTCTACTCCGGATAGTACAAACGCTGACAAAAACAAAGGAAAGAGCTTTGATCAAGAATTCTACGATTAGATATCAACGATAAAATTTTACGAAGAGCGGATGCCTTGGCATCCGCTTTTTTTATTAAATTCGTTCAATCACTTAAGCCTACGAGTTCATTTGAAGATTCAAATCCTGCCTTTGCCCTACTCCATCAAATTGCATCATTAAAATAGATACACTTTTTCCGATTTCGAACTTAGTTTCATTCGAGACACATTCCGAATTTTCCGAATGTGTCTCGAATAAGGTCAAAGCCAGGTACGAAAAAATCACTCAACTGTTACAATTCCAAATTGACTTCCCACAGATTTAAATCGCTTTAAAATCTTCCTGTAAACAATTTGTCAAAACAACCAAATATTACTGACTAATTATTATGAAAAAGTCAAATCGTCAATAAGCCTATTTAATAAATCATCAATATTATCTTTATTTGCAATACTTTTTGAACACAAATCGTAAAAAGTCAAAAAGTCATAGCATGAAAACGAGATTATTTTACTTGACCATACTAATCGGAATGATTTTTTCGTTCCAAGGCCTGTCCGCACAGAGTTTTATTACCATCAAAGGGAAGGTAATGAACGCAGACAACTATGAGGCCATACCTTATGCTTCCATTAAAGTAATGGGTGCCAAAAAGGATATTGGGACAAGTTCCAATGAAAATGGTGAATATACGCTGACCATTCCAGCTGAGTATAAAAAAATCAAGATCAGTTCTGTGGGTTTTGACCCAGAGGAATATCCTGTTGCTGATGAGAAAGAACAAACTATCCGTGTGATGCTGTTTCCTGCCAACTCTATTGAGGAAATCGTAGTAAGGGCACCTAAAAGAGGTAAATACTCCAACAAAAACAATCCTGCAGTAGAATTGATCAGAAAGGTGGTTCAACATCGCGACCAAAACCGTCTGACCGGTCAGGCTTATGCTGAATACGACCAATACGAAAAGATAAGTTTGGGATTGAGCAATCTGGATGAAAAGTTCAAGAACAAAAAGGTGTTTAAAAAATATCAGTTCCTGTTTGAGAAGGATGACACTTCACAAACAGCAGCAAACTATGTATTGCCGGCTTACATGGAGGAGAAATTTTCTAAAGTTTACTTCAGAAAAGATCCCAATGCCAAAAAGCAATATATCATTGCGGACCGTAAGGCTGAATTTGACCCTAAATTTATTGACAATGATGGCCTAAGTAAATATTTCAACCGTCTTTATGATGAGGTGGAGATCTATGATAACAATATTACCATCTTGACCAATCAATTCTTGAGCCCAATCGCCAATTCGGCTCCTACCTTCTACCGTTTTTATATTACGGATACGATAAAGAACGAAAATGAATCTTTGGTAGAGTTAAGCTTCTTCCCTAGAAATAAAAACGACCTTTTGTTTAAAGGTAAGCTATATGTAACCTTGGATGGGAATTATGCGGTTAAAGGCGCTGAAATGACCGTAAGTGACGAGATCAACTTAAACTTTGTTAGGGACTTGAATATTGAACTTGGCTTCAACAAGACCAATGACAACAAGTATTACTTGACAAAATCAAGTTTAGGGATAGATTTCTCCATTACCAATAAAGGCAAAGGGATCAAAGGAAAACGCGTTGTCCTGATCAATGATTATGTGAATGGCAATGTGCGTCCAGACAGCATTTATGCGGTACCGGATAAATATGTGGTAATTCCAGAGGAGAAGAAAGAAGTGGAGGAAACAAAATCTGAAAGCTATTGGGCAACCTTAAGGCCAGAACCGCTATCGAAATCGGAGCGTTCGATCTATACGAACATTGATTCCTTGCAGAGCATGCCTTCTTTCCGTACGTTCATGGATATCTCTGCATTGGTGCTGTCAGGATATAAACAAGCGGGTCCAGTTGAAATTGGCCCTGTGAATACCTTTTATTCCTACAACCCAGTGGAAGGTTTCCGTTTACGTGTTGGTGGCCGTACCACAGAGCAATTGAGCAAGCGTTTCTATGCTGAAGGTTATGGTGCATATGGATTTGAGGACCAAAAATGGAAATACTTCCTTGCAGGTACCTATTCTTTGAACAATAAGTCGATCTATAAATTTCCACAGCATTATTTAAGGGTTTCGGCTTCTTACGATACAAAGATCCCTGGACAGAATCTGGAATTCGTTCAAGAGGACAACGTTTTGCTATCCTTTAAACGTGGTGAGAACAAGAGTTATCTGTACAATGAGGTTTACCGTTTAGATTATAAGGTAGAGTTCAGCAATAACTTCTCGATGAATGCTGGTTTGGGAACTTGGAAACAAACGCCAGCAGGTGTCCTTTCCTATACCCTACCGATGGCAGATGGCTCACATAAGATCGTGAACAACTTACAGAGCACCGAATTTAATGTTGGATTCCGATATGCTCCAAAAGAAGAGTTCTATCAAGGGAAATTATACAGGACTCCAATTTTCAATAAATACCCGATCATGACCTTCAACTATACCGCGGGCGTGAAAGGAGTATTCGGAGGAGAATACAATTACCATAACTTCTCTGCGGGTATTTTCAAAAGATTCTACCTATCGCAATTGGGCTACGCTGATATAAACATAGATGGAACTTATATCGCTGGGAATAACCTTCCTTTCCCAGTATTGAACATCCATCGTGCAAACCAGACTTATGCATATCAATTGCAATCCTATAACTTGATGAACTTTATGGAATTCATTTCCGATCATCATGCTTCCTGGAATGTACAGTATTATATGAATGGCTTTATTTTCAATAAGGTTCCATTGTTGAAAAAACTGAAGTTGAGAGAGGTATTTAGTTTCAAAGGCGTTTATGGTGGATTACGTGACAGCAACAATCCGAGCCTGAACAATCAGGTTTATGATTGGCAGACCAATGGATCAGGTGAGCAGATGTCCTTTACGTTTGGAAATAAACCCTACATGGAGGCAAGTGCCGGTGTAGCGAATATATTTAAGGTATTACGTGTAGACGTGGTAAAGAGATTAAACTATTTAGATCATCCAGATGCTCCAGAATGGGGAATACGTGCAAGAGTGAAGTTTGATTTTTAGGAGACATTATGGATATAGTGATGGTTAGTTATTTTTGAAATAGTTTAAATAATGTGAATAGGGTCAGTGATAGAAAATTGAGGGTGTAATGTGCGGGAGTTCTATCAGCTGACCAAGAAAAGCGGGCCTAGTGTCCGCTTTTTTGTTAATTAGGCAATCAGTCAAGTGCTTATTGGAGAGGATTGATAGGTTATTCACTAATTTATGGTTAAATTTAAGTATCTAAAATTTGATCATGAGTGCTAGAACATGGAATATCATCAAGACCGTTGCAGCTTATTTTTCTTTATTGCTGAATGTGCTCTATATTAGCACATGGATTTATTTAATTGAAAACTCCAATGGTTTTGAAGAGGCGCAACGGCGATTTGGGAACCTATGGAAAATCGACCATACCCTACTTATCGTTTCAGCGATTGTCCTTAGCATCTTCTCCATCATCTATTTTGCCAGAACACCTGGTTTCTTAGCGAAGTTATTTTTATTCGTCCAGATTATTTTCGCAGGTTGGTTTAGTTGGTCCATGCTTTAAAATTTTTAGGCCCCACAACGCTAGCCGAAGACCGAAAACCCTATTGCATTCTTTTTTAATAATTTCCTTGCATAGAAAGGTGATATCCATTACTTTTGTTCCATTATTAAAATGAAGAACGCTTGTACACATCAATACGTAATGCATCATCGCCATTGTGGCGATAGATATTAGTATTGGCTTCTACGTGGAGCGCAAGTAACCCCCAGATTCTTTATTGTTAATAATTTTTTCACTCAACATAAACTCTACATTTTGAAAAATCTCAAAATTGCTATCCAAAAATCAGGTAGATTAAACGAAAAATCGGTTCAATTGCTTAAAAACTGTGGATTGGACTTCGAAAACTATAAAAGCTCATTAATTACAACAGTTTCCAACTTTCCCCTTGAAATATTATTCTTAAGAGATGATGATATCCCAGGCTATGTAGAACAGGGAATTGCTGACCTCGGTCTCGTTGGAGAAAATGTAATTGAGGAAACCCTGTCCAATGTTCAGTATCTACAGCGATTAGGTTTTGGGAAATGCACCTTAAAATTAGCCATTCCAAAAGACTCAACCATCGACCGCCTAGAAGACCTGAACGGCAAATCCATCGCAACCTCCTACCCTAATATCTTACAGCAATTTTTGGACGAATATAAGATCAATGCAGACATCCAAATGATCTCTGGATCGGTTGAGATTGCTCCGGGACTTGGGCTTAGTGACGCTATCTGTGATATTGTGTCGACCGGTGGAACTTTAAAAAGCAATGGGTTGAAACCTTTCGTGGATGTTAGAAATTCTGAAGCGATATTGATCGGTAGAGATGGTTTGGAAGAAAATCCAATCATCTGTGAACTTTTACAAAGAATCCAATCTGTATTGCGTGCAAAGGAAACGAAGTATGTGGTATTGAACGTGGAGAAAAAGAACCTGTCGCAAATTACAGAACTCTTGCACGGGGTAAAGAGCCCAACGGTGGTTCCATTGGCTGAAGAAGGCTGGGTAGCTGTCCATACCGTAATATCTGAGGATGATTTTTGGGAGAAGATCAATAAACTAAAAGCGGCAGGCGCACAAGGTATTGTGGTGATGCCGATCGAAAAAATCATTATGTAACATGCTAGAAACTTATCTATATAAAGACTTAAGCAAGGAGCAGATCCAGGAATTGGTGAATAGGAACACCGATCCGAACCATGCGATCCAAGATACGGTCCTCAATATCATGGAGGAAGTTAAGGGGCATGGCGATCAGGCCCTGAAATCATATGCAAAGAAATTTGATAAGGTAGATCTTGAGCAGCTATATTTAGGACAGGATGATATCGATGCCTTAGCATCGACCATATCCCGTGACCAGATGCGCGCTCTGGAAATCGCCTTCCAGAATATCCATAAATTTCATCAGACCCAATTGAAACGCGAGCGCACGGTTGAAACCATGCCCGGTGTAAAATGCTGGCGCGAGGTAAGACCCATCGAAAAGGTAGGTCTGTACATTCCTGGTGGATCGGCCGTTTTGCCTAGTACCCTATTGATGTTGGGAGTTCCTGCAAGGATTGCGGGATGCAAGGAAATTGTGGTATGTTCACCTCCGCAAAACAATGGCAAGATCAATGGATTCGTAGCCTATTGTTTGAAACTGTTGCAGATCAATAAGATTTACTTGGTTGGTGGAGCACAGGCCGTGGCTGCGATGGCTTATGGTACGGAAACCATCCCTAAGGTCAACAAGATCTTTGGACCAGGGAACCAATTTGTGACCAAGGCAAAAAGTCTGATCCAAGGCTTGACGGATGTCAGCATAGACATGCCTGCCGGACCTTCGGAAGTATTGGTCATTGCAGACGAAAGTTGCAATCCGGCTTTTGTAGCGGCTGATTTATTGGCACAGGCAGAACATGGAATCGACAGCCAAGCGATATTGGTGGCAACCTCGAAAACAATAACCGATGCCGTGCAGGAAGAACTGAAGAAACAATTGGAAGTTCTTCCAAGAAAAGAATTGGCGGAGAAAGCGATGCAAAATTCTTACATGGTAATTGCAGATACTCTTCAAGAAGCCATGGAATTCTCAAACCTGTACGCTCCGGAGCACTTGATCTTGGAGACCAATGAGTGGAAAAGCTTGATCAATAAAGTGCTGAATGCAGGATCGGTATTCTTGGGTCATTTAACCCCTGAGAGTGCTGGCGATTATGCTTCCGGAACGAATCACACCCTACCGACCTCAGGCTTTGCTAGGTCGTACTCAGGTGTGTCTGTAGATTCTTTTGTCAAGAAGATTACCTTCCAACATATTTCTGAGGAAGGATTACAACATATCGGTTCTACCGTTGAAATTTTGGCGGAACTGGAAGGCTTACATGCCCATAAGAATGCTGTGAGCATACGCAAAAAATAAAGAAACAGAAAAAGGGATATCCAAGTGGACATCCCTTTTCAATTTCGATTGATTCCTCAATTATTTCTTTTTCTTCTTCTTTTTACCTTTGTCTTCACCAACAATCTTATGGTAAATTTCAGCGAATGCAGTTTTAAGTTTCTTTAAGGTTTTACCCTCATTCTTTTTCGCTTTTTTAGAAGATTTTTCATCCTTTGCCTTAGCAGAATCTTTTTTCGCTTTTTTCTTAGGAGCTTTTTTCGCCTTTGGCTTCTCCTCTTTTAATTTAGCTTCCTCTTTCTTCTTTTTACTGTCTTTAGCTTTCTTTTCATCTTTTGCTTTCACAGCTTTTACAGGTTTCTTGTCAGCTTTTTTATCCTTTGCTTTTTTCTCCGGGTTTTCCTTAACGGTTTTATTGTTAGGAACTTCCTCTTTGTAAGAAGCTTCTTTTTCAATTTTCACCTCTTCCGCTTTTGTAGGAACGGCTGCCTTAGGTTCTACCTTTGCAGCAGGTTTAGCTTCTGGCTTGGCAGCAGTAGATTTTGCTACCGGAGCTTTTGCAGTACTTGCAGCCACTGGTTTAGCAGGGCTTGCTGTTTTTGCTGCAGGAGTCGATGATTTAGCTGCTGGTTTTGCTGCAGCAGGTTTTGCAGGGGTAGCTTTAGCTGTTGCTGTTTTCTTTCTGGCAGTTTTTGCTGAAGTATCAGCAATCACAGGACTAACTTTAACATTTGGAATAGAAGTTTTACGAGCACGGGTTCCTGCACCTTCGCCACCTGAATTTCCAGTAGTCGGGTTAGGTTTCGGGGTTGGAGTTTTCGCAGCTGGTTTATTTGCTGGAGTTGTCTTTGCAGGAGCTTTTCTAGTAGTGGCTCTTACAGGTTTAACGGGACTGTTGTTTTCTGCAGTTTCCGTAGCTGTTGTTTTCGCGTTGTTTTCCTCAGCCATTGTTTATAGTTTTTGTATAGTTCAGTATTTTGTTTCTTACAGGTCTTGATGATCAAAACCCTGTCATTTATTCATTGAAGCTTATTTTGCTTACAGTTTTGTGCAATTTGAGTTGAATTGAGTTTTTATATTGCTGCTAAAAAAGCATTATTGTTAGGAACAATATCCATAAAGTGGACGAATATTAATTCAATCAGGACAATATTTTAACTTATCATCTTTTAAAACAGTAATATAGCAAATATGTTTATAAAATCCTATCCATTTAAACTTAATTGGGTTTTTGAAGTCATATAAATTGATTACATTTGTTGCCCATACATAACGGGGTCGACCGGAATTGACAGGATAGCGATGGTTATGTAAGCATGCAGTGCATTGTTAGTCTAGCACTTTAATTTGAACTTTCAACTTTTCAAATGGCGAAGAAAACTACGCCTTAGCTGCTTAATTTAGAATTAAGATTTAGCTTTTGTCTCGTCAAGCTTTGTTCTACCGCTTGACATCCGAGGCACCGAATCGTAGGACTGGTCCTTGCGACGTTGCTAAGTAAGGACGAGAAACAGCAACTACGGAGTACGGTATAGGTAAGCGACTCACCTTCCCTCTCCCGACAATCAAAGAGAAGCTAAGCATGTAGAAAGCGTAAATCATACTATGTTTGGACGAGGGTTCGAATCCCTCCGGCTCCACAAAATAATCTGTAAATCAGCAATTTACAAATTATACACCCAAAATTACACCCGATAATTTTGGGTGTTTTTGCTTAAATACGTTTAAGATATTTGATTGATCAGTTCATTTAATAATATTCTATAATCGTCTAATTTTGAAATATCCGAAAATATAGTAAATAGTTTAAATCCTGCCACCCCGAAAAAAGCCACTGATAATCAGTGGCTTTTTCTTTTTTCGGACACATTTCGGACAAATTATATCTGAATATTGATTATTCAATAACCTAAGCAAAGTTAAGTTAAGCTAGAAGAATAACCCTTCTTAAAGAATGATTGGAGCATAATGCTTGTTTCTATAGAGCGTGAAAAGTTCATCTTATTCTTATAAAAAATCAAGAGGGCTAGGAGTCTTTTGCTTGTCTATGTCAGTGATATGAGTGTAGATCATAGTCGTTTTTATATTTTCATGACCCAATAACTCTTTTACAATTCGGATATCGATACCTGATTGGATTAAATGTGTGGCATAAGAATGTCGCAATGTACGTACAGAGCCTTCCGACTGAACATTTGCTTTGATCAATGCTTTTTTCAGAATCAACTGTACACTTCGTTCGCTATACTTGCCACCCTTCTCACCTTCGAAGAGGTACTCCTTTGGCTTGAATGCTTGATAATAATGTCTCATAGTCGCCAGCAATTTGTCTGGTAATGATATAATCCGATCTTTATTACCTTGCTTTGATGGATTCTGATAATTCCATCGGAAGATTTTATGTCTTTGATTTTGAGATTCAACAGTTCGCTAAGACGTAGTCCACAACTATAGATTGTCATCAGAATAGCCTTGTGTTTTAGATTTTGAGTGTTATCGAGAATATTTCTTACTTCTTCTTTTGAAAAGAATTTAGGTAATTTAGAAAATGAGCGTTTCGGGTATAAGTAATCCAGTTGGATTTTTTTGTCCAATATCAGTTCGTACATCTTCTTGATTGCGCCCACTAATCCTTTTTGATAGGAAACACTAATTTTCCCATTTTGAACTTTTTCGTTTATAAACGCCTCAATATCTGACAGTGGAATTTCTTCAAGGGAGGGATATTTGCTAACATGTTTAAGAAATATACTAGCGTAATCCTTGTACGATCTAATGGTATTGCCAGCATATCTCTGCATCAGCAATCTCTTTTCGAAGGTTTCAAGTATGATTTCGCTATTCATATCAGGGAAATAGTATTTTATAATATTTTGTTTCGCTATTTGTGCGGTTTTATTTTTTAAATACAAATATATCAATTTCTTATGTAGAAAGAAAAGTCAAATAACGAAACACGTATATAGGGTTGGTTAAGCGAAATTTTCCGTATATTCGTTTCGTTAAAACAGATGTTAGCGGGCATTGTAAAGGACTATCTCTAAAAAAGAAAACTGAGAAATGTATGAACTTAGAATTGCAAATACTACAATCTGACAATATTAAAGAGTTCAAGGACTTAATAGTTATTTTTGAAAATGTATTTGAAATGAAAAATTTCAATTTGCCAAGTGAATTGCACTTACAGAAACTATTAAACCAAGAAACCTTTTATGTAGTTACGGCTAGGGCAAACAACAAAGTTATAGGTGGGCTGACAGTTTATGTGCTTGACCAGTACTATTCAGATAAACCATTAGCCTATATATATGACCTTGCAGTATTGACGAATTACCAAAGAAAAGGCGTGGGGCGAAAGTTAATAGCGTTTACAAATCAATATTTCAAAGAAAAGGGATTTGAAGAAGTTTTTGTGCAAGCAGATGAAGTTGACAATTATGCTCTTGATTTCTACCGTCTTACAAATCCGACAGAAGAAGAGAAAGTGCGACATTTCTATTACAAATTAACTCTTGACAGTGAAAAGTAAACAAGAACAACGACCCGCTAACACGGGTTTTGCGTCAGGCGGGGTGACGTATCACTTGGAGCTTTGTGCTTCTATTCAAGTTCAGTGCAGGTTGACAGTTTTGTGCTCCGAAACCCGCCCGAACGCAAAGCCCGAAAACGTTGTTAGCAATCCGCTGCGCTCCTTGCTAACAATGGCTCGGCGACTTACGTCGCTTGCCGTAAGCCGCCGCTTCGCGGACTGCTTACAACAAGCGACTTGGCTAAATAGCTCCGCTTTTGTATCTTCGATACAGCTTCGCTACTTCGCCAATTCGCCGAGCCATTAGCAGTAATGCGTGACGAAAAAAATCGTATCTTTGACAAAAATTTGAACTGAAAGAAAGAAGTAGGAAATGAAATTACCAAAGTATCCGTTGGCATCGAGCGACAAGTTAATGACCTTTGAATTTACAAGCGAAGGACAGAAAGGCTTAATTGAAAAACTTGTGCGTTTCCAAGAAACCAACGTGAAAAACGTTTACAACCTTGCGTTTGGCGACAAAGACCTAACAACAGGCGACATAGACGATAAAGTAATTTCAAACAATGGGGATAGCGAAAAAGTTTTGGCGACAGTTGCCGCAACGCTTTACGCTTTTACCGACAAATATCCGAACGCTTGGATTTATGCGACAGGTAGCACAAAATCCCGAACAAGACTTTACCGAATGGGAATAACAAAATTTCTTTCGGAAGTAACAGAAGACTTTGAAGTTTTGGGCGAGAAAGATGAGGATTGGTTTCCGTTCAAAAAAAATGTTGAATATGACGGATTTTTAGTGCGTAGGAAAACAAAAAAATAATTAACTTTGTAAAATCAAAATTCAATTGATATGAAAGTAACAACTGAAATAAAGAAACGTAAAATTCCGATTGTTCGGGTGGACAAAGCGTTAAACAAGTTTGACGACAAAATCCTATTCCCAGACAAATTGGAAAAAGCAAATGAAATGCTTAAAAAAGTTGGACTACCTAAACAGTGGACAACTGCATAAGCACTACTGCTAACATCGGTTTTGCGTCAGGCGGGCTGACGTATAAACTTGAAGCCTTGTGCTTCGATTAAACATTAGAAATAAATTTAGGCTTTTGTGCTCCGAAACCCGCCCGAACGCAAAGCCGAACAACGTTAGCGGGCATTGTAAAGAGACACCATAATCATAAAGACAGAAAATAAAATGAAAATATTTCAATTAACAGCTATTATTTTATTACTCACGGTTTGCAATACTTTTGCTCAACCGATAGATTCGTTAAAACAAGAAATACAAAAAATCATTTCATCAAAGAATGCTACTATAGGGGTTGCAGTACTTGGAAATAATGGACAGGATGTGTTTTCAATAAATGGAGAAAGACATTTTCCAATGCAAAGTGTGTTCAAATTTCATATTGGGCTGGCTATGCTTTCCGAAATAGATAGGGGGAATTTTAAGTTAAACCAGAAAATAAAAATCAAAAAAAGTGAACTTTTGCCTGGTTTATGGAGTCCAATTAGAGAAAAATACCCAGAGGGAGCTAAGCTTAGTATTGCTGAAATCTTAGAATATACTATTTCTCAAAGCGATAATGTGGGGTGTGATATTTTATTAAAAATTCTTGGGGGGCCTAACTTTGTTGAAAACTACATCAAAGCAAGTGGGGTTGATAACATTTCTATTAAAATCAATGAGGAAGTAATGCAGAATAATTGGGATAGACAATTTGAGAATTGGACGACACCTTTAGCTGCTAACCAAATACTCGAACTCTTTTTTCTCAATGAGAGCAACTTGCTAAGCCCAAGCAGTTATGATTTTCTATGGAAAATTATGAAAGAGACAGCTACTGGAAAAAAGCGGTTAAAAGGGAATTTACCTGTTGGAACCGTGGTTGCACATAAAACAGGATCGTCTGGCACAAACAAAGAAACTGGAATAACAGCTGCGGTAAATGATATTGGTATCGTTTTCTTACCCGATAACAACAATTTTTTTATAAGTGTTTTTATAACGGATTCTAAAGAGAACGCAGAAGTAAATGAAAAAATAATCGCAGACATATCAAAAGCAACTTGGGACTATTTCATATCAAAAGCGAAATAAAACAACGACCCGCTAACAGCACCTATAAGAAATTGGCGGTTCAGTGGTTAAATGAAGTGCAGTTTTTCAATCAAACTTTCGTGCAGATTGACAGTTTTGTGCTTCGAAATCGCCAACTTCTTATAGCTGCAAAACGTTAGCGGGCATTGTAAAGAGACACCATAATCATAAAGACAGAAAATAAAATGAAAATATTTCAATTAACAGCTATTATTTTATTACTCACGGTTTGCAATACTTTTGCTCAACCGATAGATTCGTTAAAACAAGAAATACAAAAAATCATTTCATCAAAGAATGCTACTATAGGGGTTGCAGTACTTGGAAATAATGGACAGGATGTGTTTTCAATAAATGGAGAAAGACATTTTCCAATGCAAAGTGTGTTCAAATTTCATATTGGGCTGGCTATGCTTTCCGAAATAGATAGGGGGAATTTTAAGTTAAACCAGAAAATAAAAATCAAAAAAAGTGAACTTTTGCCTGGTTTATGGAGTCCAATTAGAGAAAAATACCCAGAGGGAGCTAAGCTTAGTATTGCTGAAATCTTAGAATATACTATTTCTCAAAGCGATAATGTGGGGTGTGATATTTTATTAAAAATTCTTGGGGGGCCTAACTTTGTTGAAAACTACATCAAAGCAAGTGGGGTTGATAACATTTCTATTAAAATCAATGAGGAAGTAATGCAGAATAATTGGGATAGACAATTTGAGAATTGGACGACACCTTTAGCTGCTAACCAAATACTCGAACTCTTTTTTCTCAATGAGAGCAACTTGCTAAGCCCAAGCAGTTATGATTTTCTATGGAAAATTATGAAAGAGACAGCTACTGGAAAAAAGCGGTTAAAAGGGAATTTACCTGTTGGAACCGTGGTTGCACATAAAACAGGATCGTCTGGCACAAACAAAGAAACTGGAATAACAGCTGCGGTAAATGATATTGGTATCGTTTTCTTACCCGATAACAACAATTTTTTTATAAGTGTTTTTATAACGGATTCTAAAGAGAACGCAGAAGTAAATGAAAAAATAATCGCAGACATATCAAAAGCAACTTGGGACTATTTCATATCAAAAGCGAAATAAAACAACGACCCGCTAACAGCACCTATAAGAAATTGGCGGTTCAGTGGTTAAATGAAGTGCAGTTTTTCAATCAAACTTTCGTGCAGATTGACAGTTTTGTGCTTCGAAATCGCCAACTTCTTATAGCTGCAAAACGTTAGTGGCAACAAAAACAAACGATAATTAGACAATAAATGAAAAATATTTTATTTGTAGTTTTTATTTCAATGATATTTTTATTTGTTTGCTGTAACACAACAACGAATAAAAACATAATTGAAACAGAAATTTCTGATTTTGACAAAATTTTAGATAGTTTTCAAGTAAATGGTTCAATTCTAATTTATGATAACGACAAGAATACTTTTTACTCAAATGACTTTGATTGGGCTAAAAACGGAAAATTACCTGCATCAACATTCAAAATTCCAAATTCTATAATTGCTGTTGAATTAGGCATTATTGAAAATGATACAACTATTTTAAAATGGAATGGCGAGCAGAGAAAAATGGATATTTGGGAAAAAGATTTATCATTTAAAGATGCTTTTAGAATTTCCTGTGTTCCTTGCTATCAGGAAATTGCAAGGAAAATCGGAACAATTAAAATGAAAGAATATTTAGAAAAATTTGAGTATAAAAATATGATTTTTGACAGTTTAACGATTGACAATTTTTGGCTTGAAGGAAATTCAAAAATATCTCAAAAACAACAAATCGACTTTTTAAGGAAATTCTATTTTTCAAAATTTCCAATTTCTGATAGGACAATAAAGATTGTCAAAAATATTATGGAAATTGAGCGAACTGAAAATTACATTTTAAGCGGTAAGACTGGATTAAGTTCGATAGAAGAAAAATATAATGGTTGGTTTGTTGGTTATGTTGAAACAAAATCTAATGTTTATTTTTTTGCAACAAATGTAATTCCGACAGACGGATTGAATGTTGATGATTTTATTTCATCGAGAATTAATGTAACAAAAAATGCGTTAAAGCAAATGAATATAATGAAATGATAAATGCCACTAACATATGGTAGCCGATAATTGCCGGCTTTCGTGCCAACTTGATACTTTGGTGCTTTTAACGAACCGAAGTGCTAAATTGATACGAAAGTGCTGTAAATCCGGCAACTACGGCTACCATTTTTCGTTATGCGGCAGCTTAAAAGACGACACCAAACCAGAAAAATCATCTTGACAACCACCCGACTTTGAACTACGAAGGATGAAATTTTTCAGGGACAACTTCCAGCATTTCCAAAAAACAGTTTACCCATTGACTTGGAGACAAACAAACAATTTGAGCATTAAGGTTTAAACCGAATTTTTCCGAAATTGACCTGACCTGACTTTTCCTGAAAATCGACTTTAAAGCTGTTTTTACAGATAAATCAGGTTTCTCTAACAGACAGGAAATAAATGCTAAGTATTTGGCTTTAAACTTAAAATCAAAAAATAACTGTTTTCTTTTAATGTTTAACAGGGCTGATTTGACAGTTGGCGGTGGAAAGAAACTTTCAGGACCTACCTCATAGACAAGTTTCAAATCAAAAAAAGTATGATAGAAAACGGTATATGGATTGTAAAGCTTCCTCGAAAATAACTTTTGTGTAGGTTCTAACTGAAGGACAATGGAACCTCCCAGAAAATTTCCAAGACTCTCAAACATCAGGATTTTGAAAATATCGGAAGTAATGCCATAAGGAATATTTGACACCACTTTGAAAGGAAATTTCGGAACTGCAAAATTCCTAAAATCACAACCGACAACTTGAACATTTCGGGCATCAGAAAATAATTTTCGTAAATGTTCAACCAAAGCTGTGTCGTTTTCAATAGCAACAACATTGTTGGCGATTTTTAATAAATGAACAGTAAGAAACCCCTTGCCTGCCCCAATATCTAAAACCGTATCCTGATTACTTATATTTGCTTGTCTTATTGCATCTTTTATTAGCACTTTATCAATAGTAAAGTGCTGACCCGTAAAACGAACGGGCAATTTCTTTTTTGTCATTAGTAACTTCTTACAGGTGAATACTTGAATTCAAATCACAATTCATAATTCAAAAATTGAAATTGCTTGACTGCAAATTTAGTAACTTTGCTTGACAAATTAACGAGAAAGAAGAGAAAATGAAAGCCGACCGCATAACATCACCTATACGCAAGCAGGGGGTTCGTGCTTCGTAAGACAGGAAAGTGGTAAATTTGAAGTTCAGTTCTTCGTAGGAAGTTCAGTGGTTAAAATCCCTGCCTGCGTATAGCTGAGAAACGTTAGCGGGCATTGTAGAGCGACACCCATCCCTGACAGACAAACCAAAATCAACTATCCTTAAATTTTGAATCAAACATTTTAGGTAACTACCAAAAAAATATATTATCTTTGTTGTCAAGATAAATGGTTAACAAGATTTATGCCTGTCAAAGAAAAAATCATCAACTTAAGGAAATTGAGCCAACTTTATGCCTACACATCTATTCAAATGCACGAAAGCATTGGTAGAAAAATTGGACTGACTGGCACTGACCATAAATATTTAGGTTTCTTAATTCAAAAAGGTCAAATGACAGCAGGTGAACTTGCCCTACTTACAGGGTTAACAACAGGTTCGGTTACAGGGCTAATAGACCGGTTTGAAAACAAAAAACTCGTAAAAAGACAGCCCGACAAAACTGACAGGCGGAAAATAATCATAGTTCCCAATATTGATAGAATAACAAAGTTGGTTACACCATTTTATAGTAACTACCAAAACAAAACACACGACCTTTTTGTGTCATTCAATAGTGATGAATTAAACATTTTAGAAAAATACTTCCACAAAGCATTGGAGTTGATGAATAAAGAAATTGAAAAAGTAAACGAGAAACAATAAGAAATAACTATGAACACAACCAAAATAGAAGATAAAGCCGTACTTCATATTCCTACACCGTTTGCTCAAACCTATTTTCACGGAACAAAGGCTGACTTGAAAATTGGCGATTTCATTCAAGTAGGTTTCAACAGTAATTATGAAGAAAACAGAATATTAAAGCATATTTATGTTTCGGCTACACTGAATACTGCAATATTAGGAGCAGAACTTGCTTTGGGCAACGGACGTGAAAGGATTTATTTAGTAGAAGCAACAGGCGACATAGAAGATGACCCCAACGTAACGGACAAAAAATTTCCTGGTAATCCCACAAAATCCTATCGTTCGAAACATCCTTTTAAAGTTGTTGGAGAAGTAACCGGTTGGCACGGACATACCCTTGAAGAGATTAAAGCTATGAAAGATGGACTGGAAAAACTTAGAGAACAAGGGAAGAATGTTATTATAGACTAATGAATAAACAATTATTATTTGACATAGAACAACGACCCGCTAACATGGTATTTGCAATAGCACGACTGACGGAAGTAATTGAACATTTGTACTACTATCAACTTTTGTGCATATTTTCGGCTGACGGTTTTCAAATGCCGTGCCATCGCAAATACCCAAACCGTTATATGCCACTTTATGACTACAGAGCAATACGACATAAAAACTAATATCAAAATCGGACAAGAGATTTTTGAGAACTTACCCAACGACATCAGACCAGGTTGGGCAGGACTTGTTTTATCTCGCTTTGACCATTACATAAATAATATTCCGACTTCAATTAGTGAACTTTATCCAATCATAGACGACAAAAACCGCTGGAAAGAAGCACACGAACAATTTACCAAAATCAGAGTGTTCGGACTTGAAAACAAAAATCACAACCCTGACAATTATTTAAGACTTGCTGAACTAGTAGCCAAAGTAACTTACAATGCTTCGGGACAATCGGCACCATTTGACAACGACAGCGGACATTATATTGCAAGTTTGGCTCTTAAAGCAACAGAACATTTTGACGACAATAGACTTGAAGAAGAAGTTAAGTCTGCAATTCTGTTGTTTAGTCGCAACAAGAAGTTCAAAGATAATTTAACAGCAGCTAAGGACTTCTTGCTTTACAAAAAAATTGACGACATACTTTGGTTTGACTGGGACCCAATTGGCATTAACGACCTTGCACCAAGAGACGAATATCAAAGTTACGTTCCTGAAATTTTCGGACTTGTAAAAGCAAAAGCTGACAGGCAAGAAATCGCAAACATACTGCACAAACTTGAAACTGAAAATATGGGAATGATCGGAACAATTGAAAACTGTTTGACCATAGCCGACAAAATATTGAAAGCGCAATGACAGATAGAAAAGCGGCATATAACAAGGTATTGCCAAAAGCGGGGCTGAACGGCTTCGATTGGACATTTGTGCAAGGTTCAACTTTCGTTCTTCGATTGAACTTTAGTGCTAAAAATCCCCGCCTTCGGCAATACCCAAAACGTTGAGAGGAAATCCCTCCGGGCTTCCCTCTCAACGGATCAGGCGCTTGCCGGAGTACAGCCCTTCGGGACTGTCCTCTAACACGCGCTTGGAGCAATGCTCCAGCACGTGCGCCAAGCGCCTGATCCGTTATCAGTCACCCTATTGACGACCGTGCTAAAATTCAACAGACAGACAAATGACAAAACAAGCCAACGCTTCGGCAAAATCAAAAGAGCTGTAACCTACCGCACAAAGCCAACGCTTTGCTGCACATTTGCTTTTGCCCCAACCGCACACCAACAAGAACGAGATTTTATAAAATTGAACCTGAGATATTGAATGAAAATAAAAAGTGCAAAATCATTCCGATTTTGGTACAAAACCAAAATAAAAGAGATTGAGAGAAACGACCCAACCCATAATGAAAACTTTGTAGGCACTTATCACAAAGAAAATGGGAAGAAAACTATAAAAGGTTTTTTTGAAATGTATCACGGGGACAAACCCGACATTGCAAGCTATCTGCCATCAATTCTGAAAATTGCAGAAGACGGACAAGCAATTTATGAGTTTCTGCAAAATGCTGTTGATTGTGGTTCTACACATTTCTACATTTTCTATAATGACAAATACTTTTTAGCAATCAACAACGGAAGTCCATTTGATGTTGAAGGCTTACAATCAATTTTAAACATTGCCCAAACAACTAAAAAAGACCCCGACAAAATCGGACGATTTGGAATTGGTTTTAAGTTGGCTCATAGATTAGTTGGAAAAAACGAAGGTACGGACGAGCTTGTTAGACAATACAAAGGTCCGATTTTATTTAGTTGGGCTAAATTAGAAGATTTGGAAAGTTTGTTGAACAATGAACAAATTGAACCGTTAGTTCCTAACAAAGAAAATTATCAAGAGTTTATCAATTCGCCATATTTACTAAAACTCTTACTTACAAACTTTCCGTCAGACCCAGACGAGAGAGTAAAGGATATAAATTATCAAGACAAAATTTTATTTCCACAAGAGGAATTAAAAGAACTTATTAATTTCCTAAACGAAAACTTTAAGCAACATTCTGACAGCTTAAAGAAAAACGTACTGAAAAAAGGCAGTTTGTTTTTTATCAAATTGGGCGAAGACAAGAAGAAACTTTTAGATAAAGATTATTCTGAACTTGTAAACGGTATTCAGTATTCTATGAATACACTGAAACGTTTACAAAAAGTCTATATCAATAACGATGATATTGGAAAAATTCCTTTACAGCTTGAAGAAGGAACTATAAAAAAAGGTTCTGACGAGTTTGAGCTAATTTCGCCTGAATACAAAGAGTTTGACATAAAATTTGCTATTGGCTTCAACACAATAAAATTCGGAAGCGAAAAATCGTATGAACAAATAAAATTGCTCAAAGAAAAACCGAATTTTTACAAATATTTCCCAATGGGGGATGAAATTAACGGACTTGGTTTTATTGTGCATTGCGACAGTTTCAGCAATGAAGCCAACCGCAGGAAATTACACGAAGATGATGTAAATAGAAATCTGTTTCCCGAACTTGCAAAGTTTATTACACAAAGACTTGACGAATACAAAGCAAATGACCGCAATAAATTTTTAAATCTTTACGCTTCGTTGCTTTTGTCTGATGTTCCAGAGAGACAAAACAATAAATGGTTGAAACCTATTTTTTATGATACTTTGTTGGAGTATATTCAAACAAATATTCCAACCACAGATGATATAATTGACGAGGTTGATAATGTAAAAATCAAAAAGTTTGATTTTGATATATCTTTATCAGATTTGGGATTAAGTGATATTCATTGGTTTTATTGGAAAGATGATGAAGACAAATATCTACTAAATGAAGCTAACTCAAATGAAAAAATTGGTATTGAAGAATGGAGTTTACGAGATGTTTTTGTCAATGCTGATTTGGATTGTTTAAATGATTGGATAAAAAGTTTATCCGAAGAGGATTACAACAACTTTTTAAAAGAGCTTGATAAAGAATATTTTTCAAAAGAAGCAATTGAAAGATTGATTGAAGCTGACCTTTTCAGATTTTCAGACGGAGAATTTTATTCAATAAATGAAGTCATTGATAATGAGGATTTGGTATTCCTTTCAAACAAGATTTCAAATATTCAAACAGAATTAAAATCGCTTGACTTCTTAATTTCCGATTTGGATATTTCATCGTTTAGTTTCTATGAAAAGATTTCGTCTAAATTAAAAACAGATGAAGATTTGTATGATACAATTTCAGAAAGGACTTCAACCGAAAATAATCTTGCGGTCAATCAGAAACAAAATCTTTTCAGAAACTTCATCAATCCTGCAACAAAATTTATTGGTATAGGCGATGAAACACTCAAAAAAATTGAACTGTTTTGCGATAATCAGGGAGAAATAAAACCCCTTTCTCAATTGGTTAGTAGTTCGCTAAAAAAATACACTTGGTTAAATCCCTATAAAATTAAAGCAGATGAAAACTTTGATAAATTAAGCAACTACTTAATTCAAGAAGAAGATTTATTTGACAAAATCATTTTACCCAACATTGAAATCATTAAGGCCGAACTTACAGAAGCCAAAGAAATAAAAGAGCTATTGTCGTTTTTTAAGAATAATCATCGTTCCTTTTTCAATGAATATATTATTCAAAAACAAATCAATGGTTATGAAATAATTGAGAAATCAAACAACTTTCAAATCGTTCCGCCAAATAAGGAAACAAAAGAATTTATTGAAAACTATTTATCTGATCAATTGATTGTCTTGCCTTATGACTTTTCGGATTTTAACAACGAAAATGGAATAATAAAAGGCGAAGATTTACACAACTTAATTCTGGATTTCGTTGAGGCAGATGAACACAAGGAAACTCTTGTAGATATTATTCATTACGATGAACCTAAACGTAAGTTTTTACAAAATATTTCAGAGTTTAGATTTCATTCGGACACCAAATATGCCAAGGACGATTACGAGTATAAAATCTTGGAAATGGCTTGTGGTAAATTAAAAGGAAGCAATTATCAAGAATTTAAAGACAAAGTTATAATTGAAACAGAGGAACAGGAATTAACCCTTTCGGAAATTCCACCTTTTACTGACAAGATAAAAATTGATGATTACGAAATTAGTCTTGCCAAAATCCTTCCTGACAATTATGAAAACAGTGACCATTTAAGCGGATTGATAACTCAATTCATAGGTCTTAGTTTAGATAAAGAACAAATTGGAAATTTATTTGGCGTAAGCGAAGAACCTGAACCAAATGACATTTTTCAAATGTTTTCTGAGCAAGTTGAAGTTTTAGAAAATGCCGAACAGTTGGCATTTTTATTTCTCTATGGCTTGTATATTGAAAGAATAGATTTTAGTCAGTTTAAAGCTCTAAACGTTGATGAAGAAGAAATTGATTTAGATACAGACAAATATATTTCGGAATTTGAATTTATACAACAATCTGAGGTTCTAAATCAAAAATACAAAGGCATTACCAAAATTTTCAAAGATTTTCCAGTTATAGTAGAAGACAATGATAACCTATTAATAATAAAAGAACCATACTTTGAAGAAGATAAATTTATTTGTCCATACATCAAAGACGATTTATCAGATGATGAAAAATTAAGTCTTGTAAATTTCTTATACGATCAATGGGATAAGAAAAATAAAAAAACAGCAATTAGAAATATTGATTGGAGCAAAATTGATGATACTGAAACAGAAAACATTTTAGGTTTTAATCCAAACCATTCTGTATTTCCAAGTAACTACGCTTGCGAAAATGAACAATTACCAGATTATCTAATAAAATGGATTGGTGAAGATGAAAACAGAATTGATTTTATTTCAGACTTGGGTGTTTGGACTGAAAGAGCCGTTATAGTTGAATTGCGAAAATTCTTAAATGGCAAAAGCAAAGAATTTCAAAACAATCGTTTAACACAAGAAACTCGCTTTAACGATGATGAGACAACGCTTTTCAATTCGTTTGAATGGTTAAAGGAAAATGATTTGTCACTAAAAACGGTAGAGCAATTTGAAAAATTTAAGAAAGTTGTTGAAGTTATCAATGAAAACAGAAATAATAAGGGAGATTTGGTAATACAAGAGGAATACGACTTTGAACTTTTAGAGGAAAATTCAACGGAATGGAAAGAAACAGAGAACTATAAAATTTATCTGTATGATGAAGAAATGCCAAAAACTGTTGGGATTGATGAAATAGACGAATATGTATTTTACCGTTATAATGAAGATAATTATGCTATCAACGAAAACATAATTTATCTGAACAACAAAGAGGATAAAAAGAAAATACTTCAAAAAATCGCTTCCGATGATGAAAATGATTTTTCTTTTGAAGACTTGTGGGCTTTGTTTGGCGAAAGTTCAAATAGAGAGCAAGAGCTTGAAAGAGAAATTGTGAGATTACAACAACAAATTGCGAAAACCGATAACGCTACATTAGGAGCAGAATTTAGTTCCGACATCTCCAAAAATGACCAAAAAGAAGCTAACAGAGAAGCAAAAGAACTTGTTAAACAACGATTGGAAAATGAAGGCTTTGAGTTTTCGCAAGGTATAGGTAATTATTCAACGATTGACGGTGTTGTAAAAGGCGACATAGAATTTCCGCTTGTTGTGAAAAGTTACAAATACAAAGACGAACCGCTAAAAATTGGGGCAAACGAATGGATACAACTAATGAAACCCAATTCGATGTTTTGGGTAAATTTTGGTAATGGAAAATTGGGTTGTCTAAAACTGTATGAACTTTTAAGACATCAAGACAAAATTACAATCAGTTTCAGTACAGAAAATCTTGATGTGGACGACCGATTAGATAAGTTTGCAGAATTATTGCATTACTTTGGCAATGTTCATTTTGATTTTAATAGTGTTATGCCGAGTAATATTGCCAGTAATTTAGGAGATTACCGTTTTGATAAACGTAAGACCGAAGAAGATTTAAGTAGTGATGATGAAAGTTTATTATAGAAATGAGATACACAAGGCAAGAACATAGCAATTTCCTTGAAGAAGAACTTCAAGCACAAACAAAAGCGTTTAATCAAAAACTAAACTCTTCGGCTACTTTTTTACTTCAAGAGAGAGAAGAACTTTTTGTTGCTCAATTCTTGACATTCAAAGACGGAGAAATGATTTTAAAATTCTCTACAAAACGTGGTTTGCCACGAAAAGGAGAATACTTGTACTGTTTTACAGTTCCAAAAGAGTTACGAGATTATAGAAATTGGGGCGATAAAACCTATGGCGATTTGATAAAAGAAAAAGGAAATTTTACTGAGACGGTTTGTGTTTGGCAATCTTCTGCAAAAGACAAAGACGGAAACATTGATACGAATTTTAGTTTAGCAGGCTTTCGGGGTGTGGACTTAGATTTTGCAGTAAATATTTCTGAAGCTGAAAAAATGATTTTGCTTTTGGGTCCGAACAAACCGCCTTTTGAATACATTGCCAATCTTCAAAAAATAGTGCAAACCAGTAATTCGGAAAATGTAAATCAGATTTTAGACCAAGATTTTCAAAATTCAAATTGGCAACCGTCATTACTTGACAATCAAAAAGAAATCCCGAGTTTTATTTTAAATCAACTGACATTAAGCGATCATTTAATTTTAATTGGTCCGCCAGGAACGGGAAAAACATATCAAATTGCAGAAATCTGTAAGAAACTTTGTGAACAAGGAAAATCTGTTTTGGTAACATCGCTTACAAACAGAGCTTTAATGGAAGTTGCGGAAAAGCCAGCATTAGCTGATTTGTTGGGAGCAGGAAAAGTTTTTAAAACTAAAATTTCAACAGACGAAGAAAAAGAAATTCCGCAACTACAACAAATAAAAGAGTTGAATCCACAGCCAAGCAACTTGGTTTTATCTACGTTTTTTATCGCAAGTAGCGAAGCTACGAACATAAAAGACAATCCACCTTTTGACTATGTAATCGTAGATGAGGCAAGTCAGGCACTACTTGCAATGTTTGGTGCGACAAAACTTTTAGGAAAGAAAAATATTTGGATTGGTGATACCAAACAGCTTCCGCCTGTTGTAGCAATTAACGAAGATAAAGTCAGCAAAAAGAATTACGATTTTTTGGTGGACGGATTAAAAGCACTTTCAGGTACAGCATCTGTCCCAATTTATCAATTAACTGAAACTTATCGTTTACCAAACAGAGGTGCAAATTATACAGGCATATTTTACAATAATAGCCTAAAATCAAAAGCGAAAAACGACATTCGTTTCACTTTCTCTGAATTACCGAACGATGTAAGAATTTTCTTCAACTCACAAGGTGGTTCAACACTTATAAAAACCGATTTGGAAGTTGGAAACAAAAAGCCAAAGAATGCTTTGGAAATTGCTAAATTATTGGTTGTTAATTTGCTGAAAGTCAATGAGAATCTACATATTTCTGTCTTGAGCAATTACATTGAAACGGTAAAAGCATTGCAAAAAAGTATCTTTCAAACCGTAGGCAATCCTAAAAACTTGCTCATTGAAACTATTGCAAGAATACAAGGTTTGACAACAGATGTAACGATTTTTGTTGTTCCCAATTCGGGTTACAATCATTCTTTGGAAAAACGCTTATTCAACGTTGCCACAAGTCGTGCAAAGCGACATACAATTATCATTTCAGACACTAACGTTGTCACTTCTTATCCTCAATTAGACGAAGAAGTAAAAGCATATTTGCAAAAACTCAATGAGGAGTTTTCCTTTTATTACACGTCAGACAGAAAGTTAATTGAAACTCGAACGCCCGAACCAAATGAAAGCAAAGAAACTGAACAACATCAAACACAAACAGGTTTAAAAATTCTTGGCAAGATTGACCTTTCACAATTTGACAAACCCAAAAAGGAAATCAAAAAAGACAAAGAAAACATTTACATCATAGACACAAACGTTTTTGTTGATTATCCCGACATTATTTCAAAAATTGACAAACAATATCAAATAGCTTTATCAGCAAAAGTCATTGACGAATTAGACTATTTGAAAATTTCATTGACCGAAGAACAAAAGAAAAACGTTCATAGAGCAATCAAGCAAATCAACGAAAGTTTTGACAAACGAAACCTCAAAATGGACACAGCAGACTTGGCTTTGCTTCCAGACGACTTTAACAAAAAATCACCCGACAACTTTATTTTGTCCGTAGCATTGAAATACAAAGACGAAAACCCAATTATGCTGACATCTGATAACGGATTGCAAATTAAAGCCAAAGGTTTAGGCATAACGACAATAAAATTAAAAGACTTTTTAAAACAAACGAAACATTAAGCCAACGCATTGGTGGCACATTTGCATTTTTGCCGACACACAAAGCCAAACAAAAAATGCAAAAGAGCCACCTGCCAACGCACCACGGCAGAGCAAAATGAACGGACAAACAACATATGGACAAGCAGGGCGAACCGATAACAAGGTATTGCCAAAAGCGGGGCTGAACGGCTTCGATTGGACATTTGTGCGAGATTCAACATTCGTTCTTCGACTGAACTTTTGTGCTAAAAATCCCCGCCTTCGGCAATACCCGAACCGCTTGGAGCAATGCTCCAGCACGTGCGCGTTATCGGTAATGGCGTTTGACCGCTCTGAAACAACATCAACGGACAGACAGAAAAACGAAAAATTGCCAACGCTTCGCAAAAATTAAAAGAGGTGCAACCAACCGCACAAAGCCAACGCTTTTGCACCACATTTAATTTTGCCCAACCGCACCCAAGCCCACCCACCACCCGACTTCTAACTTAATGTTGATAAAAACTTTAGCAAATACTTCAACCGTCAGAATTCATTTTGTATATTTGCCAATATTTGTCAAGTCAAAATAAAGCGAATTGAAAACAATAGGAATAATATTGCGTGAACTACGGGAAGAAAAAGGGCTTTTGCTTAGAGAAGTCGGAGCGGAACTTTCGCTTGACCCAACTATTTTAAGCAAAATTGAACGTGATGAACGTATGCCGACAAGAGAACAAGTAAAAGCCCTTTCGGACTTTTACAAAGAGCAGAAAAATGATGTAATCATTGCGTGGTTGTCCGACAAATTGGCTTATGAAGTGCAAGATGAAGATTTGGCATTACAGGCTATAAAAGTGGCGGAGGAAAAAGTAAAATATAACGTAAAAAACAAACATAAATAGTGAGTGAAGTAATTGAAATAGCAGAAGTAGAACAACAAGTGGAAACGCTTGAAACGGAAGTGAAGAAATTCCCTAACGGACTTCCCTATTGGGCAAAATTTCTTGCAGAGAAAATTTTGTCGGGCAACGCTATATCTGATAACGACATTGATACTTCATATTCTTATTTGCTTGAACATTTAAAACTCAAAGAAGAGACCGAAAAACCCGAAATTTCTATTGATTACAATGCTGAAAATTCGGGAAACTATAAAACTGATTTACTTCTTACCAAACTTGAAAATGTTGAAGGCGTAAACGCCTTAACAGAAAACCAAACGATTGAATTTAGTCCGAACCTGACTATTGTTTATGGTGCAAATGGTTCGGGAAAATCAGGTTATGTAAGACTTTTGAAAGACGTTTTTTATTCAAAAGCACCCGAACCAATTTTACCAAATATTCACATTGACAGCGGACACAAACCTGTTAATGCAAAATTTACTTTCAAATCAAACAATACTAAAACTTCGTTAGTATTTGCGGACAAAGACAATGCAGAATTTGAGCAATTTGCAGTTTTTGACGGAAACAGCGTTTTAAAACATCTTGAAAACAAAAATGAATTTGAATTTAGACCAGCAGGATTAAGTTTTTTTGCTGATTACACAAATGCAATCATTCGTGTTGAGCAAAAACTAAATGCTGAAATTATAAATAAACAATCGCCAAATGATTTTGATATTTGGTTTGACGGCAATTCAGAAATAAAAACGCTTGTTCAAAATCTAAATGCTGATACAAATATTGATGACTTAAAAAAACATACGCCTTTTTCTGATGAAGATAAAACTCAAAAAGGGGCGATACAAAAACAGTATGACGAACTTCTTTTGGCTTCAAAAGAAACAGGTAAAAGAATAAAAGAGTATGAAAACATCAAAATTCTGTTAAGTAAAAACAAACAGGATATTGAAAAACTAAATCAATTTTTCACAACCGAAGTAATTGAGAAAGTAAAAACAGCTATTTCGGATTGTATTTCAAAAGAAGCGACAGCGAAATCCGAAGGAGTAGAAAATTTTAAGACCGATAAAATTGAAGGTGTTGGAACAACAGAATGGAAAAATTTTATTGTTTCTGCCGAAGAATTTGCTAAAACGCAAAAAGCGGAAAATATAGATTATCCCGAAAATGGCGACAACTGTTTGCTTTGCCAACAACCACTTTCAAACGAAGCACAAAAGCTAATTTCAAATTATTGGGCTTTCATCAAAAGTGTTGCGGAGCAAAACGCAAAGCAAGCACAGGAAAAATTGGATAAAGTCAAAGGGAATTATGAGAATTTAAACTTTGATTTATTTCCGCAAGACAATACACTTACCGTTTGGCTTACTGAAAAATATTCAAACGAATTAGAAACATTAAAGCAAAAACTTTCAGAACAGAAAACGCTTGCTCAAAATATCATTGCTGACATTCAAAGAAAAACAGCAAACGAAAGAGAAGAAATACAAATCAGCGTTGAACAACACACTGCGATTGAAACAGCTATTGATAATTCTATTAAATTGCTAAAAGAAGATGAGCAAAGTAAAGAATTGGAAAAATTACTGAACTCAAAAACGCTGTTGGAACACAAAGAAAAGTTCAATACACATTTTTCAAAGTTTGAAACCTTTATCAATAATCAAGTTTGGATTAAAAAGGCGAACAACGCTAATTTTAGAAAGACTAAAACAGACACAACAAATACAGAAAAGTCATTATCGGATAAATATTTCAATCAAAAATACATTGATACTTTTAACGAAGAATGTCAAAAACTGAATGGGAGTTTTGGAATTGAAATAAGCACCACAGGTTCAGCAGGAAAATCTTCCCGACAACTCAAACTAAAAGGTAAGAAGCCGAATGATGTATTAAGCGAGGGCGAACAAAAAGTAATTGCTATTGCTGATTTTCTTGCAGAAATGCACTTATCCGAAGTAAACAAGGGAATTATTTTTGATGACCCCGTTACTTCCTTAGACCATAAACGAAAAGAAACAATTGCCCAAAGATTAGTTGAAGAAAGTGATAAAAAACAAGTGGTTATTTTCTCTCACGATATTGTCTTTGTAAAATATTTAGAAAGTCACGGAAGAAATAAATATAAAACTGACAAGACAAAGGTTTTTGTTCACTCTATTGTTTGTAGTGGTAGAGAAACTATTGGTGTAATTGAATTACAGAACACACCGCTTAAAGATAGCACATATACCAATTCACATATTCCGAAGCAATACCACATAAGAGCTAAAAAGGAAGCTGACCGTAGTTTTGCTCAAAACCTTATTCGTTCAGGTTATGGGGCGTTGCGCAGCTGTTATGAAGGCATTGTAGTAACGAAATTGTTAGCAAGCACTGTCCAGAGATATGACACTTTGGTAAGAGTTCCCAACATTAGAAATGTAAAATTCAATAATGATTTATATGAACGTATTGCTAAAAACCATTCTGTTCTTCACGATTTAATTGAAGGACATTTACCAGTTGACGAACTAAACCAATTTCTCACTTGTGATAAATTGGAAAATGAAATAATTGAATTTGAAAACATTCTAACCGAATTAGAAAAGATATAACGATATGCCAACACTTAATTTCAAAGGAAAAACATTTGTGCAAAACCACCATCTGGCGGTTAAATACCACCAACTTGTGCCAAAGGCAGAATACAGTCTTACGGACAAAGTTTCTTTGCACGATAACCTGATTGTACAAGGCGACAACCTGAAAGCATTAAAAGCACTTTTGCCTACTTACGCAGGAAAAGTAAAGTGCATTTATATAGACCCACCTTACAATACAGGAAACGAAAATTGGGTGTACAACGATAATGTAAACAGCCCGATGATTAAAGAATGGTTGGGCAGTGTGGTGGACAAAGAAGATATGACACGCCACGACAAATGGCTTTGCCTGATGATGCCACGTTTAAAACTTTTACGTGAATTATTGAGTGAGGATGGTGCAATTTTTATTTCTATTGATGATAATGAAATTCATCATTTAAGGTGTATGATGGATGAAATATTTGGGGAATCAAATTTCTTAGGTCAAGTTAGTAGAGTAACAGGAACGCCAACAGGTTTAGGAAATAAAGGCTTAGTTTCTGAAATTGATTACGTCGTAATATATTCAAAGGGAGAATCTGAATTATTTAATGGACTTCAAATGGATGAAAAGCAGTCCAGCATATATAATCAAGAAGATGAAAATGGAAGATATCTAACAAGACCACTTAGAAAAACAGGTGGTGAGGATAAAAGAGAGGATAGACCATCAATGTATTTTCCAGTAACTGCCCCAAATGGTGAAGAGATTTATCCAGTTGGTCCTACGGGTTATGAAAGTAGATGGCGATGTTCTCCCGATAAATACAAGAAATTAGTTGAGACAAAACAAATTGAATGGAAACAAGACAAAGAAGGTGATTGGAAACCTTATCTAAAATTCTATTTAGAAGGTCGTTTAAAACATCCGACAAATCTTTGGCAAAGTATTGAAGGAAATAAAAAGGCATCGCTTGATGTGAAGACAATATTCGGCGAAAAAAAGTTTGATTATCCAAAACCAGTTGAACTTATCAAAAGATGCCTTGAAATATACTCTGATGATGATTCAATAATTCTCGACAGCTTCGCAGGTTCAGGAACTACGGCACACGCAGTTTTAGAACTCAATAAAGAAGACGGAGGAAACCGCAAATTTATTTTGGTGGAGCAGGAAGATTATGCCAATACTATCACAGCCGAGAGAGTTCGCAGAGTAATCAAAGGCGTACCAACTGCCAAAAGTGATTTGCTTAAAAAAGGAACAGGCGGAACATTCAGTTATTTTGAATTAGGCGAAACCATAGAAATGGAAAGTTTGTTGAGAGGCGAAAATCTACCGTCTTTCACAGAGTTTGCACGTTATCTTTTCTACACAGCCACAGGCGAAGAATTTAACGAGAAAAATATTGACACCAAAACAGGTTTTATAGGCGAAAGCAAAAGCTACGAAGTATATCTGTTTTATAAAGATGATATTGAGTGGTTGAAACAAAATGCTTTGACATTGGATATATGTAAAGGATTACCAAAATTCAAGGGAAAACAGCTTTTGATTTTTGCACCTGCCAAGTATGTGGACGATTACACATTGCTTGAACACAGAATTGATTTTTGCCAATTACCTTACGAAATTTATAGAATACAGAAGTAATGAAATTAAAGCACTATCAAGATAAAGTTTTAAAGGAACTCAAAGATTATTTGGGTGCTTTGGCTGATGCGAAAAAAGAGTTTGAAGAAATTGCCGAACTCAAACCGCATTTGGCAAAACATATCAATTTCCCGAAAGAGGCTTGGGAAAAATCGACAGGTCGTATTGTTTACAGTTCTAAAACAAACGGTTTGGACGAACCTATGCCCGATATTTATCTGAAAGTGCCGACAGGTGGAGGTAAAACCTTATTGGCGTGCCACGCTATTGACAGTATCCAAAAAACTTATCTTAAAAAACAAACAGGTTTGGTGCTTTGGGTGGTGCCGTCCACGCAAATTTATCGCCAAACTATAAAAGCATTAAAAGACCGAAACCACCCATACAGACAAGTTTTAGACATTTCGAGCGGTGGTAGAACATTGATAAAAGAAAAGACAGAAATGTTTAACCGACTTGATATTGAAGAACATTTGGTTGTATTGCTTTTGATGTTGCCATCCGCAAACCGTCAAAATAAAGAAACGCTAAAAGTATTCCGTGATCAAGGCGGATTTACCGATTTTTTTCCAAGAGAAGATGATTTTGAAGGACATAAAAAACTAAAAGAATTACTTCCAAATTTGGATTGTTTTACAACCGAAATGGAAGTTTTCGGAACGCAAATAAAAACATCATTGGGTAATACTTTGAAAGTTTTACGTCCACTTGTTGTGATTGATGAAGGACATCGTGCTTATGGCGAAAATGCAAGGAATACGATACGTAATTTCAATCCGTCATTTATACTTGAACTTTCGGCAACACCACCGCCAAACAGCAATGAGTTGGTGAAAATTACAGGTCGTGAATTGCACGAAGAAGAAATGATAAAGTTGGATATTCACTTAACCAACAAAACAAGTTTGGATTGGCATGACACACTTTTGGCAAGTTTTGAAAAGCGAAACGATTTAGAGAAAAAAGCCAAAGAGTACGAAGCCAATACAGGCGAATATATTCGTCCGATTTGTTTGATACAAGTTGAACGAACAGGGAAAGACCAACGAGATAAAAAGTTTATTCACGCAGAAGATGCGAAAGAATATTTAATCAAAAAATGTAATGTTCCCGAAAGTCATATTGCTATCAAATCAAGCGAAAAAGACGATATTGAAGGAATTGATTTGTTTGCCAATGATTGCGAAATTCGCTACATCATTACCAAACAAGCCTTGCAAGAGGGTTGGGATTGTTCGTTTGCGTATGTGCTAACCGTGCTTACAAACCCAAGTTCAGCAACAGGAATAACGCAATTAGTTGGTCGTATTTTAAGACAGCCGTTTGCACGAAAAACCAAAATACAGGATTTGGACGAATGTTATGTTTTTACATTCCGACAAAATGCAAAATCGTTGGTTAGCGACATCAAAAAAGGATTAGAAGATGAAGGATTGGGCGACATTGCAGGAAGAATTGTAAGCGATGAGGCAGGAACAGACACAGGCGGTTTGAAAGAGCGTGAAATGCAGTATCGTTCGGGCTTTAAGAAGTTTGAGGG
The DNA here is from genome assembly GCF_024296865.1 of Sphingobacterium sp. LZ7M1. Taxonomy (GTDB): domain Bacteria; phylum Bacteroidota; class Bacteroidia; order Sphingobacteriales; family Sphingobacteriaceae; genus Sphingobacterium. The sequence continues at coordinate 1,938,044 of NZ_CP101134.1, read as the reverse complement.
GAAAATTTATTTACCAAAATTTGTTGTACAAGAAACAGAAAGTTGGAGAAATCTGAATTTTGAAATTGATATTTTAAGTGAGATTGATTGGGAAGACATCAACATTGATGAAATTCAAAATCTTTCGTTACAAAACAAGTTGAGCAAAGAACAAGAAATTGTTTTGGGTTTGAGCAATGAAGAACAAGAATTGCTAAGAGAAACAGGCAGAGCAGAAAAAACAGGAACATTAGAAATAGACGAAGTTTTTCTGACAAGACAGATAACTGAAATAGTTCCTAACCCTTGGTATTGTTTCCAGATTGGCAAAAAAGCGATTGATTTATTACAAACGAAATATGACCGTGAAACGGTTGCAACCAATTTTGTTTTCATCATAGAAGAACTAAAAAAGGTTTTAGACAAAGAGCGTAACCGCTTATCAGAACAAGTTTTCAGAAAAATGATTACCGACAAAAAACTTTGTTTTTTCTTGATTGAAAACAAAGGTGGATTTGTGTTGCCATCAAGAATAAAAGTGAAAAGCAACAAACAGTTAGTCCGTAACGACAACACGCCAATTCAGAAATCCTTGTTTGACTACGTTCCCGAAGAAAATATAAACGACCTTGAAAAATCGGTTGCCATTTACCTTGATGAACAAGAGAAACTATTGTGGTGGTATCGCAATATGAGCCGACAAGATTATCATATTCAAGGTTGGAAACCTAACAAGATTTATCCCGACTTTCTTCTCGCAGACAAGCAAGAAAGCAAGGACGACTACGGAACGGTTTATGTGTTAGAAACAAAAGGTATTCATTTGAAAAACGAGGACACAAAATACAAACAAGACGTGTTTGCATTGTGCAACGAATTAGGAGCAAAAAAAGCGTGGAAAGAATTGTTTGACGAATTTCCCGACCACGACTTTCAGTTTCAAGTAGTGTTTGAGGACGAATGGCAAACTAAAATCAATGAACTAATGGCATAAAACAACCCACGCTTTTGGTGGCACATTTGCATTTTTCCAACCGCACAAAGCCAAACAAAAAATGCAAAAGAGCCACCAATCCAACGCACGACAAACGACCGAATAATTGCCACTATCGATAACAAGGGTTTTGCAAGAGAGCGGGCGAAGTGCTTCGTTTGAAACTTTTTCGTAAATTTGAACATTTGTGCTTCATATCAAAGGTAGTGCTAAAAATCCGCTCCCTCGCAAAGCCCAAACTCGTTGAGAGGAAATCCCTCCGGGCTTCCCTCTCAACGGATCAGGCGCTTGCCGGAGTACAGCCCTTCGGGACTGTCCTCTAACACGCGCTTGGAGCAATGCTCCAGCACGTGCGCCAAGCGCCTGATCCGTTACTCAATCTCTTTTAGCTTTTTAATTTCTTCTCGGCTCCTATCTATACTGTATAATAGTTTGTTTTCCTCTTCTCTTTTAATTACCAAATCGTGAAATTTATCAGAATTTAGGGAGTATGCAGAATCGATCTGCGCGGTAACATTGGGTAAATCCAACGCTATCATCCGATAACGCATTTCATAGGATGTCTTATCGCCAATCTGTCTATCCTTTTCCAGTAACATGCCTAATCCCAAAGAAATTACCACCGAAAACAATATTATGATAATGATCACGGGCGTTGATTTCAGGTCAACGCCGTACAAATGTCTTATATTTACCTTATCGGGTATCTGTGAAATTTTGGCAACTATTTCATTTTCCTTTTTAGTCAATATCGAAAGGTGTTTGCGTGTTGTTTCAGAACTCCTGTTTGCGACATCTTCCAGTGAACCATAGTCTTTGATGATCTTGGATAAGATGACGTTCTCTTGTTTAATAAATGCTTTTATATGGCTTAGATGTTCCTGATCCTTTGCACGCATATCATGAAATTCCTGCATCGCTTTTTCATTTGCCGAAAGTAACGATACAATGGTCGGCATAATGCGTACAATATCCTGCGTGATAAGGTCTGTATTTTCTTGAAGCGCATTAACTTGTTCTTGTAAGTTCTCTATTTCAGTGGTCATGTTTTAACGTTTTAATTTGTATTTCTCTTTTTTCTTTCTTTTTCTGATGAGTGCATCATCTTGATCGGGTGAGATTGAGACAGGAAAGGAAAATAAAGCTGATGCAATTTCTCCAATCACATTTTCGATATTATTATCCATTGATTGGCTCACTGACGAATCACTATCTGAAGGTTGATTTATGGCTTGTGACTGGTCAATGTTCTTCAGTTCCTTGTGTATCTGTCCAAAGCTCAATGAACGGTCAATGGCAGAACCCCGAAATACTTGTCCGTTCTTGGAAAAAGAAATGCCCTGTATTTCATCTGTTCCCGATTTGTATTTAAACTGGATTTCCACGCCCTTGTACCGTAAATAGTTCTCCAGTTCAACCCAGTTTTTGCTGTGGCGTATACCAGCCTTGACAGTATCGTAAATCTGGTATCGTGTCCTATCGTTACCTTTGAGCCTTCCTCTGTTAACATTCTTTTTGCCCTCGGACTGCTTGAAGCCATACATGGCGTTGAGTTCCTTACAAGCTTTAAAGCTCTTGTACCGCCCATTGCTGTTGGAGATAGTTTTGCCATAATCGTTCACACGGTTGTAAATGATGTGGATATGGTCGTGCTGACGGTCGAAATGTCGAACCATCAGGCATTGGGTGTCTTTAATCCCCATTTTGGAGAGGTACCGCTTGGCGGATGATACCATGATGTCGTTGTTCAGCATGTTCTTGTCATCGGTATTCCACGAGAGGATAATATGCCCGACTGCCTTACCCAATCTGGGATTCAGCATCCGCTGAAAATTAAAATCCTGTGTAATAGTCTTAGCCGAATCCGTCCGCAGTCCGTTAGCGTGGATAATCTCACTGTCTTTTTTCAGTACGTACCCCACGCACCCACCGAATGACTTCCCCTCAATTATCTTCGCTATCATGATGCAGTAGTTTATCAATACAATAGTTGATGTGGCTAATCGTATTCCGACACTCCGTCGCCACGTCAATCAATCCTGTCTGGTGGGCTTTTTTTGTCAATTGGTTGAGGTTGTTCGAAGCTCCTGTAATTGCCCTCAATGCTTTGACCTGTTCCTCGGTAAACCTCGGGACGATTTTTCTCATAACGGCACTTCTGCGTACCCATTCCGATTTGCTCATCCCTGCGGTTTCTGCATTCTGCAAAACCTTTTTATGTTCCGTTTCATCGAAACGGACATTGATTCTGAATCGTTTTTTATTTTCAAGTGCGGGTCTACCGCCTTTGTTCTTTCTGTCTTTCATGATGTTCTTTTTTCGCTGTGACCATCGGGAGCTTATCGGTTTTGGGTTCACCAAAACACAACCTTGCTCCCTACCTATTCGATAGTTTTCTGCCAGTAGGACGGTTTTCGATTTTGGTGCCGGATAGACCATGCACCAGATAATCATTCACGTCTTTTATCAGACTGTTCCTGCGCTGTAGTTCCTGTATTCCGTTTTTGAGACCGTGGGTTTTTCCAAAACGGATTTCTAATTCCCTGTATGCCTTTGTTCCCGACTCGTCCGTGTCCAAATAGCTGATAATAGTTTTGTGCCGTTCCAAAAAAGGAAATGACCTTTTCAGGTGGGCGGTAGTGTTCAGTATACAATAATCTGTACTTGGAAACGGTCGGTCGGCGATCTTCCTTAGTGTCAAAAAAGAAAGCCAGTCCATAAATCCCTCGAACAACATAACCCTGTCACTTCCGTTATCTACGGTCGTGATGTCCTTTGTCATTAACGACCGTTTATCATAGGGATTGCGCAGTTCAAATCCCCCCGAATCATTGACAGAGCATACGGCAAAATATGTCTGCCCGTTTGCCGTCTGGTAGTAGATTTCCTTGCAGAAAGCCTTGGCAATATCGGGGTCAATCTTACGCTCATTAGACAGGTAGCCGAGCAATGCTTTGTTTTCAAGTGGTTTTACGGACAGTATGGTGTAGCCTGTCTCTTTTTGTGTCTGTACGGCGTGCCGACTATTCGAGACGGTCTGCTGTTGAAAAGAAAAGATATTTTTTCTTTCATCAGCCCACTCCAAGACTTTTGCGAGTTCGGATGTGCCTAAGAATTTCATCAGGAAATCAATATTGTTCCCTCCGATACCCTCGGAATGGGAGTACCATATATTTTGATGTACATCCACCTTTGTCGATGCCGTCCGTTCATCTCCTCCGTTAAAGGGGTTCTTGAACCATGCTTCCCTGCTGTTCATCTTTGCACAGGGAATCTGTAAATGCTGTAAAATGGATATGAGCGGTATTCGCTTTAAGCCTTCACATGTCATATTCTTAATTTTTAGAGAGGTTTAGTTTAGTCTATCTATATATAGGGGCAGACTAAACTAAACCTGTTTTTCAGTAATAGAATTCTGGATTGAACCGATAGGTCTTATCGTTCTTGATAATCATCCTTTTGTTTTCAAGGAACGTCTTTAGCTGTTTTGCTTTGTTCGTTCCGAAATTGAAACCTTTTGCTAGATAAGCTTCCTTCAATCTTCGGACAAAGTCATCATATGTACAGGTAATTTCACTGTCGTTGAACATTTCCTGTAACACTTCTCGATGATTCTCTTTAGAAAGTTCTTGATAATCAAAGCCTTTTCTGGATACTGTGCCTGACAGATCAAAATTTTCGTCCAAAACTGGTAAACCATCATCAATAAAAAAGGTAAATGGCTCGAATTCAACATCTCTAATAAACTTTGGGGCAACAGTGCTGTAGTTTGCATCCATATCGCTTTTAGTAACCTGTAAGATAGATTCCGCCTTATTGTTCAACTCTGTTCCCAAATGCCCCCGTGTGTTGTCATCTCCTTTGTTCAGGTGTAGCACGGTGTGGATATGGATATTCAGCTCCTGTGACCATTTCATCAACTTACCTGTAATCTCCGTTGCTTCTGTAGCATTATTAATATCGTAAACTAGGTCCCTGATTCCGTCAATTATGACCAGACCGACCCTGTCTGCATATTTGAACAAAGCATATTCGATGATATTAAGACGTTCTTTCGTAGGATACTCTCTTAGAGAAATCAATTTTAAGTTCCCGTGTACTTTTGTCGGTGGATAATCAATAAGCTTATATACCCGTGAAAGAAGCCTGTGACAATGGTATTTACTCTGCTCGGTATCAAAATACAATACTAAGGGACGGTTTTCGGGAACTTTAACTTTGTACTCTAATATTTGCCTACCGCTCAATGCCGCCGCAACCAATGAAATCACATTGAATGTTTTCCGGCTCTTTGCTTTCCCTGTAGATGCGCTAAAATTGCCAAGCGTTCCAATGACGGAATCCGAATTGCTGATTGTTATCATGATAGGAGGTTCTTTAAATTCATCTGTTATTTTAACTGTAGATTTTTCAAGAGCTTCGACAATATTCTGATTAAATGGAATCATACGAACCTCCTTTTCTTTTGATTGGTATACTCCTTAAACAATTTTAAAGCAAGCCGAGTATCAACAATAATTGTCCGTTGATCCTGTTGAATCGCACCAGTAATTACACCACTGTTTTTTATTTTCTGTGCTTTCGATTTGCTACAATTAAACAACTGCATAATACCCGAAATACCATATACGAATTCAGGGAATGTGCTTGTTGCTTCTTCTTTAGGTATTTCTGCGATTGCTTCTCGTTGAATAGCCAGTAATTCCTCGCCAGTCATCATAGCGACAGGCTTTGATAGTAATTCACGAATGTCCATGTTCTTATTAGTTGAAATTAAACCATTGCCGTGCGCATCGGCATTTAATGTTCGAACATGAGCTAAGGTAGGAGGTTAATATCGTGGTAAATATGTGGTAGAATCAAATACAACGATATTTATTTAGCTTGTTATCAGTTGGTTAAATAAGGATGGGTGATTTTCTTTGTGGTACGATTGTAAACTAAATCTTAAAAAGTATTCAAAAACTCATTTAAGCGGATTATTATTTGTTTGAATGGTTGAATAAGTCTTTTAAGCGTTTATATAGCTTCTTCCATTTTCTACTACTTTGGATTTGTCGATAGTGTGCTTTATACGATGATAGTTTGATATTCTGCATATTATGGATTTTTTCTACCCATTTATTTCTGGCACTGTCATCAAGACGTTTAGAAAAGGAATCTACAAGAAAGTACAATATAAAATCTGGTGAAATTTTCAGATTGGTTTCTTTATTCAGGTTGATTACTCCGTGAAAAGTTTGAGCATCTACTTCGATAATCTTATTCTCTATTAAAACTTCATAAACAGCACCTACCAAATACATTGGAAAATATTCATGATATACGTCGTTTTGGGAATTTTCTCTGTATATATCAAAGAGTGGCTTTATCCTAGCCTTCAAGACATTAGTTACCTCTCCAAGGATAGATTTTGTTAATTGAAAATCATTCTCAAAAAATTGTTTCGATTCAAGGATTTTGGCTTCATAGTCCTGTAATTTAGATTGAAAGATTGGTTCAATCCGGTCAATTTCCAATTCGGTCTTTATCCTACGGGTATCATCACCGCCGAAGAAATAACTATCCAACGACCTTTCAAGTGCTTCTTTTTTCTTTCTAACTTCTGTAAATTTCTTTGTATATTCTCTGATTTCAAGTTCAAAAAGTTCATGTTCCCGACGAAATGATTCTGTGGATGAATTGGCCTCAATCTCAAAATTTCTAGTATTAACTAGTTCAGCTAGTCCATTATAAACGGCGTCAAAATTTCTCGTTAGTCCTATGATTTTTTCACGACTAGAATTGACAAGAAGATAATTTATAACTTCTTCAACTGATGAGGAATCTAAACGCTCTAATAAAGTTCGCTTTACTTCTGCTAACTTATTCCAGTCAAGATCCTGATTATTTATCTGTTGGTGTAGAACCTCTTCATACCGACGTAATAATGTTAGAAAAGATATTAACTCATTTTCTTCTTTTTGCATATTCCTTACATTTTGTTAAACATTTCCATAGCTTCGCTTCGCATTTCATCCACGGTATCGATATAGGGTTGCATAGATTTATAATCTGAATGTCCAGTCCATTTCATCATAATATGGACAGGTATTCCAAGAAACAAACCGTTGCATATAAAAGAACGTCTTCCAATGTGAGAAGTTAATAACGTGTACTTTGGGACAACCTCTTCTATACGCTTGTTTCCTTTATAATAAGTTGTCATAATCGATTCATTAAGTCCAACTAATTCGCCAAGTTCCTTGAGGTATTCATTATATTTCTGGTTAGAAATTACCGGTAGAGCCTTGTTGTTCGGAAATCTTTCGTCCTTATATTTATTTAAAATTTCTTTTGTGTGGTTATTAAGATCGATGATGAGTTTATCATCTGTTTTGATCGTCACTACTTCTATAAATTTCTCTTTCACAGCATCTTTTGTTAATGCATATACATCTGAGTGTCTCAATCCTGAATAACACGTGAAAATCAGTATATCACGAACACGGTATAAGTATGATTTTTCTTTCGGAATATCGAAAGCCTTAATATGGTCAATCTCTTGCCCTGTAAGAAAAATGACTTTTTTTTCTATTTTCTTAATTTTCGGACGGTACGATAGGAATGCTGAATTCGCTACTATTCCCTTTCTATTTCCCCAGCGAAGAAACCATTTTAAGAACTTTAAATGTTTTTCCAGTGTTGAGTTTTTAAATCCTCGGCGCTTCAAAAGGAAATCCATATACTTATCAAGCGTGGCATTATCAAAATCGTTAATGCCGATGTTTGGTTTAAACTCTTGGAGATGATTTCTGACCGTTCGAAGTTTTTTTAGTGTGCCTTCAGTCCAATTATTGAGTTTACGGTTCTCTTGAATAAATTGGTCGTAGTAATCAAAGAATTTACTTTGTATTGGTGCTTCCGAAGAAGTTTCATTTTTTGGTTTTATCTTATCATTTATTTCATTCCGCAGTGTCGATTTTGAAGGAACTGATCCTTCAATCTCATAACTTTTGAAGATATCCTGAATGATACTTTCAATCTTTAGGAGTGATGCATTTATTTCGCTTGCAGACTGTTTAATTTTATTTGTTGTGCCGTTTTTTACACGTTGCTTTTTATCATCCCATTTAGGAACGTCAACCCGAAAACCACTGGATAAATCCAGTCTGTCACCGTCATAGTTGATTCGGATTCTGATAGGAACATTTTCTATGATCTCTATACCGTCCTTCTTACGTTTTTCAAGTGAAAAAATAATATTCCTTTTGATGTTCATTTTTGGGTGTAAGTAAAATATCTACACCCAAATTTACACCCAATTTTTCAGAATACCTAAAAATCTATAAAAGTCTTAAGTGATATTTTATTGCTGAAATACAGATACTTATGGCATTAGTAAAGTGTGTAAAAATCCTTAAAAGGCTATAAAAAAAGAGCCTCCGGCTCCACCCGAGGGGATTGAAGACATTTCAATCCCTTTTTTTGTCACTTTTAACAAGTTTAATTCACTCATTTTCTGCAAGTTACGATTAAACAAAGGATTGATTTCGAGAGTTCGATAGCTCCCATTATCGATGATGAGCCCCAAATTGAACACCCTTGAAAGTAGCGTACGCTTATCTATGACATTTGATGATTCATAGAGCTTCGATAGATCCGAGAGCTTATTCAACTCTGAATTCAGGATCTTTTTCAGCCTTTCTTTATCTTTTCCAAGATCAAAATCATTTAGTTTTAGCGATTGTATTTTTTGCGTTAGATCGCTATGCCATCTGGAATAGGTCTCCTGATTAATGCTATTGTTGATCCATTTCTCCTCGACCGACCGCAAGGATTTTTCGGCTGCCGCAAGTTCCTTGTTTCTATTTTCTTTGCGCTGTTTTTCTACTTTAACTTGATGGTTCAAGAGCTCTGTGGCCAGCGTTCGAACATCTTGAATGAGATCCTCAGGGAGACTTATTAACCTCAGGATATCGAGGAGTTTTTCATGCGCCTTTATTGCACTGATATTGTTATGCTTCGAGGTTAGCCTGCAGCGGTAATAGTAATAATATTGTCCTGTCTTTCCACGGGAGGCGGCACCAGTCATATAACGTCCACAGTGACACTGTAACAATCCTCGAAGTGGGATATCCTCATGCAAAGTAACAACTGTCCGTTCTTCTTTCCGGAACTTCTCTTGAGCTCGGCTCCAAGAATATTGATCGATAATAGGTTCTGCATTTTTTACTGGAAACATACCACCAGGATTGGTTTTCCATGCTTTTACTTTTTGGTAACCACTGTACAGCGGATTCTTTAAAATACGATGGATGCTAGAATTTCCTGTATGCGGGAACCCTTGGGATATGGCAATTTCCTGAATCTTATAGATGGGGACATCCTTTAAAAATAGATCATAGATGTTCCGGATTATTTGCGCTTCCTCCTCCTCGATTACCAACTTCATTTCGCGTTCGCTTCTCACCTTTACATAACCGTAAGGCGCTGCACCACCATGAATATATTTCCCTTTGATAGCCTTGGCGGAATAGATACCCCAGTTGATATCGTTTTGCCGCTTGATGTTTTCCGAATCACCCAAAAGAAATTCCAGTCCCATCATAAAGTAAGAACTGTGATCGGTAACATCGTAGACCATTCCCCGACCTGCACTGACGATTTTTATTCCGTATTCCTTTTGGATTTTCATGACCATGTTGATCGCATCTCCTGTAATTCGGCTGAAGCGTGTCAGTTCAGAAACAATGAGGTAATCAATTTCCCGATGGTTCTTTTTGATAAATGAAAATAGTGCTTTTACATCCGGTCGATCGAATGTTTTGGCACTATAACCTTCGTCCCGGAAAGTATCGATTATTTCAACATCTGCACTAGTTGTCCATTGCGAGGTAATAAAATCTTGTCGTTCGATGCTGTGACGGCTTTGGTCATAGTTACTGAACCTTAAATATCGAATCCCTTTTTTCATAATTTTAACAGGATGGATTTGTTAAATAAACAATATTAAATCGGAAAAATTCCGATTCTATATGCTTCTATTGACATATTTTATCGAGGATGGAGATCATTCAAACTTAAGTTGTTCGATGAGTTCCAAGAAATATTTTTTTGACCAGATATCAAGTTTTTTGTTATCTGGAATAAATTTGACAATATCCTCCTTCACTGCCTCCATGGATACAGAGTCGATACGTTTCTTCAAAAGATCCAATAATTCTTCTTTCTCGATGGTTGAATTCGTCCAGTTTCCTGTATCTTGCGCTCTGGCTAGGAAATGATCCAGATTCAATGGAACTCCTTTTCTGATGTACCACTCTAGGTCATACCAATCCCTACCCTTCACCCTATTTTTCCATTTACGAAATAGTAAGGCATGCATTTTTCCTGCAAATAGATTGGATTTGGTAAAGCATTTTACATAAAAAGAGAAAGGTTTTATCAGAAGCTTCTCCTCGGTTTCAAAACGCAATGGTGGTTGTCTATCCACCTCCAATTTGATCTTGAGACCAACCATTGCACCCAAGCCCGCCTCTAGCACCATTCCTTCTAGGATCAGTTCTCTCCAGACTGTTTCCGGTTTTAAGAAGGCAGAATCGATCGAAGTTCCTTTAGTCTTTTTCTTTTCTTTGATACTTACTTGCAACCCAACATTAGCAAACTCCTCCACCAGTCCTTTAAAATAAGGTTCCAACGAAAACTCAGGATCACTCGATAGCAATGAAAAATCCAAGTCTTCTGAAAAACGATCCAGTCCGTAGAATATACGGAGGGCAGTACCTCCATAAAATGCCGCCTTCTCAAAAAATCCAGATCGTTGAAGACCAGCCAAGGCTACTTCTTGCATAATCTCACGAAGGGCAGAGAATGCCTGTTCTTGATTCTTTGGTCCATAGGATGCCAGCCATTCTTTTATCATAATAATCAATTGTTTTTAATGACCCTAATTAACCATTCAAGGCTTTTCTTTTTAGGTGAGAACTTCAACCATTCCTCCATCATTTGCACATCCAACATGGACAGTTGATCACCATCCATTCGTAGATCTTCAAATAAAAATGATTCAGTTTGTAATTTACTTCTCAATAAAATGCCCGAAGTGAGGATGATCCGGTCAAAGAGTGCTTTTTCGGGGCTCGCCATCAGTACGCTCTGCCTCTCAGTTACCTTGACGCTTTTAATTCCCAAAGAGTAGTAGCTTTCTTCAACATGGTAATACCGAAAACGGCCGATAGGCGTTTGATAATACTTGGCCAATTTAGTGGTACAGGATAACACTTCAAAAACCTTTTCTGGAATCATCCCCCAAAATGAAAGTGCAGAATCCAAAGATACATAACTTGGCCCCCAAAGATGGTTGGCAATTAATTTATGACTAGGTGGACCCATACGCAAATTCGGTCCCGGAATATAAAGGCCATTCTTTAATGGAATCAATTTCCCCTGTTTGATCATTTCGCTGATCTTGTCATTGGGACGTTGATAGTCATTCAGCAAACTCAGGAGAATTTGGCGTGTAAGCACCTGCTCACGGTAATTCAATAAGGCATCTTCGACTTTCATGTTAAATATTTACATAAAAATCGGAATTAATCCGGTTTAAGCAAAATTATTTAACATTTATTTTCTTCGAGAGGGTCTTTTATATCCCCAAATTCCAAAATCAGTTTCTAGGTACCTTCTCCGCACGTTCTGAAGGATGATTTCTGTCAATAGTTTAATGGTCTTTTGACGTTCTATTTCCAAAGGCTTTTTTGACTGATCGCTCTTCTCCATGTTCATTGGTGTTCCTTTTCCTTGTTCATTCATCAACTATCTCCTCATAAAAAATGCTGCCTTTTCATAATCGACAAGGCAGCACCATTTTCTAATTTCCCATTATTTCAAAATCCTGTCTCTATTCTATATAGGCTTATACGACTCGGTTTATTTCGGTTGTACGAGGGTTCATAATGCAAGTAACCAAAATCATTCAAGTCGGATAAACACCCATAATAGGTACTAGATGCCCGGATCTTAGCCATAGGCATGATCTGCCGACAATAGGCCTGAATGTAGGCTGGCCGATCACATTCCATCCAATATATCCAAATGGCAGTATATATCGCAATATGGGTCGAACCGATGCGACCGTCGTTCGCAATTCCTTTCATAAACTTGCTGATCAGCTCCAATCCATTTGCAGAATGCATGATATTATCCTAAGGATTGTTTTACTTTCCGCTTGGAAGGCTTTTCGGCGGATTCTCCATCAGCTGCTATTCCCTTTTTCACCTTCGCAGACTTTTTTTCTTCTTGTGCTTGTTCCTTTCGTTGATGTTGAGGTATGGATTGGCTAATTTTCTTATTATTGGTATCATAGATATTGATGGTTTTGTATTGCGGATTTGCCTCCACAAAGATATTGATTGTCTCTTCACCTCGCAGCATGTTCGCAGATTGTAGGTTTCCCTTTTTCAGTGAATCAAGAAATTCATCTCGGTATTGCTGTTCTTGAAAGATTCAATACCGATCCCTTCCAATTCTTTGGATAGATCAAATCCGTAGTTGTCGTGATATTGATTCATTTTGTAATTCCCAAACGAGTCTGTCTGCCTAAAATCCAATTGCAGCCAAGCTTTATAGTCCTCCCCGTTTTGGTTGGTTAACTCTTTATAGACCGAACGGCCACTGAGCAGGTTATAGGCTTCCTTCATCGTGATGTTCTTTCCCTTATGGATATAGAATTGCTGGCTAAGCTCTTGGCTAGCACCCTGCTTCTGAAGTTCCATTTTGTACGAATTGAAAAAATAGAAATCCGTTTCCTTGGATTTGCTGAAATTGAGACTTGCCTGCAGGTAATCCTCTTGGTATTGGGCATGAAAGTCTAATGTGAAAGCTGGCTTTCCTTGAGTCAGCGCTTCACGTAATTCATTTTCTAATCCTTCTCCGAAACCGGTGAACTTGACCTGTTCACGTAGGTATTCAAAATTTTTGCTGTTCATGATTGGTATATTTAATCGTTTATCCATTTCGCCTTCATCAGGTCTTTGTTTTTCAGCCGTATTTCAAAATTTCTTCCGCCATCTTTCTCCTTGATTTCTATCAGCAGGTGTTTTTGATCGGCCAGCGTAAATTTGGGGAGCACATAGACGATTTTTTGTTTTGCAGAACCTGCCACCGATACGTTGCTTTTAGGTGTAGGGATCGGGCTGATTTCAAGTTCTTGGGATGCTGTCCTTTTGACCTGTTTATTATCCCGGACAAAGAACCTCAGGTTTTCCATGTCATAATCGATAGCCGATTTATTGCTGATCTGGAATACGAAATAAAACAGGTTATCTTGCACGAATAATCCCTGAAGCGCACATTCCATACCGAATGCTTTGCTACTTTTAATCAGCTTATCGGTAGGTAGCTGTTTTAATAATCTGATATTTGATTCCAAGCACTCCTCATTGGCATCTGGCCCCGGAATCTGTCTGCTACTGATTTTAGGAACAACATACTCGAGCTCCTTTGGTGATTTTGCATAGCTTAATATAAAGCTGTGCAGACGTCCATCTCCGGTAATAACCGAGAGGTTTGTGGTGTCAAAATCGGCTATGGAAGATTTTACCTGCAGGATGTGTGCGACACCTTGGGCTTTCTGCACCAAAATATCCGGACTTCCGCGATCAACACCGACAATGGAAAAAGGAAAGACAATATTGGTGGTTTTGTTATGGCTTATGGCGAGTTTCGTCGGCTTCCTCTGCTGAGCCGCGGCATTCCAAGGATACCAGATCCCAAGGATTGCCAAGTACATAATGATGTTTTTCATGATCTATCTATTGATTAAATGTTGTTGACTCTTTATTATTTCTGCTTAAGCAAGACCCGGTATCCGTCCTTAATGGTCACCTTGATTAGCTTCGCTTTTCTGGCAAGCAGATCCTTTGCCGCATCGATTCCCACATCGATCGCCTTTCCACTCAGCGATTCATTCAATTCACTGAATCGCATGGCTTGTATGCCTTGATCTAAAGCGTTCTTGGCACCTTCCCGGGCGATGGATCCCGGAATATAGATGCCCGCAATCCCGTCCAAGTCAAAGAGCGCTAGTTCCACGGGCAGTAAAGACTGATCCATACGAATTCCACTGATCCTGACCTGAAGTCGATCGCCTTGCAGGCCGACCACACCGAATAGCATGCTGCCTTTCTTTAGCTTTGAACCAGCAAGTTGAACGTCCTCTCTCAAGCTTATCCTTAAGGTGGATCCATTGACAACCGTTTGTTCTCCGTAGATTTCAGCCTGAATGGCATTTTCCTTTTGCAGCTGCATTTCCCCCGGATCACCCAGTCCAAAAAATCCTTCTACTTCACCTTCAACAACGTTATCCAGCATCAAACTGCGTGGTACAAGATCCCGTTCACCAGTCACTTCATAAATAGCAGGTTGTAGTGCCAGAGCTTCTTGCTGCATTTCCTGCTGCAGGCGTTCGGGATGCTGAATCGAAATGATTTTCTCGAGCATGCTTGAAAGCTGAGCGAGTTCTGGGTCTTCCGTATTCCCCGTTTCCATCTTTTCCATCAACAGTTCAAGCCTTTGGACATCTGAAGAAATTGGAGAGGTTAAGGGTCTTGCCATGTTTTCGTATTGATTTTCCTGCAAGGGAGGTCTCTGTTGGTTCAGCTGGGCCTGCAGGGAAAGCAAGCGTTTTTCCAGCACTGCCACTTGTTGAGAACCTTCATTTGATGCCTCGAGGTTCATAAAGGCATCATCTGTTGAAGAGAATGCTCCGTCATGAATGCTGTCGACCGACTGCTGGTTCCAATTTTCGTTCAGAGGGACAGATGTTATAGGTTGGCCATCCTCAAGGAATACGCTATTTGCATATAGATCCATTTTGTCCGGTTCTTCTTTACTGGAAACTTGTGCCTGTGGAACATCCAACAAGGTTCCATTTTTTAAGCTGTCTAAGGTCTCCTTTTTATGTTGCTCAAGGTTTTCCATACTCCAAAATCCCAGAGCGGCGACAGGAAGGATCAATAGCGGGGCGGCAAAAAGCAGCTGCTGCTTGCGCCGGCTCCATCGGAATTGTTTCATTTTATTCATGCGATTTATTTTGGTGTTTATTTTTACTTAAAAAGTCGTTGGAAGTCCTTGGTAATAGCAGGGATCCATTTGTAAAGTATCGTGTTTTAGAATGATGGGCTGTATAGGAGGAGGAAAATTCAGCTGTTTGCTTTGATGCAGGTGAAATTTATGTGGCACGCGATATACTGCCCGAACCATTTCTGTTAAACGTATTAATAGATGGATGTGTACCAGCACCAGCACGCTTGAGAACGTAATAAAGCAAAACACGGGATCCAAAGGCCACGCCACTGATCTCTTTTTTAGTGCGATTGCATGCCGGTCTTTAAGAACCATATCTAACCTTTCCATCTTCCCCTCCTTCCAAGATTCTTACATTTTTAATATGGATTTATCGATTTCTTTGGGCGACTTCAATATCCTTGTTTTCCAGTGTCTTCCATTGTTCAATCAACAGCCCGTGCGGATTATGGTCCGATCGCGCGATTTCTCTTAGAGACCCCTCCGTAATGAGCGAGCGGACAACGATTTGGCTACTTCTGGTGATGGTTTGCTTGCCAAAAAAGCGAAAATGCATCTCCAGCTGACGCTCAAAAAGCTGGATACTATCAACTGCGATCTTCTGGCTGACATTTCCCGAAACCAAGTTGATATAATAACCGCTTTCCACGAGATCCGAGTAGACGCGGTGGGCACGCTGGTCCGCCAAGTACAGCGCCATTCGGATATTCTTGCGGTTAGCCTGCTCGTCGGGTACCAAATTGAAGAACAGCTGGTGAAAATTTGCGATATGACTTTTTGCCTCTGCGTTAAAATTTTCTCCGCGATTGCTGGCGTAAGCCTCCATGGCTTTTCCCTGTGCAAGGACATAGATTCGGTCCTGCATGCCGCGTACTGACCTGAAACTCTGATACAGTGCATAAAAGCTCAGTATAAGGCTCCCAGATACAGTCAATATACTGAATAGGCGTACTTGCTGAAATGCACGATCCAAGTTTCTTAATTTTCCAAACATATCTCCTCTTTTTTAATCATAACCTTAATCAAGCACCTTACTTATTTTGGATACTTCTTACCCATAGATTACTGCCCTTTCAATTTATCGTCCATAAAGGAATGCCCCTTTCTCTCATGGGGGAAATAAGGATCCGACTGGCTGCTTCCCGACAGATCTTGGGTCATTTTATTATGGGCTGAACCTAAGGCATCGATGACCATTCCCCCTGCAGCAGCGCCCCCACTGAGGACCACTTGACTGGATTTGGATATCA
This sequence comes from Sphingobacterium sp. LZ7M1, assembly GCF_024296865.1. Lineage (GTDB taxonomy): Bacteria > Bacteroidota > Bacteroidia > Sphingobacteriales > Sphingobacteriaceae > Sphingobacterium. The sequence continues at coordinate 1,921,754 of NZ_CP101134.1, read as the reverse complement.
GGCTTCCAACTTTCTGACCCAGCACCGAACCACCTCCCGCATGCACGATATAGTTGGCTACCGAAGGCACGCTGAAATAGCCCACGATACCGATGATCAGGAAAACCAAATACGCCAAGTCCGTCCGGCTAAAGAAGGTATCTCCTTGATCGGCGAGTTGTGAGAGGTCAAGCTTGAGCATATTTTCCTGGATTTTGCCCAGAATACCACCAAAGATATTGGCAACCGGAAGCCAAAGGAAAATATTGATGTATCTGGCGATCCAAACGGTCAGGGTATGCTGAAAGCCGTCAAACACGGCAATGCCGAACACCAAGGGGCCTAAAATGGATAGCACCACCAACTGAAAGGTTCGCAGCGTATTGATGCATAGTGCTGCGGCCTCAAACAGGATCTGTAAGACCTCACTGAGCCATTCCTTGACTGAATTGCGGAAATTATAGGATGCTTTGGCCATGGCAAACTTGATATCATTGCCAATTTCATCCAGCATTCCCTCTGATGAAGGATCTTCGCCGTGGGTATATTTATACCATTTATCACGATTTCCTTCTCCGGTATCCCCTACATACATTTGCCAGGAATCGGTTTGCCTGATGGCTTCTTCCTTTTTTTCAAGCAGCACTTCAATCGCGCGGTTTGAATCTTTCACCATTGCTGAACTAGCTGAAACGACCGGATTCATCACGCCATTGATCAGCGAAATGACCGATGGAAACAGTGCAATGCAGAAGCCGATGACAAATGGTCGAAGTAAGGGATAAAAATCCACCGGTTCCGCATTGGCAATATGCCGCCAGACCCTAGAACCGATATACCACGTCGCAGCAAATCCGGCAATCCCTTGGGCTACACCGATCAGTGTGCTGCAAAGGGGCATCATCTCAGCGTATAGCTGCTCCAAGACTGCATGCATACTCTGCATTTCCTGGGCAATTCCCTGCCCCTTGGATACCAAGGGAACCATAGAAGCAAATAGAATCAAGCCCAAGTATACTAGTAAAGGTTTCATCATTCAGAATTTTAAGGTTGTTCAATTTGCTTTCGGATGGATCTTACATCATTCACTTCCTTCTTGCGCTGAAGCAGCAGCAATTTGGAATCATTGGAAAATTTTCTCAGAAAGATCGTCATCTCTTGCATTTCATCATAGATTCCATCAATCGCATGGAGCCGTTCGGAGTCATTCATGCTGAGCACTCGATCGCTTAAGACCAGCACCAGCTCCTCCAAGTTATTTAACGAGCGGTCTAACAGGCCTTGATAAATCTTTAGCAGATAGCTCAGTTCCCCGCCTTGAAAAAGTTTTTTCTTATTTAGTTGCCTGTTGAAAGTATGGCAAGTTTCGAGGATATTCAGCTGCATTTGAATGATGTCGGCAACTTTATGGTATCGTCTCACTGTTGGACTTACGCGAAGCAGTGCATCCAAAAAGGTTTTGTGAAGGTTGAAATTACCGGCACTCAGATCCTTAACATTACGGTAGCCGCCTTGAAGGATGTTATAACCCTGTTTCATTTGCTTCAATATGGTTTTGAACTGTGCCAGCTTCTCCACATTGAGCAATAGTTGAACCACCTCAGCGGATTGTGATCTCGCCGGCAGTGCCTGAACCGAGATCATCAAGAAGGCAAAAATTATCGGTTTTATCGCTTTCATTTTCTTTACTATTGTTGATGAAGCCTTTGCATATCAGAAGATTGCTTCAGCTCCTTAATCCTATTACTTTCCAAGTAATTCGTCGTTATCTCCACTTCCCGGATCATCAGGAGATGCTCTTCCAAATGCTCATGAATTTGCTGCAAACGAATCAATCTTTGCTGATCTTCTAGATCAAAGGATTCCTCAAGTAATTCCACAACCTGATCAAAACTCGTAAAGCTTTTCTTTAAGATGACTTCCAACATAGATTGCATATATTGCTTTTCTTCTTGGGAAAGTTCACTTCCTGTTAGGCGTTTGCTCAGCCGGCGATGCATAGCGACAATTTCCATCAGGATGGCCGTACTCTCAGCAATTTTTCCGAATCGACGTACAGCAGGTCGAACTAGGCCAAGGGATCTAAAAAAAGTCTTGTGGAGCTTGAATTCATCTTGCTTCCATTCGGCTACGATGCTCATTCCAGTACGAAATACACGGTAACCCTTAGTCAAAAGATCCAGGTACATTTGGTTGGCAAGAATCTGGGTCAACAGGTATTCTTGCTGGGTCTTCTTCTGCCGGATCCATTCTTTTAGTGTTTGCCCTTGAACTAGGCTTATGGTCAGCTGGATTGCACAAGCCAAGGCCATCCATTTTCTCATCGTTCTAAATTTTTATCAGGGATTCCATGGAGTTTTTTGATTCGCAGAACCTCTTTTAAGGATTTACTCCGTTGCAGGCTGAGCAAGCTATTCTGCCGGTTGAACCGTAAAAGGCTCTGGTAATTATCCTCGACTCGATCGCTTAGGACATTGATTAGTTTCATGCGTTCACCATCACTCATCTGAAAAGAATAGGAACTCACCAAACTGGTAAGCTCCTCGACATTACCTAGGCTTTCCGCTAAGATGCCGGCATACACTTTGGCCATATAGTGCAGTTCTTCTGCTGTAAAATGGTCTTTCTTTTTAAGGTCGTTCCAAGTTCGCTGATAGATTCCTACCATAGCGACTTGCTTTTGAATAATCTCCTTCACCTGATTAAATTGGAGTAGGACTGACTTTACCTTCATGAGCGATTCATAATAGGATGCAAATGTTTCCTTTTGACGGAAGCTCCAGGCAGCAATCTCGTCCAAACGAGTTTTGGAGAGTAGATTTTCTATTGTTTTTTGTGTTTGTTGAAGCCAGATTGTTTTGTTCTGCAGCCGCTGAACTTTCAAATCCATGGCCTTGACTACTTTTTTTATCGCCGCCTTGATGACTTCTGAAAGGACCAATTGTGCACTGGCCGTTGGCCGGTTTGGCACAATATGCATGAACAAAAAAAGCAACATAATTACGATAAAATGCTTTTTCATAACCCTATATATCGATTAATTAAAGTTTATATACTGATCAGTTATTTACTGGATGTTATCTTTAACCATAGCCTTTACAGCACTTTGAACATCCCCATGCTGAGCATCCATGTAATTTCGCAGGCGAAATTTTTCGCGTTCCTCGGTCGTGTAGACCAGATACTCCTCCATCGACACTTCCGTACGGTAAACTTTGCTAATGACACCTGCAAGGCTAATAAAGACTTCCTTATATTTCAGATTAGGATCATTCGCTCGGTTCAGTGAGAGCACTTGCGCCTTTTCTTTTTCGGTCAGACCAAGGAGTTCTTGGATCTGATCAAATCTGTTTTGATATTTACTTTGGTCGAGCAAAATCTTGCAATCGCTATTGTTGATGATGGCTTGCTTGACCACAGGCGAAGAGATGATGTCATCGACTTCCTGGGTAACCACGACCGCCTCACCGAAATACTTTCTGACCGTCTTGAAAAGGTATTTGATATATTCAGCAAAACCTTCCTTCATCAGGGCTTTCCACGCTTCTTCGATCAGGATCATCTTACGCACACCTTTCATTTTTCGAAGCTTGCTGATGAAAACTTCCATGATGATGATGGTAACAACGGGAAATAGAATCGGGTGGTCTTTAATGTTGTCCAGCTCAAAGACTATAAACCTTTCGTGGAGCATATCCAACTTGTCTTGGCCATTGAGAAGGTAGTCAAATTCACCTCCTGCATAGTAAGGACGCAGCACATAGAGAAAATTATCGATATCGAAATCCTGCCTCTTCACCCGATCCCTAGCCACCGTTTGACGAAAAGTGTCATGGAGGTACTCATAGAAACTGTCGAAACAGGGGAAAATTCCGTCCTTTAGGGCAAGATATTCATAGAAACCGCTGATGGCGTTGGATAAGGCAACATATTCTGAACGGCGAAAAGCTTCGTCATCTTTTTTCCATAGCGCGAGCAGCAGTGTCTTAATACTTTCTTTTTTTTCGGTATCCAGCTGGTCCCCCTGTCCTAGGTAAAAAGGATTGAACCGGATTGGATTGTCTTCGGTATAGGTAAAGTAATAGCCTCCAACCAGCTCGCAAAGTCCTTGGTAGGAATGTCCAACGTCCACCAAAACCACATGGCAGCCTTGTTCAAAATAAGTTCGGACCATGTGGTTGGTAAAGAAGGATTTTCCACTTCCTGAAGGTCCCAAAATAAATTTATTCCGATTCGTACAGATCCCCATTTCCATAGGTTCATCACTGATGTCAACATGGAGTGGCTTTCCGCTAAGTCTGTCTCCAAGTCGGATACCAATAGGACTAATCGAACTTCGATAGCCTGTTTCCAGATTCAAAAAACAGCTGGCTTGGTTGGTAAAGGTATCGAAGCATTCGTTCATAGGAAAAGAACCTGCGTTTCCAGGTATCCCTGCCCAGAAAATTTGAGCTGCTCCTACCGTTTCTTCTTTGATCCGGCAGTCCATGCTCGCTAGGGAGGATGAAAGCAGTTGCTTTGCTTTTTTAAGTTGTTGTTCCTCTTCTGACCAGATCAGGATATTAAAATGCGCTTTGACAGCTTGATGCTGCAGCGCAAAAGCTTCGTTTAAAAAAGCATTGGTCGCATCCCTAGCAATAAGGTTCTGCCGACTGTAAGCTGCAAGGGATTGTAGACGCAAACGCTTTCCTTCCATTTTTTTTAAGGTCTGCTCGGCATCTTCCAAAAAGATATACTGGTTATACAGGTGATTGCAGGGAAGCAGTTGTCCCAAATGCGAAGCAAAACCCACGCTGAACTTGCTCCTGTCTGTGCTGTATTTATCGTAGTTCATGCGGCTTGCGCACAGCGATGGAAGGGATTCCGCATCACCGAGGGTATAACAGCCTACCTCTTTTCCGCCAATTCGAATGTCATTGCTTAGATCAATGTCACGTAGCAAGAGTGGATCGTTGCCTGACGAAAGTGTACAGTACCGTTCCAGCAGTCCTGCCTGGTTCAATGTACTCTCTAGCTCGTCATGCCTCATATCTCGAATTCGGCAAAGTCCACTTTCTTGAAGGATGTTCACGAATTGCTGGCAACATTCCCGAAAACGTTCCGCATAGTCATCCTCCAAAATATTTCGTGGAACAAGATTAGGCTTGATCAGGTTCGAAAAAAGCGAATTGACAATTCGTTTAGGTTCGACACATTTGCTGAGTAGCAAAAAGCATCGATGGTCAAGAAATGGACGTTCATGGAAATGTCGGTCTGAAGATTGGCTCATAAAACTGTTAGGATCGGGTCGAAATTCTGCTCGAAAGACACTTTCTAGAAACCAATCCTGCTTATGCAGGATGCTGTGCTTTGGTAGCAGCCGCAAAGCACGCACCCAAGCTTGATGAAAACCCTCAAAATCCTGTTCGCTTGAGGTAAATATTTCAGGAAGCACCAGTTCATAGGCCAACGTCAGATCGCCCATTTTACTTACCAATGCATTTCCTTCAATTTCCAATATTGGAAACAACGCTTCCATCGACCTCTCCTTTGCCATATCTGTATCTTATATTTTAAGGACTTACTTAAGTGATTTGATTATTATCTTTTAAATCTCGCTTCCAAACGAAAGACCGATCTATTTCTGCTCCTTATAGCTATAGGTAACTGTGACTTGGTAATTTTTTTCATCAGGCCATACTGTCCATACTTCCGACTAAAGCGAAATATTTGGATAAAAAGAATGCATCCCAAGGTTATAATGATTGCCAAGCATAGCATACTTGGGACTCCCAGATAATAAAGCCCCGCAAACAGGAACAGCAACAGGAGTATTCCGATAGCCAGATACCAGATGTACTGCGCTTTGAGTCCTTTGAACTCTAGGGGTTGATTGATGCCCTTATTGATCGGGAAAACTGCACTTGCCATTTTCCTATACGTTGAAAAACGATTTGATTACCGTTGCTACCAACACTAAAAACACACAGCTTCCAAACCATGCCGCCGCGACCTTACCTGTATCAGGATCTCCATTGTTCCATTTCTGGAATACCTTGACCGCTCCTATAAGTCCTAGTATTGCCCCTACGGCATACATCAACTTGGTGCCGGAATCAAAATAGCTCCTTACCTTCTCATTGGCTTCATTGATGCCCGCCAGGCCATCTTGGGCAAAAGCAATTTCATGAACCTGCAAGCAGGCAATAAAAATCAATTTGCACAATTGCTGCTTCCACCTCCTTGGATTCCCTTCAATTTTCTTCATCACTATGTGGGTTAAGTTTTACTTTTTTTGGTAAGCGGAATGTCCCGGTCAACAGGCAACCATTCTCCCTATTCTCCAATTGCCCCAACGCTGCTGGTGCTGTGAGGGGACATCCGCTATATTTTTATGCGATCGATTTCCAGATCCGATCCATCTGTTTTTGGCTAAGCTCCCCTTGCATATCCTTGGATTCCTGAAGAATCATTTCCTCGATGGAAGGCCTTAATTCCACTTGACATAATAAGGGATATTGCATAAGCAGGCCTAAGATGTTTATATGGAGATCTTCTGCACTACCCTCGATTCGCGATTGCTTAAAGATCGTTCTGAGTTTTTGGCAGAACCGGTCCAATTCCATTTCCACCTGAAAAGCTTTGTCTTGATCCTCTTGGCTATCTTCAGCTCGTTCATTCCTAGTATTTTGAAAAGGTGTAAATTGCTGAGTTGAACCTTCGAAAAAACTCAAAAACCTCCTGCGGTAAAAAATGACCAGCAAAATCAAATAATAGAGCATGGTCGATGCCATGGCCAGCAAGATAAAGTGATTCCAGTTCAGTTCTTTCATGACGCTTTACGTATTGGTTATCATTCTAATAAACAGACACCTGTCCGTTCCTAAGATCAAAGTAAGCGGTTGATGCCTTGGCAAAAAAGAACAACTTTCTTCTTGTTCCTCTGCTGTTCCCTGTTCCCGTCCCAAATTGTTTCCAGAGCGACCATTTTATCATTTACTCCCTGGAAAGAATTCTGCCATGAAGTCCGGACTTCGGGTCGGTGGCGGAACAAAAAATTCCGGCATAAACGCTGTCCCAGCCAACTTCCCTTCCTTTATTCCGTTGCTTTTTGCCCTTGCTTCCATTCATCCGCACCAGATGCCATAATTCATTCCATTCGTAAACTTAAAATTGAAAACTATGGAAATTCAACAAAATCAACAGGAATGGCAACAGGTTGCCGAAGTACGCATATCTTACCAAAACCCACTTCGACCTTCCCAAAGACCAAAGCTCACATCTTCCAAAGAGGTTTATTCCCTACTGCTCACCTGCTGGAATGCAGAAAGGATAGAGTATGCAGAAGAATTTAAGATTCTATTGCTCAATACGGGAAATAGGGTGCTAGGAATCTATCAAGTTTCCGCAGGTGGTATTGATGCCACCCCAGTGGATGCCAAAGTGATATTTACCGCAGCCCTCAAGGCGAATGCCTCAGCTTTGATCCTGGTGCACAACCACCCCTCGGGAAACCTGGTTCCCAGTGACCCTGATATCCTGCTCACAAAGAAGATCGACCAAGCAGCACGGTTGCTGGACATCCGCGTACTTGACCATCTGATCATAACACCAGATGGTTATTATTCTTTCAAGGATTCCGGAAGGCTATAATTACAGACTTCCTCCTCCTTATTGAGGCTTATAGGATAGGGTTCCATAAGCCTTTTTTTATGGAATTTGAAAATTCACAACTTACAAGCAAACCCGCTGTGCATGGATAAATAAGGCTAGCTTTCAACTTAATGATAGTTCAGTTGAGGGGTTTATGTTGATTCCACCAGTTTGAAAGTTATGTTCTTTGATCCGCTCATTACTTCCCTTCTTCAGCAAGTTTAGGAATAGGAACCGATCTTTAGGTAGAACAGAGAACATTCAAAAGGAAAAATCGTTTGATTCGGTCCTTAAACGAGATGAAGTTAGTAAATAAGTAAGTAAGTAAGGGATAATTGCAGATTTCAATAGCTTTGGATCTTTTCGATCATCTTCTCCAGAAGGCCAACAGCAACCTGTCGGTCCCTATCTTCTGGAGAGTACGCTTTGCTGCGGACCGCTCCATAGGAAAGATTTACCTTGCGGTCGGTACTTAGGAATGGGATGATCTGCCGAAAGACCGCGTTCATGGATTTGGCTCCGACCAATCGGCTTTCATCCATAGCACGCAGGATGAGCGCAAGCTGGTCAGCAGAAAGGTTGCAGGTAATTTTCTCCATACCACTTTGCTTGGCCTTGACTCCATCCTGAAATGGAGGTCGAACCCCTTTTTTGTCTTCAGAGGACAAATACCTTTCGATAAACTGTTCCAACAACCCTATCATTCGGTTTTTTCTGACACCGTTCAACCTTGAGGTTTTCTTTAGTGTCAGAAGGTATTTCCCGAATGATTCCGTAAAGGAAATCTGCTCACTGGCGTCCGATTTTTCGATTCCCCTTTTAACCCTTTCGAGTAAACTGCTCATGTACAGCCCATCCCGATAATCCAACAGGATTAGGTTCGCATCGACCCAGGTTAACGGAGGGTGATGGAAACTCTGAGGGACATGCTGCTTAAATCTATCCATAAAGACTCTCAGTTTTTTCAATACGCCATAGCTAGGATTCTGTTCCAACCGTTCTCTGAGGACCTTTTTGAGCAAATCGATAGTATCTCCTACATTGGTTGGAAGGGGCACCTGAGCGGGGTCAAAAGACTCGTCAAGCTCCCTTTGGAATGCCTTTACCATCCGTTTGCTCAAGGGATCATTTCCGTTCAAATGCTGGGAAAACCGTTCATCGATTTCCCCTAAAAATGTCTCCAATAGATTGACACATTCGAAAGGCCTGCCTTGTAAACCATCAGGTTCAATTTCCTTTGAAAGGTTCTTCAACATATAAAGGATTGTATTCCGTACTTTCCTGAATTCCCTTTCAAATTGGTATTCCTTTTTTCGTAAGAAGTACATTCGTTGGATTGATATTGCGGTTTGGGTCAGTAGTTCTGATAGAGATGTATCCACAAGTAAACCACCATTCGCACACATTGAAGCGGAATCGTACCACCCAACCAGTGCCATCAATTTTTCCGTTAAATCCTTTCCCATAATCACCGAACTGCATGAAAAATTTTTTCCAATCGACAATCATCCCTATGCTCAGGCCTGAGGAAGGTTCATTCGACCGGCCAGGCCATCAATACAGCCATCCAAATGGTTGAAGAAATGGATCCGCTCCTTTTCCGAAAGTTTGCTCAGGCAGCTGGACTTATTCAATACACCACGGATCCAATCAATGGTTTCGGTAACGTACCTCATGTCCAAAGTAGCGATGCTATTGATGGTATAGAGCTTGACCGATACGGACTGCTGGCCATCAAATCGGCACAGCATCTGGCTTATGCCCAGGTTCACGGGCGATAGGTAGAGGTCAAAGTGCACACCCTCGTGTTTTTCCTGCCTTTTGGTCCATCTTTTTAGATTCGTTATGAGATGGCCGAGCTGCTCCAGTAGCAGGCCAATGCTATCCTGATTTCGAAAGCTACCGATGTCATAATGGTATTCCAGGAGTTCCAGGATTGGCCCGATCGTACCCCTTGACCAGATTTCCCTGGATGGGATCCTGCAGTAGGTTTCATGTAGGTTTTTAAACACCGGTTCCAGGTGCTGCTTTTTGAGTTCATAAACAAAATCCTCATAACTGACCCCAAGGTTCAGCACGGCTTGGTTCCAGGAGTAGAGCTTAAAATAGGTTAGCTCGGCAAATTCCATAAAATGGAAGATTGGGACGTCGTCGGCACAGAAGATAATCTCCTTTTGCTCGCAAGAAACCATGTGCTGAAGTTGGAGAAGCAGCTGGTGGATATATTGGCTATAGTTATAGCTATCCTGATGGTTGAGGCTCGTGTGCTTAAATACTACATTGTGCCGGTCACTAAGCAGATAACTGTCCAGCGAAATGCCATAATGGCAGCAGAGCTTCCCTAGTTCACTGGCAGTGAGCTGCACATCACCACGCTCCCTGCGGTAAACCGCATCCCTGCCCAGGTGCAGCAGTTCGGAAATTTCCTTCGACCAGGAGGCCGGATTGGAAATCCTTGACCGAATTTCCTCAAATAACAATTTTTGAATATCCATAACTGGAAAATTTAGGTTCAAAAACTAGACGAATTCGCAAAATATAAATTAATAATTAATATCACAATCTTTTTGCTGCATTGGTTAACAATTATATGAATCAGTTAAATAGTTGCAGAAACAGCGGATGTCACAGGACTTCTTACGGCATTCGCCAAAATTATCATTGTTACCTGCCCTACTTTTAGCTAAAAGCAATACAGCTAACCATGAAACAACCAATTGATAGCTTAGACAGCATATTGGGTCCTTCCCAGACCCGTTATTTTTCCTTTGGATTCAGCAGGTTCCAAGTTCAGGTTTCCAATTTCAGCCTGGGTGGACAAAAACAGATCCGAGGATCATTTTCCGTTCATTATGATGGTCCGCAAAGGCCAAACCAACAGGCACTACACTTGGGAAGTATGGAATATGTTGCCATGGGATTATTTTTGGCAGAGGGCATACTCATCAAGCAGAAACGGCTGACCAGGCATGAAATTAACCGTTCCATCCTGCGGAACCTTACGCTCCAAATAAAAAAATCAATGGACATCACAAGCGGGATGACCGTTCCGTTTGAAATATCCATTGCTGAATCCCATCAGGATCTCAATTCGATTAACATTGGCTTGACAAGCCTGGAAGTAAAGATCCAGAATGCCCAGATGCGTATCGTTATCGACCATCCCGGCCCAACCCAGATCGATTTTCGGGATTTTGATCTCTGGCCTTTTGGAGAAGGTTCCCTCCACCGAGACCTCTACAGGCAGCGCAACCTCGAATTGGACCAAATCCACATGGACCTACAGACTGAATCCATTTCTGCCCAATTATCAGGACCGTTACCATATCCTTCGGATGTTTGGGGATTCAGTGCCTATGACAATCCCCTTAGCCCTTTGGACAGCGTTCGGATATCGGGACAGCTGATGCAGGTGCTGCTGTATTCCCTTCTGTCTAAAGATCGGATGGATTGTCCCAATATTTGGCTACGGAGCATGGAAATCGACTTTAAGCGACCCTACCGATCCGATTGTTACCGCGTTGATCTGCAGTTCGCCCACCGCCAGCAGACCATGCTGCGCGGGAAAGCTTGGCAGACCGTTTCGCTCATGAGCCAGATGGGCAACATGGATGCAAAATTTAAGATTTGCCATGAGATGCCCTGAACATAAGCCCCGGATCGTGATCAGCGGAACCTACTGCACGGGAAAGACCAGCCTCTCGCTCGCCCTTTCCCTGGCTACCGGGATTCCAACGACCCATGCCCCAACCATGCGTGAGATCCTGCCCGGGTTATTTCCGGGCACCTCGCTCAAGGACTGTTCCTATGCACAGTTGCTTCGTTTGGGGATGGAACGCTTTGAGCGGCGCGTGCATGCCGAAGCCAGTTTGTCCACAGGCTTCATCAGCGACGGCTGTCCACTTCAGGAATGGCTCTATGGCAGCACCAGGCTGATCACCGGTGCTTACCCCGAGGAGAATAGTTGGACCATGCTGTGGAAGAAAATCAAGAATTATCGCCAACATCAAGATTTTGAGCTGTTGCTGGCCGGTTTTGAAAAGATGGCCAAGACCTATGCAAAGAAGAGGTATGACATCTTCTTTCATCTGCCAGTCGAATTTCCGTTTGTGGAGGATGGACATCGCCCTACATCGGAGCGTTTCCGAAAGGTTTCCGAGGAAAGGCTGTTGGCATGCTACAATGAGTTACAATTAGAAACTATTCCTTTAACTGGAGATTTGCCCGAACGCCTTGGAAAGGCTTTGGATCATTTAAATGTGCAGCCAAAAATTCCGATTTCCCAAGCAGTCTCCATTGCTAACGATATAAAATTGAAAAAATTTGATCAGGTTCAATTGGAACGTAGAGTTTAGCCGAAATTAAGATGACCACTGCATAAAGCTCTTCAAAGAGAAATTTAGTATCATGAAAAATAGCATTGCTTTTGAATTACGATTAACTGATCAAGAATCGATTGAGATCCAATCAAATCAATTTGCCCAACAATCCATTTTAACATTTCTACCAAGCCCCTATATCGTTAAAAGGAGCGATGGCCTGGAGGTAGCGACAGCAAGCTTCTCCAAAAATCTGCTCTTAGTCGAACACCACCTTCTACGTGGGTCGGCTTCCCATCAATCCATAACCATTATTGCCAAAAGGCATACCTATGTCCTCATTATCTGTTTACAGGGGCAGGTAGCCTATTCTTCAAAAAAGGATGCGGCATCCAATTTAAAACTTTTAGAGAGGGAGGCTATTTTCCTTTTTGCCAGGAAAGGAACTTATCTTGCTTTGCCCTTAAGATTTCCTGCAGAAGTTTTAACCATCAGTATACATCCCAAAATATTGCCTTTCATCTCTCCCAATCAGTTCCGCTCTACCGAATTCATGTTTCAACAGAAAAGTTTTCTTTTGACTTACCTGGATCCTGTCGGATTCAAGACATCATTTTTGAATAAATTAAAAGGTTTGATAGGATCCTATACCCAGAGGACAGAGCTAAATGTCGATTTGATAAAACACGTTTCTGAAATTCTGCTCATATATTTTAAGCAATTGGATACACAGACCAGGCCCAGCTTTTACCGATCAATTGTTGAAGGTACCAATCAAATGATCCATGAAGATTTGCAGAAAAACGAAAGACCAAACCTGAACGACTTGGCAAAGAGGAATAGGATCAGTGTTTCCAGTCTGGAACTGGGGTTCAAGGAAATTACCGGCAAAACTGTTCGTAGGCATATAAAATCAGCCCTCCTTCACAGAATTTCAGAAATTCTGGTCCAGACCGACATTCCCCTGCTAGAGCTGTCAATCCTGTTTGGGTATGCAGATACAAATACCTTGAACAGGATCTTCAAGAGGACTTTTGGAATCACGATGGGATCCTACAGAAAACAGTATGGAGAATCTTCCTTTTCTAAATAAATCATATTTGGATTATTCCACAAAAAGGTCTACCTGTCATAAGGCTTATACACATAATTTTAGGTTCCGAAACTAAAATTAGATCTATGAAATTTCCAAAATATTTCCCTAAAAAGTCCGCTACCTTCACGATAATGGCCATTCCATGGTTCCAGGAACCAGAATGGCCTTGAAGATTAAACAAATCCATTAAAGTTAAATTCATGAATCATGAAAACCCTAAATTTAAAATCCCTTCCAACTGCCTCCCTGCTGATTGTTGGCTCAATGGCAGTGTCAATGTTTCTCAACTCCTTTGCTACAGAAAAGATTCAGGACTTGGATAAACAAATACCGGCTACCTGGTATTTCCATGGAAATTCGACCGATTCCAGGCTCGATTCAACCAAATATTCCTTGAGCCCCGATCCCAACAAACCCTGCGAAGGTCAGCAACAGGAAGTATGTACCATATCCGCACCAGCTAATACAGCGGGATATCCTGATATGAGCGCAATCGCCACGGGTTCCTCCAAAGTAAAAGATCGCATCAACGATGCCTTTGCAAGTACACCCTCAACTAACGAAACAGTAACTGCTTTGAGAGAGAAGGTAGATTAAAGTAAGAAGGTGAATTAAACCTTAATCAAGGCAGGCTTAGGCCTGCCTTCTTTTATTTTATCGCTTGGTCTGCACCATCCCACTCTTTTCAATGACCTGAGGAGGGATATAATAACAATACCTTGGATCCTCAGGCAACAATATGGTTTCCATAGGTTTGTCATCCTCAACAGGAAAGCTCCTTCGAATGGTTTTAGCAAACCTTGGATCCCGGTTTAACCGTCGTAGGTCCGTCCAGCGGATACCCCGAAAAGGCAGTTCCTTCCTTCTTTCGTCCAAAACAATCCGAAGTGCTTCCAGTTCGTTGCTGGCTGTGCGTGGAACAAAAGTAATCCTGTCGTACCGATTGGCAAGCAGGCTGTTGAGCATCTCCATGCCTTCACCAACCTTTCCTGTTCGAATATGGCATTCAGCTGCAATCAACATCATTTCATCAACTGCTATGCCCGCAAAGTAGCTCGCAGCAGATCCGTTATAAAACCCCTTAAACCGAAATCTATCAGGTGTTCTGGCAACAAAAAATGCCGTCTTACGTAGATCATCATCGCTATACATACTCAATAGATCCTGTGTGATCGTCAACCTCGACGATGCCATCAAGGAACCAGATGCACTGCTTTTACCATGGTAAATGACCTCTTGATTCAAGGGCATAAAGGGATAGGCTGCAGAAAGGTCCATCGAATTGTAGTCCAACAATTTTGAATTTCGTTGCAGGGACTGGTGTGCGTTTTTAAGTGCATTCTCGTAATCACCGATTGACAACTGTACCCTGGCCAAGAGCGCATATGCCGATGATTTATTGGGCCTAGTTTTATAGTTTACCTCTTCCGGGAGCAATTGGATCGACTTGTTCAGGTCATCAATGATCTGCCCATATCCCTCTTTCACAGTTGCTCTGACCGACGGTTCATTGACATTTGAACTGAGGCGGAGTGGAATTCCGTAGGGGCTGTCCTGGTCTCCCACCAGATATGGTGGAGAATAGACCTGCAACAGTTGGAAGAACCGATAGCTACGTATAAAAAGCGCATCGCCTTCCAATCGCTTCCTCAAGGATGGTTCCCCACCTTTCACCCTTTCCAGGGATTCAAGTGCAACATTGGCATATAGAATGGTTTCATAGGGAAATAACCAGTTTTCACCTGCCCCACCGTCCTCCGAAAATGGTTCTTCGTCCCATCGGTATAACTCTTGATAATAGGCCGAACGGGTGCTGTAACTGGAGAAATCAATCTCAAAATCATCCGTCCCCGATTCGATATTTCCAAGGTAATTTCCATTTACCCTGGATTCATAGTTCAATAGGGCGTTGATATCCTCCAAGCTTTCGGGGTGACTGTAGGAGGTTTCTGGCTTCAGGGCCAAGAAATCCTTACAGGATACCATGGTTATACAAAGCCCCAATAATGCAATTATTTTAGTTTTCATCATTTCCTAGGTTTTAGGTTCAATCCAATTGAATAGGTTCGCGGTGCCGGCATGTACAAATTCTCTGGATCCAATCCTGTGCTATTCTCCCTCCATAGCAATCCCACATTTCCCATATAGATGCTGACCGAAGCATCCAACGTCCTTCCCAATGGGATTGGAATGTTGAGGTTGATATCCTGGATTCGGATGAATCCACCTGGCTCCACATTTCTCTGGGAATACATATAAAAGAAGTCCCGATTTGAGTTCAATGGAATTTTTAAAGCCGGCACATCGGTTTTAGCTTCATCCCCCGGTTTCCGCCATCGATATTGTGCATCAGTATGGCCAGTCCATCCATTGACTAAGCTAGAATAGTTCACTGTATTTCTGGAAAAGTAATTCCCCCCCTTAAAGATGATATTGACATTCAGCGTGATTCCTCTATAGGAAAATGTATTCCGGAGGGAACCATGGAACCTCGGAATCCCCGATCCAAAATATTTCAGGTTCTGAAGGGAATCTGCGTTCAACTTGACGTAATCTTTGGAGGGTGCACCGTTCAACATGCCGACCGGGTCCCCTTCAGTGTCCAAACCAGAACTCCGCAACCCAAAAATTGGATACAGTCCCCACTCCTCGGTCGGGTAAAGGCTCAGGCCTCTCGCCGTAAGATAATCCCTGGATTCCCTATTCCCTCCAAAGTAGTCCGTCACCCTATCCTTTACCATGGAGAAATAGGCTTGTGTGTTCCATGAAAATCTCCGCTGGATGTTGAGGGTATTTATGCTCACATCGATGCCCTCGCCTTTCATATTGGCAACGTTTTTCATCATGATGTTCATGCCCAAAGTGGGCTCCAAAAGATCCTGCGCAAGGATATCAGTCGATTTTTTATTGAAATATTCCAGGCTTCCCCAAATTCTTCGATTAAAAAGGCTATAGTCCAAGCCCAGGTTCATCATGCGCA
Source organism: Sphingobacterium sp. LZ7M1 (assembly GCF_024296865.1). Taxonomy (GTDB): domain Bacteria; phylum Bacteroidota; class Bacteroidia; order Sphingobacteriales; family Sphingobacteriaceae; genus Sphingobacterium. Next base: position 1,905,748 of record NZ_CP101134.1, on the reverse strand, counting down.
CGTCCTCCCATTTCAGATCAACATAAGGAAGGCTGTACAAATATGCCTGACGCTCCGGGTTCAGGGTATAATTATTGATTTCAAGGATTACAGGCAGTGAGGTGCCCAACCCCCCAGAGTTTCCACTATGCCCCCAAGTAGACCTTAACTTCAACTGATTGATAAACGGTACATTTTCCATGAACTTTTCTCGATGGACATTCCACGCTATTCCAGATGACCATAATGGGTTCCAGCGCCAATTCGTACCGATGCCAAAGGTGTTTGAAGCATCTTTTCTCATCGAGAAATTCAAAAAATATTTTTCCTTATAGCCGTAAGCTGCATTTCCGAAGAATGATGCCATCCGGGTATTCTTCGATGATAGTTCTCCGAACCTTGGAATAGTTGTATTTCCCAAGATACCTTGAAAGGTACTGTAGGTCCTCAGGTAATCCACAAACTGATGGGTTTTCATCGATTCATCATACCCATAATACCGATAGGAATCTGACTCGCGGGGTTGATCGGAAACCTCTCCTCCGATCAGTGATGTAAATCGATGGTGCCTAAAAAAAGGCAGGTCAATATCTGCCTGGATTCTCCCACGCCTTTCGACCTGTGCTGATCTCCCTTCATCAAATATACCACCTTCGGGAATAGGTGTAAAAACCTTTCCATCGACCATCGAGGAATATGTATTCTGAAGGTTACGAACGTAATAGGAATTCCTGCCATAATGGTCCTGGTCGCTCTCAGATTGGATCGTATGTGCATATTTACCGCTCAGGGTCAAAAATGGGAACAGCTTATAACTGATACCTAAGTTCGCCCGCACTTGCATCGTTTGATGGTTTCTAGTAGACTCCCATATATTTTCCAGTGGATTATATGACCAGTCATATGGAAGCTGGTCGCTGAACTTTTCTAAATATTCATTTGAAAATTGCCTTTCCATAGGTATTGGCCTCCCCTCCCCATTGACCAAGGACGCATAAGGATATAGCGTGCTTCTTTCACCCCCGGGACTTAACGGGTAGTTCAAGCCTTCCAGGCTCATCGTCGACTGCTGCCCATTCAATGCCAACAGGTAATCAATCGATATGGCTTTCCCCGGTTTATACAATCCGGACCATATCAGTCCTTCGCGCGCATATTTATTGGTCACTGTACCCTGAAGGTCGCGATCATAGGTCAGGGAAATTCGGTTGTTAAAATCTTGGGTACCCCCTGTTGCAGACATATTGTATTTCTGCATGAAGGTATGGCGATAATAATGTTCCAATAGATCCTTTCGATAGTCCTGTCCCTCGAAAGCTTCAGTTAATTCTGCTGATTCCATTTCGGAGATCTCCCCTTTCCTTACCTTGTCCAGCAATTCAACATATGGGCTCAGCATGGTTCGAGTCACAGAGGTTTCATTCAGCGATGCATCGTAGATTCCCTGATCAAACAACTCCTTTTCGATTTCCATGAAAGCCTTTGAATCCAAGGTCGGAATATCGAGCAGACTCGGTTTTCCCATCGTGACATAATTCAGTCCACCCTCCACCCGAACCTTTCCTTCTTTCGATTTTCTGGTGGTTATTACGATCACACCGTTACCAGCCCTGGATCCCCAGATCGATGCGGCAGCAGCATCCTTAAGGACTGAGATAGATTCAATATCCTGCGGGTTGATTGCATCGATGTCTCCGGCATAAGGAAAGTTGTCCACGATCAATAAAGGAGCGGTCATCGATTCAGTCAATGAATTGATACCACGGACATGAAATTTGTTATCTCCGCTTCGTTTATCGAACATCACCCCCGGCAGAAATCCCTCCATATTCTGAAAGATATTGCTGCTAGGGCGCTGAGCAATTTCCCTGCGGCGCATCTGCTCGAAGCTTCCCGTGGACCGCTCCCTTGAAATTTTCTGGTATCCCGTTTCGATAATATGGAGCTCTTCTATACCGATGGTCCTTCGGTTCATGGTGACCCGCAGATAGCTCTGATCGTCAGCCACATCGGCAAATACCGTGTCATAATTCTGATGGGTAAAAACAAGTTTGTCCATTGCTTTTAAGTGCATCGAAAAATTTCCTTCATAATCTGTCCGGTAGCTTTTTTGATTTACCGGGCTGAAAATATTCACTGCAGGGATTGGTGATCCATCTTCTTGGACAACTTTTCCTGAAATCGATATCTGTGCAAATAGCTGATTCCCATAACTGCATAGGATTGCAATCATAAAGATTAAGTTCCTTGCTTTCATAATCCCTTACCTTTATGGAATGGCATTGCTGCATCCTTGTTCAAAAAATTCCAGAACGTAATGGTCTGCACCATGCCTCCCGGCGTAATCCAAACATAGGTAGGAAAAGCTCGAACGGCAAATAGATTAGTCAATTCCTTATCCAGGATAATGCTCCGAAAACCATTAGGGAAATATTCTTGGCGAAACTTATCTTCAAATGCGGTGATATGGCTCAAACTGTCTTTCGTTCTTAGCGGATTGACCATGATTACTTCGAGATGCTCTGGAAATTTTTCTTTAAAATAGGAAATCGCTTTTTGGTGGAAAATGCAGTTTCCACAGCTCACGGACCAAAAGTCCAATATCAACACTTTTCCTTTAAATTCTTTAAGTGTGATTACCCGTGTTTTACCATCTTCATAGATCGTATGCTTTTGATTCCAAAAGTCGGTGGGTACTTTTTGTCCTACAATTACGGTACTTGGCGGGTTCCCAGAGCCAGCAACAGCCTCTGGATTCGGAGACTGCGCCAGAACTGATTTACTAAACAACAACAATTGGAATGCCAAGACCAAGGTAATGAATGTTCTTAGTGAACATATTTGAAAATTTAAAGCAGTAGGCTCTAATCGATAGATTTTTTTGGACAGTTCTCTCCTGCCCCAATAAAAATTCTTCATTTTTTAGGAATATTAATTTTTTGGGAATTAGAAAATCTATGAATAAGTGGAGATTAAGAAATTAGTATCAACACCAATTGGTAGATACATCAATCCAATCAAAAATCAAACGGGCGATTTGATAAGGTTTTTTAAGAATTGTTTTTTCATAACTCACTGTTTTAGTTTATAAAGTGAGTCTCAAATGAAAGGAACCTATAGTGTGGGTTACTGCCAACCGTACAGCAGGCTTCCGACGGCCAAACAGAGCGGAATTACAGCAGTAACCCAAGAACTATAGTGAATACCTAAGGTACACAAAATATTCTTGGGCATTACACTACCGTCTCGTCTGTTTGCAATTTGTCGGAATTTGCTGTCGAGACTCTTTTAGTCTAATGCACATACACCAAATAATGGTGTGATTATACAAATATAAATAAAAGGACATATATGTCCTAATAATTTTTAACTTATTTTTTGACATTAGTATTAAATGTCGGAAAAAATTAGAGATATAAATTTTTTAAAACAATTTGGGCTAAATATTAGGTCCATAAGAGAATCGAAAGAAATGTCTCAGGAGGAATTTGCTTCTTTTTGTAATATCGATACAAGACAGTTGGGGAGAATTGAGAGAGGTGAATCCAATTCAACAATTCTAACAATAAAGAATTTAGCAGATAAACTTAACCTTCCAATTAGCTATTTTTTTGACTTCTAGCAGAAATCAATCACAAAAATATTGATTTCTAGGATAACAAAATATTGATTAAAAGTAGGGTATGCCCAACTTCGGTTTACTGACTTCTAGAATCATTATTTTGATTTATTTACGCGTTTCCCTTTCTTTTTTATTTAAGATGGTTCACATCAAAAAGATGTTCAATTCTTTGCAGTTTTACAGGTGCCAAGGTGGGAACGGATATAAATAATCTTTCTCTCGCACGACTTACTGCTACGTAGAAAATTCTATGTTCCTCAGTAGCTAAGGATTGATTAACTAAAAAATCACAGTGTTCTTCTGTCCTCAGTACTACCAGAACATTATCGAATTCGTCACCTTTGGATTTATGAATTGTTTTACTCGGAGACCTTTCATCATCTATACGAAGACCCATTTGTAGCTAAACCACTACATGTATTAAATCAATAAACTATGTGTCTATTAAATTAAACAGTCCGCTATTTTGGAAATTCTTAAAAAAACACAATTTAGCTGTTAGTTGCATACCAGTAACTGTAAAATACTTTTTATCAGGGATAGATTGATGAGGATTTAATTGGCACGGGTATTGAATATTGTCGATTATACAACCTTAACATATAGATATAACCTATCCACACGCGGGGTGCACAGATAGACTATATCAAACATCTTCCTTTGCGCAAAGGGTTAATTAAATAGTAATATTTATTCACAAAAGCCCTATTAAAGATGAATTATACATTTATAAAAGAAGAGGTATTGGTGCATACACCAACACTTTTGCAATACGCCAATAAATTCATTCAGGATCATAATGATGCCGAAGACCTTCTTCAGAACACATTGATCAAGGTGCTGAAGTATCAGAAGAAATACGTTACTGGAACCAACCTATTGGGGTGGATCTATATTATTATGAGAAATACATTTATTAATGATTGCCGAAGAAGAGTTCATCAGCTCAAGTATATAAATGGGATTACGGATTCCAAGGATATTGAAAGTCGGATCAGTAGAGATAGAGCGGAAGGCAATTTAATGAGTGAAGAAATAAACACCGTCATGAAAACAATTCCTGAAATATACTATAATGCATTCATGATGTATTATGAAGGGTTCAAATATTATGAAATAGCTGAATATCTAGGGGTACCTGAAGGAACGGTAAAGACCCGAATTCATACGGCCAGGAGAATCCTCCAGAAAAAGCTACGTAACTATAGACATGATTAGGGAAAAACTATAAAAACAGAACCAGGGGTAATTAAATCAGGCCCTCTGGTTCTGTTGTTCTGTTATATGGTGCGGGTAATGGTAATCAAGCAAAGCTGACCCCGAAGCCATATTATTATTATTAATCGTTTTTATCGTTCTTAAATTCCCCCTAAAATTAAAGCCCCCAATGATAGTATCTTTACTTCTCGTGCAAAGGAGGGGACCTATGAATTCCATTAAGCAATTACATTCAATGTGCACATAGCTGACCCATGAAATTCTTGTTGATCAAAATATTTTAATTTATGATCCTCTGGTATATGTGATCAGGTATAGTGACCTTTCCATGGAGGAGTTTTTCTATCATCATGCTGCCAACAATCCTTTAAAAACTCAAAAGGAGAAATGGTTCATCGTCTGTTTCGTATTCTGCTTAAAGAAACCGAAGTAATTCCAAGATAAGATGCGACGTAATGCTGCGGAACACATTGGATAATATGGGGATATTCTTCGATCAACTCTCTGTAGCGCTGCTGAGGACGTTTTTAAGGTAGGAATAGAAAGTTTTTTGAGATTGTAAAAGTCGTTTGAATAGATGCTCCTGTATTTCTTCTTTGATTTCGGTGAAACTTTTTAACCCATCCAAAAAATCCTTTTGTGAAAGCGTCAGCAGAATGCAGGACTCTAGGCTTTCTATGCTATAGAGGCTCGGTAGATCAGCACGGAAGCTTTCAATGGACGAAACTTTATCGCCTTCAAAAAAAACTGGGTGGTAATATCCTTACCATCATTATTGACCCAGGTCCGCAAACATCCTTTCTTAACAAAGAACATATTTTTGGAGATTTCCCCTTCCTGTAAAAGAATGGTTTTGGCAGGAACTTCAAGCTGATTAAAGAGATTTTGGAGTTTATCACTTACCATTGTTAAGCTTCATTTATTATTGATAGATAATACAATATTACGTTTTTTTAATAGATCCAGTGTTTTGAGTCTCTAGGGTTAAAACGAATATTTTGTCTTGAATTACATAAAATATTTAAAAGATTTTTCAGAGAAATTTATTGGGTCTGAAGTATGAATTTTTATTCCTCCTGCAGATATAAGAGCATATCCTATTTTAATATTGATATGCTAGTGATTGTCTCAATCCCAATGGCGAGATTTCACCGTTCTATAAAAAAAACTGCCCAGAAATTTCTTTGGCACACTCATTGCAATTCCATGTACATACAACCATAAGATTTTTATTGGACCGGAGATTTAACGCGAGGTTTGTTTCTGGTCCAATTTCAATCTAAACCATCTTTGCGCAAAGGTGAATTAAAACCCGTTTTCTACTAAATCTCTTTTTAAAATGAACAATGATTTTATAAAAAATGAAGTGTTGGTTCATTCGGACACATTGCTTCACTATGCGAACAAGTTTACCAAGGACCAAGATGATGCGGAGGATCTCCTCCAAGATACCCTCATGAAGTTCATTCGATACCAAGAAAAATTTGAAAGAAGCACAAATATTTTGGGCTGGATGTATACAATCATGAAGAATATTTTCATTAATAGGTGCCGGAAAAATGGAGTGGAAAGGACTTACATATCAACAGTCTTCTCAGCCCTTGACCCCACAAAGCAGCAGAGCCAAAACAAAAGTATAGACAATTTTTTGGGTGAAGATATTGATTCTGTTCTAATGTCAATACATGAAAAGTATTATACACCGTTCATGATGTTCTTTGAAGGTTATAAGTACTACGAAATAGGTGAACACTTAGGGCTTCCGGAAGGTACCGTCAAAACTCGAATACACACAGCTAGAAAACTGTTGCAGGAAAAGCTTAAAAGCTATAAAGTTTCTTAACTTAATATAAAGTAAAGGTCCTAAAGTAAACTTAGGACCTTTTTCCGCTAAAAATGTTACGTATGTTTGGGGTGATTTTTTATTAAAAATAAAAAAAATTATTGATTGATCACTATACAAATTACTTTTGATTACTATAAAATCAGTTCACATTCGAGACTGTCAGACACACCTAATCAGATCTGACTACTCTACGCAATCCTCTTCTTTTTATCTCCTTCTCGTATTTAAAAAAAAATATGCCACCTATAGTGGGGATATAGGTGGCATGGGTTTTTTTGGACTATTAATTTACCTTTCCAATATAAACAGTTTAGAGGTAAATATGTTTGATGTTGTATAAAAATATCTCCTGCCCAAATTTATATCTCCAGAATAAAATCTTCATTACTTTTATCTAAACCCTACAGAAGCTTGGACAAATATCGACATTCAGAACAATTATGAGCTTAGTTTGTTTTTCCCCAATCAAACTTAACAATATTATCATGGCAACAACAACAAAATCTACTCTTAAGGAAACTAAAGTTAAAGCAAAGCAAAGCGCGGCTAAAGATTTAAATGATCTGTTTGAGGACGGCCTAAAGGATATTTATTGGGCTGAGAGGGAATTGGTAAAAGCATTACCTAAAATGGAAAAAAATGCTACGTCTCAAGAACTGAAAACAGCAATATCTTCTCATCTTGAAGAGACCAAGGAACATGTCAATAGACTTGAAGAAGTTTTTGAATCGATCGGAATTAAAGCGAAGGCAGAGAAATGTGATGCTATGGCCGGGCTATTAGAAGAAGCTAAAGGTATTATGGAAGAGACAGAATCTGGGGCTGTGCGGGATGCCGGAATAATCGCCGCTTCGCAAAAAGTAGAGCATTATGAGATTGCAACTTATGGCACGCTGGCGGCTTTCGCAAAATCGCTTGAACATAAGGATGCAGTAAAGTTGCTCTTGAAGACATTAAAAGAAGAAAAGTCGTGCGATGAAAAATTAACCGCCATTGCGGATACGAACTTAAATTCAAAAGCCGAGTAATATATATCTAGTAAAAAGGTATTTTTAAATGCCATCCTAGAAGGTTGGCATTTTAATTTAATATCCTATCTTACAGGCCTTGCGCGCAATTTTCATTAAACCAAAAAATGCCAAAGCAGAAAAGAAAATAAGCGCCTAGATCGATGTCCCCATTTATAACATTCTGAAATATCATTTTTAATCTTAAAATTATCAAGCGAATTGATTCCCGAACTGTTCTATGCAACATATCTGACGGAAAAAGAGAGAAAATACCCGCTGAAAGGTGGATCGACATTCACGAATCAAGCAATGAACCTTACACCTGAAAATACACCAGGAATGGGCAAAAATAAAAATAAAGCTGCACTTCACCCACTGGAAGGGAACAGGACGTACTAAATTAATGACGACAGCACAGCTCTAGCATAATTTAATCTTTAAATTATATATGCTAAAACAAAATACATTCGAAACAGATTAAGGGTATAGGAATAATTCAATGACAAGGTATGGAAGCAAAGAAACCTTTTAAATATGTAAACTGCAATTCAAAGGGCATCTCTAGGATACAAAACGGTGAGGTATTTGAATACTACGACCAAAAAAAAGTTAGGATTGTAGATCCATCGGTCCTATCTCGGATCCATTCCTTGGTAATTCCGCCAAATTGGACCAATGTATGGATATGCCCGAATAGAAATGGGCACATCCAGGCCACGGGCTTGGATATTAGGCTACGTAAGCAATATATCTACCATCCCCGCTGGACAGCTTTCCAGGACCAGGATAAGTTCAGCAGACTATATCACTTTGGAAAGAGCCTGCCAGTATTGAAAAAACAGTTGGAGAAGGATATCAAAAGGGACCTGTGTGACCAGAGATATGTCTGTGCTCTGGCAATCATGATCATCCAGCACACATCCATACGTCCAGGAAATACCATATATAGAAATTCCAATGGTTCCTTTGGTCTCACCACGCTCCAGAATAAACATGTTAAATTACAGCAAGGAAAGGTAATATTAAGATATAGGGGAAAAAAAGGTGTAAAGCAGGAGAAAGCAATTAGTAAGAAAAGGCTGTATGATAAGATTGAGAAGATATTGCAACTCTCGGGAAAACAGTTTCTCCAATACTTGGACGAACAGAATGTTAAAAGAGCCATAAAGCCTTGCCATCTGAACAGCTATCTTTCTGAAATATATGGTGGGAATGTTACCAGTAAAACCATAAGAACGTGGAACGCATGCTTTTTGGCTTTGGGTCATCTTTTGGAAACCTATCCCGGCAACACTAAGAACCGAAACAAAAGCTGCAGAGAACTTGTCAGTTCCGTCGCGCACATTTTGGGAAACACACCATCGGTGGCACGCAAAAACTACATCTGTCCCGTTATCTTAAAAAGGTTTGAAGAGGGCAGTCTTGACGGCTGGATGAGGAGGTATGCAAAAATTGCAAAGAAGGAGAAGGTTAAAATTGTCCAAAAAAAGCTCTTGATGCTATTGAAAGGGTGTTAGATAGATCATTATTGTTTTTATCCCGTATAAAATCTGAATAATTTGTTATAACTGAGTAAACTCACGGCACCGATCAAACATAGCTGAGACCATGTTTTAACCCGTGATCTAGAGCCTCTTCATACATGTTCCAATAAACTGTGGAGCTCAGGGGGGGATGGTGATAATATATTGATGAAGGTTCAAAGACCTGATAGGAAAACCTAAAGTCCCCCTCATCAACTTCTCGGAGTGTTACCAATACAATCACTCCCTTATTTCTCAACCAGCTTTGTATACTGGTCGGGTCAGGATATCCATCAAATCCTTTTTCTTTCGCATATTCAAGGATAGTCATATTATCGTTTACCATAGGATGGTGATCTAGGTTTAGTGTCTTACCACTAAAATAGATAAAGAACATTCTACGGTGAAAATTCTGAATGAAATTAAATGATTTGATTAAAAATTGTAGATAAGCAGCTATAACCTATTGATTTTAACCACTAGTTGAGGACAAGAAGCACAAAAATGATTAGATCTATTTCTCACGAAAATTATCAGTGATAAAATATTTTCAAGAAAATTCCTTAAAAAAATATAAAGTTGAACGGTCTTTGCAATAATATCTAAAAATAAATCAACTAATGGAACTATATATGGAAAATTTTAAAACAGCAGAAGAACTTGGTCTGGAAAAGGGATATTATCTATTATTGTTAGCCATTTTGGGAGAGAATGGCCAAGAACATGGTTATAAGGAAGATAGTGGAATTCAAAACAGTCCCAATTGAATACAGTTTTTTAGAATGCTGTTCTCGAATGGCAGAAAATAGGTGGCTCTTATTTCTGACCTGAGTGCAACAGCAAAATTTCAAAAATAGATAAAGAATAAAAAACGTCCATAAAAATGGACGTTTTTGAGATATTAGAGATTTTGGATATGTTTTAAAATTAGGTTTAATCCTATTTTTCAGCTTCTGGATTAATATGGTTCTCTACAATAAACGTGAGTTCCTGATCCGTTTCTTCTTCTTCTTCTTCGAGCGTTCTCTCTAAAAGATCCGCAATCTTTTCAAATCCCAGGGTGATTGCCAATTGGACAAGTCCTCCATAGGTAGCTATCTCATAATGCTCAACTTTCTGAGCAGCAATAATAAGTCCCACGTCCCTAGTGGCAGAGCCCTCAGGCGTATTCTTGATAATCTCCCGTGCCTCCTCTAAGATACCTTCTATTGCCTTACATTCCTTGGCTTCCGCCTTTTCTTCCAATATACCAAATATCTTGTTGAGCCTGCTGATGTGTTTCTTGGTCAACAGATGATGATCTTCAAAGGCATCCTTAAGTTCCTCTGCAGAAGCTGCACTTTCCATCTCTAGGAGAGCTTCAACCAATTTGTTTTCAGCATAAAGTATATCCTTTAGGGCTGAAAGGAAAAAGACATATAATTGGGGGCCTTTTTGAGCGGATTGGTCCGCTTTTTTATTAGTTCTGCTTATTTGATTGGTATCCTCGGTACCTTCAGTCTGCCCTTCTTTGAGCAATTCTTTTTTTGCCATAAGTATTTTTTTTTCAGCACCCTATGAAAGGGCACTGAAGTGATGATATAAATTAAGAATTCCTTCTGCCCCCAATTCCCGATCGGCCGGATGAGCGTCCTCCACCTTGGGATGCCTTGCCTCCCATGCGGGCGATACGGGTACGTTCAGCTTTGCTCATTGAGGCAAATCCGCGTTTGGAACCTGAACCCGAGCTGTTAGAGGAAGAACCCGAGCTGGATGAGGATTTCCTTGATCTCCCCCTGGAGCCTGAAGAACTTCTACCGGAGCTGTTTGATCCACCTCTACCTGAATTTCCTGATCTTCCCCTTCCTGAGCTATTTGAGCCACCCCCGGAATTATTCGATCCGCGTGCCGAGCTGGTAGATCCGCGGCGTGAACCATTTGAACTTCGTCCCGAAGTGCTACCTTTTCTGGAACCAGAGCTGGATGAAGTAAACCTTCCATCGCTATCGCGGCGTCGGTTTGATGATCTGCCGTCCGAAGAGTCCTCATCATCCTCATCATCCTGGTCATCTTCGTCATAATCATCCTCATCGTAGTCGTAGTCTTCATCCTCGTTATCGTAATCCTCGTCCTCATAGTCATCATATTCTTCTTCGTCGAACTCATCATCATAATCTTCATCATTTGATGCGTCGCGGAATCCATGACTGTACCCTAATTGGTAAATGTTTTCCAATGAATGTTCGTTATTGTCAGAGGATCCTCCTCTTGAGCGGCTGCTTGAATTATTTCTTTTCATGATAAATTACTTAAATGTTAAACTCTTTTGATACAGTGGTTTATAACAATAAAATAACGAAACACTCTCTAGAACCGGTTTCTTAAAATTCAACCCTTTAAAATATAAAAGGTTCACAATTAGTGTAAATTTTACAATAGGCTTTTAGACTTGATCTATTATCACTCTTTGATTTCCTGAAAGAGGGAGACGTCCCTTAACTCCGAAATGCATGGGTCAGCCCTATAATATTCAATCCATATCATTATTCCCCAACATATTGGCAATTCTCTCAGCCGCTGTATCGCAGAAATCCAGGCCAGAAAAATCTGGGTTTAACCCACTGATAAATGGCACTGCCATAATGAAGAGTGAGGGATTGACTGCCCCGAACGTGTCCAGTGCCTGAAAGTTATCATTTATGGCCAGTCCCGTCACTTTCATGAAATATTTGCCCATGTCATCTCTGTACACATTGGCTGCACCGTTTTCAACATGTTTTTTTGCATTTTCCTCATCCTTGAAAAATAGGAATCCGGAAGTGACCTTAACCCGTCTTAAGCCCGTCAAAGGGAAGGTCGTTGAAGTGCATGGGCCTCTGCCCAATGGCATCTACAAAAATCTCATAGTTTTCTTCAAATCTTTCCCCTTCGTCATCTACGAACGTTACTTTACATCCTTAACCTGTTGCATTGGGAACGAACTCGCTTTCCTCACCAACGGCGTAGTTACGAAGGAGATCCTGTTCATATAGAGCAATCATCTCATGGTAGGAAGCTTGGGGCAGGGACGCAATAACAATTGAAATGAGCGGCATAAGCACTTTTTTGTGCCGGACCATATCTTCGGCGCTGAGATGTTTTGCCGGGTAGTTGATGGCATAGCTAAAGGCAGACAGAGCTTCCTTCCAACTTATGGACTGCTGCCGCTTTATTGACTTTTCAGCTTCCCTGAATTCGGCCATAAATAGCTTTATGGCATCGATCTCTTCCCGGATTTGCAGCATTCTCTCGGTAAATTCTTCAATTCCCAAATCTTTCACCCTGGAGTAAAAATCGGGGTCCCTCTGACTGAGAGGGATCAAGAAGTTTCTCTCAAATACGTGGTCGAGATCCACGAAGCCCCCATTTTTCGCTTTATATTCATTGATTTCGTCCAAACCCATCGTCCACTCACTGGAAAATGCCTTATCCTCCGAATGGAACCTTAGGGCGGGAAGGAACCCTCTGGTGGAAAATAGGTCGATCCGAAAACCGCTGCTGTCTTCGTTCAATATGAAATCATAACCGCCTTCAGGTCTTTCCCTGAATTTTCCGTTTGCCCTGGCCAAAGTTTTTATGGCATCAACTGCCGTTAACGACGCCCCCCGGATCGCTACCGGGAAATCTGCATTCAAAGATATCTTTGAGGGCGGATAGGGAGAATCGTAACACGAATTGATCTTTCCTTCATTTTTAAGGGGCCATACATGGCCGGTGCACAGGATCACAACGTCCGCATGGGTGGCGCCCTGGGATGTCAGTATCCTGAATGGTTCTCCTCCATCGCCGGGAATAATGTCCTCCACACAGGTATCCAAACGTATATCTATGGTAATCCCCAAGGACCTAGCTATTCCGATATAGCTATGGAAGGAATGTTCCAGATAATCACCCAATAACCCCCTAGGGACTACTTCGTAGGGGTTTATTTTTTTTCCTTGACAGAAAGACGCATATTCCTCTGGCGGAAATCTTTGAACGTATGATTCAAAATCTTCTGCAAGTAAGGGAAGTTCATTTGCAGAAACATTGGCCAGGTGTTCCTTTCCTGCCCCCATTTTGCCGTAAGGCATACCCACCCCCAATCTATCGAACCTTTCGAAAATGGTAAGCTTTTGAAGGGTAATTTTGCGTTCAACAATGTGCTTGACCATAAAAAGTGCTGCTGGCCCGCCTCCGACAATCGCAATATTCTGCTGTATGTTATTTTTGTCCATGGAATTGTTATATATTAATTTGATAGTAGCCAAGTGCTAACATTATCGTCCCAGGGCTAGTGGGACTAAGCATAAACATAAACGTCATGGAAAAGTTAGATGTAAATGCATTTTTTAAATTACCAATCCTCTTTTAATATATCTGCTTTAAAAAACCCATAGTCCTGTTAAATATTTCGAAACCGGATTGTGATTTCTATATTTATATAGATGTTAGACCCAAGATGAACAATAACCAATGAACAAATCTTTTTTATATATATAAAAAAATACGTGGGGGACCGAAATATGCGAGATTTCATCCGGAGACTTAAGGAATACCTGTGGGAGGCGGGATATGAAATAGACCAGGAAGATAGAGGAATGAGATATTTTTTCTATTCCTATATCTTTTTAACGGTTCTTTTCATACTGATTATGATATATATCCTCCTTAAAACGTCCTTATAAAAGAAGGAAGGCTTGAATCGACGACCCAAGCCCTTATTAACCAAACAATTATTATCCTATAAAGATGCTAAAAATTTCAGAGCACCATTACCCGTTAAATATTAGTGGAGATTGAATTAATGGTTTTTGATAGTGGAGATTGTTTCCTATGGCTGGAGGATCTTATTTACTATGCCCTCCAGGCTGACCAGGTCAAAAGGTTTGGAAAGGAAACAATTTGCTTTGGCCTGACCGGCTAAAAATTCTATATCACTGTTCGCTGAAACCAAGATTACCGGGATATCCCGATAAAGTGGGCTGGATTTAAGCATCTGCGTAGCCGCCACCCCTCCGATATCCGGAATCCAGTTGTCCATAAAGATCAGGTCAGGCTTAAAACTGCTCACTTTCTCCAACACGTCGTGCGAAGTCCGCGATTGATCGACTATATGCCCCATGTCCTCCAATACGATCGTAAATATCTCAAGCACGTGCCTATCGTCATCGAAAATAAGTATCTTTTTGTTTTCCATTGTATTATGCGAAAATATCAAATCTCCCCAAATTTTGAAACATTAATTTATTTTCTGCCAGATTTTTTGGTCACCAATCTGTTGGAACCTGCCCTTCAGAGAGGAAAACCGGAGAGTCTCCTTGGGCCCAAGGCCTAGGAACCCGGCATTTTCCAAGCTCGTGTCGAAGAGTTCTAGAACCGATTCCTGAAGAGATCGCCTAAAATAGATCAGTACGTTCCGGCACAGGATCAGCTGAAAGCTATTGAAGGAGGAATCACCGGCTAGGTTATGCGTCGAGAACACCATTCGGGAACGAAGCTCATCATTGAAACCAAACCTGCTCTGTTTTGGTGAGTAATAGTCCGATAGTTCCATCGTACCACCCGAATTGAGATAATTTTTGGTATATTCCCCAAGGTTCTCCCAGGAAAACAGGCCATTGGAGGCACTCTCCACAGAGGCGGGGTTTAGGTCGGTTGCGTAGATCAGGGACCGTTCAATCAGTCCAGCCTCCTTTAGCAGTATGGCCATTGAATATGCTTCTTCACCCGTGGAGCAACCCGCTATCCAGACCCGGATCAGGGGGTATGTACTCAGGTAAGGGATCACACTCTGGCGGAGGTCGAGGAAAAATGAGGGATCTCGGAACATGGAGGTCAGGGGAACGGTGACCTGTTGCACGAAGCTCCCTGCCAACGAGGGATCCATGAGCATCTTGTCCAGGAGCCCTCCCAGTTCGGCAACCTTCCATAGGGACATTATCCGAACAATCCTCCTCTGAAGGGAGTCCCGGCTATAACCGGTGAAATCATAGCCGAATTCCTCGAGTAACGTGGCAAGGAACATATCTAAATGGGATTCGATTTCCATTTCTCAGCCTTTCACTAATCCCCGGATCTCGGTCAACAGGAGATCGATATCAACTGGCTTGGATACATACCCATCCGCTCCCGCGCTAAGGCATCTCTCCCTGTCGCCGCTCATGGCCTTTGCGGTCACGGCAATAACGGGCGGATAATCCTTTCCTGGGGAATCCATGATGTGCTGCAAAAACTGGAATCCATCAAATTCCGGCATCATCATGTCCAGCAGCACTACGCTTATCCCATTTCCCACCTCTAGGATATCAAGGCCTTCCTGGGCGGTAATGACGCCCAGGGCATCGTAGCCCCTTGATCTGAGCGCGGTCTTGAGGGCGAATATATTCCGTCTGTCATCATCAATAATCAATATGCTCATTTGTTTTTAAGGTTTAACGGTTAAAAAGCCAAACCCGGAGCAAGGAGACCAACTGGTCCACATCCACTGGTTTGGAGATATAATCGGAGGCTCCTGCCTTCATGCAACGGTCTCGGTCCCCCATCATCGCTTTTGCCGTGACTGCGATTATGGGAAGTTTGCTGAACATTTCCACGGAACGTATCTTTTCGATGGCCTGGAAACCATCCATCTTTGGCATCATTATGTCCATCAGCACGATGTCTATATCGGGATGTCCTTCCAGGATCTGGAAAGCTTCAACACCATCGATGGCAGAGTAGATTTCCATGTTGAATTTTTCAAGTGCCCTAGATATCGAAAAGATGTTTCGGATATCATCGTCAGCAATCAGGACCTTTCTCCCATCCAAGATTTCGGACAGTCGGTTACCTTTGGGATTCAATTGCGAAGGGGTCCCTGAAGACTTATGGTCAACCAAATGAAGGAACAGGCTCACCTCGTCCAGGATTCTCTGGAAGGAATGGGCCGTTTTCAGGACGATCGAGTCTGCATATTCCTTAATGCGCATCTCTTCCTGCCCAGAGAGGCTCTTTCCGGTAAAGACGATTATTGGAAGGTCTTCTAGTCCATCCTGCCCCTTTATGGTTTCCAATATCTCATATGCCCCCTGTCCCGGGATCCCCATATCCAGGATTACACATTCAACGTTTCCTGATTTAAGGGCCTTTACGCCATGGTCAAGGGAGGACTTCACCTCTGTGGATATGTCGAAGCTCTCAAGGTAGGAGGACAGGGCTTCGGCATGCTTGGGATTTTCTTCGAAGATCAATACCTTTTTTGGACCATTGCTGAGGGCAGCATCTATTTTGGAGAAAATCTCCTGGAAACCCTTTTTTTGGAAAGGTTTCCTGATAAAATCGATTGCACCTCTGCGTATGCTATCGCTTTTCTTGGCTTGTTCGGCCGACATCATGTGGACTGGTATATGGCGGGTATCCGGGTTCGACTTCAACCCTTCGAGAACCTGCCATCCGTCCATATGGGGCAGGACGATGTCCAGGAGGATGGCATTGGGGGAAAACCTCAGAGCTGCTTCAATGGCGTGGTCACCCCTCCCGACAGCTATTGCCTTGTAGCCAGACCTTCTTGCATATTGCAGTATCAGCTTGGCGAACGCTTCATCGTCCTCTATGATCAATAGGGTCCTGTCCCCCGGTACAATGTCCCCTCGGTCATCGGCAATGAATTGCGGGAAAAAGATCTCTGGACCAACAACCGGTGCACCAACTGCCTGCACTATGGGACCGATGGGCTGCTCCTGATGGACACTGATATCGCCTCTGCCTAAAAAATCCATGGGCAGCGAGAGTGTAAAACAGCTTCCCTTGCCCGGGGTGCTTTCGACGGTAAGTTCCCCGTGCAGCAATCGTGCGATTTCCCTGCTGATCGAAAGTCCCAAGCCGGTTCCACCGTACTGCCTCCTGGTAGATCCGTCCGCCTGCTGGAAGGCCTCGAATATCAGTTTCTGTTTTTCCTGGGGAATCCCGATCCCGGTATCTCTGACATGGAACAGGACAGAAGGCTCCTTTCCATCGATAAGCTTTACGCTGAGGGTTATGTATCCCTTTTCTGTGAACTTGGTGGCGTTGGAGAGCAGGTTTCTTAGGACCTGTTCCAACCTTAGGCGGTCGCTTTTCAATTTAAAATCCTCCGGCAGGGTGTTCTCGATCCGGAGGTCCAGGCCCTTTTCCCTGGTTAGGGGGCGGAACATCTGCTGAAGCTCCAAAATGAGGTCGGCCAACCTAAATTCCTCGAGCTCTACGTCCATCTTACCTGCCTCGATCTTGGAAAGGTCCAGTATTTCGTCTATCAGGTTAAGCAGTCCCGTACCGGATGACCAGATGACCTGGGCTGATTCCACCTGTTCATGGTTAAGGTTGCCTTCAATGTTCTCAGTGAGCACACGTGAAAGCAAAAGGATAGAGTTAAGGGGAGTCCGCAGTTCATGTGACATATTGGCAAGGAACTCAGATTTGTATTTGGTGCTCAGCGCTAGGGCTTCCGCCTTTTCCTGTATTTCCTTGTTCCGTGCGACGATCACCTGGTTGGTTTCTTCCAAAAGATGCGACCTTTTCTCGAGTTCCTCGTTGGAGATAAGCAGTTCATCCTGTTGCGACCTTAGCTCCTCTTCTGAGATCCTGAGCTTACCAGCCTGTGCTTCCAGCTCGCTATTGAGGGTCTCCAGTTCTGCATGCTGGACCTGCAACTCTTCGGTCTGGGTCTGCGTTTCTTCCAATAGCTGTTGTACCCTGCGCCGGCTCTGTGCCGCGACCAGGGAAATCCCGATGGTTTCACAGAAGTCGGAAATAACATCGAGCTTCTCTTGGCTAAGCTCTCCTCGAGAACCGACTTCGATGATTCCCATGCATTCCTGCTGGTAGACAATGGGTAACAACGCTATCTGGTTAATTGATATCTCCCCCTGTGCAAACGAGAGCTTGAATTCATCGGGACATAGGTCCCTGATGACCCTTTGGCGTTTGGTCCTGTGTACCTCTGCGAAGATCCCCTCCGTTAGAGGAAGCTCTGAGAAAGGAAGGCTATGAAGCCCCACGGTATGCATGACCTTGAAGGATCCCCCTTGGACCATGAAAATTGCTCCGTTCTCCAGATCCATGTAGTCGGTGATGAATTCCATGCTGTACTTCGCAATTTCCTCAAGATCGGGGTTTCCCATCAGACCTGAGTTCAACTGGGCCAGGCCATTTTTTCGCCATTCGTTCCATTGGAGCTGGTCAAAGTTCTTCTTCAGTGACTCGGTCATTATGCGTAGGCTCTCCGCAATGTTTCCAAGGTCGTCCTTTTTCGTGTCATCTATGATCACTGAATAGTTCCCCTTGCTAACCTGTCGGGCGATCCCCCTGATAAGGTTCAATCTATGCTTCATGTCACTGTCCTTCTCTAGCAGTTCCTGCTGTAGTTCTGCCCGCCTTTTGTAGTCTCCTCGAAGTTTCCAGAACAGGATGGCAGTGATGATCAAGGACATCAAGGAGGCAAAGGCAAAAAGGATATTTGTTCTAAAGGTGGAGTTATCGAGTTGTTGGGAACGTTTTCCCGCCCGGGTCTCTTCCTCATGCTGGATCTCGCTTATCAGGTTCCTACATGAATCCATGATCGATTTTCCCCTGTCCAACAGGCCGGGGGAAAGATCGGCCGACCTCAGTCGCTGTCCTATGAGTTCGTCAAGTACTTCAATCCTTTCCCTGGCCAAACGGCCTAGCTGCTGGGTCCGGGCCAACTGCTCAGAGCTCAGATTTCCATTTACAAGACCACTGAGGTGCTGTGGGAGATCTCTCTGGCTGTCCCTGTAAGGAGCCAGGAACTTTTCCTGCCCTGTCAGGAGATAGCCTCTCTGTCCCGTTTCCGCATTCTGAAGGTCGATCAGGATCAACTGTGAATTGAGTATGGTCCGTTGGGACTGATCCATAAGGACCTTGTTTTCCCGCTGGTGTCGGAACGAAAAGAACATGACAGCCGATGAGGCCAAAAGGATGGCCATGGATACACCAAAGCCTATCTGAAGGTTCCTTAATGCGTTTTGTGCCATTATTTATTGAATGGTAGGGTAAAATAAAATGTCGAACCTTCTCCAAGCTTGCTCCTGACCCCGCAGGTTCCACCGTGGAGGGTAATGATCTCTTTGCATATGTGCAGTCCGAGGCCCAGGCCCTGGAACTTTGCTGATGCTTCCTGCACCCTATAGAACTTATCAAAGACGAAAGGAATTTTGTGTTCTGGGATCCCTATCCCATTATCGGAGACCTCTACGGACAGGAAATTTTTCTCAACATAGGTGTGGATGCGGACCGCTTGGGAACCGGGAGCATATTTTATGGCATTGCTGAGGTAGTTTGAAAGGACCTGCTCCAATCTTAGGGGATCCGCCAAAATCCGCCTATCTATCTTTGTACCTGTTCGCTCTATTCTCATTTCCGCCGCTTGATGTTCTACCAATGCCGAATCAACAGCCTGTTGGATGACAGTCTCGATATCAATTTCCTGGAGTGTGAGTTTCATCCCCCCGTTTTCCAACCGGGATATGTCCAGTAGGTCCTCAACCAAAGTATGGAGCTTTTCGGCCTGTTTCTTAACCTTGGATAGATAGCTGTATGCACGGTGCTCTTGAATATCCTTCATTGAACGCAAAGATATTTCTGCAAAGGCCTTGATACTGGTCAAAGGGGTCTTGAGTTCGTGGCTCGCAACACTCAAGAATTCATCTTTTTTATTTTCTAACTGTTTTCGCTCATCTATATCGGTCATGGTACCCACCCATCTGTGCCCACCTGACCCCTGAGCTACGGGCACAATCTTTAGGATATGGTACCGGTAATTCTCAGAATGTTTTTCGCGAAGCCTCACTTCAGCCTCCAATGGCAACAGGTCACCCAATTGAAGCCTCCATTTCTCAAATATGTGTCCGTCTTCGGGATGTAGCTCTGGCCATGTCGTCTTATCATGAGAATACCGTAGCCACTGCTCATTAACGAAATCAACATTCCCCCTGGAATCAGTGGTGAAGGCGACCTGGGGCAATGACTCAAGGGTGGCCTTCAGCTCCTCAAATTTTGAGGAGAGATCTTTTTGCGCTGATTTGCGCCATTCGACCTCCCGTTGTAGCTCATTCTGAATTTTATGCAGGGCTGCCGTCTGTTCGTAGAGCCGATAGAAGGTCTTCACCTTTAACAAAAGGATGTCCGGGTCCACCGGCTTGGTAATGTAATCGATGCCTCCGGAATCGTAGCCCTTTGTGATATACTTCTTTTCACGGTTGACAGCGGACAGGAAAATTATCGGGATATCCTTGGTTTTTTTTGTCGAAGAAAGAAACTCCGCAACTTCATATCCGTCCATTTCGGGCATCTGTACGTCAAGGATGATCAGGGCATATTCGTTCTTGAGGCATTTTTTCAGGGCCTCTTCTCCCGCAAGGGCAGAATCGGTCCGAAAACCTTTTGCTTGAAGGGTTTTTTCCAGCGAAAAGATATTTTCGGGTTTATCGTCAACTATTAGGATCATTTGTTAATCTTTTTTCGATGGTTCCCATTATCTCAGGACCATTGCCGAAAATAGGTCAAGAAAAGAAATTATCAAAATTTTACTTGATAAAACATCAATTTCAATAATCAGATTATTTAACTTTAATATTTAGTGTTTGTAAGATAAATCGATAATTTTAAACTTGGTCAGGAATATTATATTTGATAAAAATTTATAATAATATTACGACATGATTTCTTTAATTAATCTTAAATATAAAAATTAATTATGCTTTAAATCACAGTTAACACATATCAGCTTTTCTTCAATGTCAATAAAATCTAATATACAATGCAAACTCGAGGATTCGTTAAAAGACTTGACAAATTTATATAATATACATCATCGTAAATCCGATCATACTATTCAAATGGAAATGGGCATACCTTTAAATACAGATATTTTTGTCATTTGTTTTATAAATAAACTAGAGATAAAAATTTACAATTTATACATTTTAAGGGAAGATTGTAAATTATCAACTGATTATAAAATTGGAGAATTAGTTGAGAAAATAAAAAAGGATGTGCTATCGATTTAAGAGGATGAAACTCGTTAAATTTTAAAAAGGAACTATTCCTAAAATACTTCTATAATTCTACGCCATTTAAAATTTAAATTTTTAAAAAATTAGGTTCGTTTTGTGAGACAGATTCGACGATTATGCTAAAATCTCTATTTACTTGCTAGTTGTCAATTGTAGCACATAATTAAAATTGATTTAATCTATACATTACCTAAAAAGAATAGAGATACATTGTATTCATCTTTTAAATATCTAGCGAATCGTATTATTCTGTTTTGTGAATCTTGTCTATCAAAATCCTTAAAAAGGACTTCTTGACTAATTGAGTCAATCATATTTACATATTGGTATTGACTTACCATGTAACGCTCGTTGTAAGCTTGTTCAAAAATGTTACCAAGTTGAGTGGATAAACGATAGTCATCTAGAATAATAGTACCACTATGCCACGCTATATTTGTTCCTCCTTTGGTAAAAGAGTAATAGTGATCCGAGCTTGTCACTTCTTCATGGGAAGGTATAGAAACATGAGATCTAAGATATGGTATTAAACCTAGTTCATGCTTAAAATTACCAGACCTAATGTCCAAATCGTTATAATGAAATGGGTAAAAATTGAAAAGTCGATGCAAAATATTGACATCTAATAAATCGTTGTATTCTTTATTAGAAAGTGTAAGCAGCGCTACATAAAATGCGTATTGTATAGGTGGGCTATGTAATTTCCTCAGAATATTATGCTGAAAATCGGTAGCACCCTTTGCTTTTCTTCGTAGCTTAAAATATAGGATCGGGTCGGAATTTATATTGTTCTTTTTTCGAAACGTTCATATTTTTTGTAAGCCTCTGTTTGGAGAAAGTAATGAAAATGATTTAGTTAATGGTTAAAGACCTTCTGAAACTTTAAATTGTAAATATATTGGAACGAATCTATCAAATAATTTATCTGCACCTGTTTGTTGCTCACTAACTGCTTTCAAACGATATCTTTTTGACCAGAGAGGTGTTATATAGCCAAGGTAATTAGAAACATCTGATTCAATTTGACTTTCAGATAGCTCACTTACTAATTTGTAATTCTTTTTGACTGTATTTTTGTACATAAAACTGTAAATTTCAGTTAGATTGTTAATGTTTTTCTTTGTTTTGTGAGAAAGATTATATAAATATCATTTCATTGATTGTTCAAAGATTTTCAACATTGTTACGACGAATAGCCACCAATGACTTCAATTCTTCTATTGTGTAAAATCCGCTATCTATATTTTTTCGATGCAACATCCGATGACAGTTCGAACAAACTAAAGCCAAATCATCAAGGGTAGTTGTTCTTTTTCCATGTTTAGCGATTGGAAATATATGATGACACTCTATAAAACCCTTTCCATGAATTCCGTATAAATCGCTAAAATTCACAGAACAAACATCACATGTTAGCTTTCCAAATGATTCTGCTTCTTCCTTTTCTTTCTGATTATTCTTTGATCCCTTTCGTAGTACTTATGTTTTTTTAAAAGATATCTTTCTTCACCTTCTATCGCAGTATTTTCAGTATCCCAGCCAGGATGTTCTATGATGGTTGTAATGTTTTTTAAACCTAAATCTTTCTCTTTAAATAAACCTAATAATAACTCTTGTTTTTCTCTGACTGGTAATACCATATCTGTACCTTTATTCGGTTTGATAAGGTCAATATCGCAGGTCCATCCTCGATTTGGTTCTTGGAAATTCAGGTATTTCGGCTTCGAAACCCATGGTGTATCACAAGCAACAACGGTTACTAATCTTTTTACAGGGTGCCCATCTGTTTCATCAAATATAACAATGTCGTCAATAGGTGCGACAATATGTGAAAGATATGTTCCAGGCATACCAATGCTCGTACTATTGATACTTTGAACTAATAGAATTAAATCATTAACCACTGGTTTTTTAGCACTTGATATGCCCATTCTATTTTTTTCAATAGGATAATTGAGGTAGAAAGTATCACCAACTTGAAATTCAGAATATGCTAGTGCTTTTCCTTTATCTCTAGTAACGTTCTTAGTCCATTTTAGATCGTCTGCTATAAAGTTCATAAAAACATTTTATGTTAAATATATCTATATTAAGGAATACGGGAAAGTAATTTTTAATTATCTTAAACCCTGTAGTAGATGGTGATAAAGAATGTTTTTAACTACTTTATTATCAATGGCTTTTATTTTTTTTAAGAAACTATTAAAATGTACTCAAATTTAATTAAGCGTATCAGCGACAAAAGGTTTGTTTGTATGCGTGATCTGAATGACGATAACGTGGACCTTATTGCGTACAATGTAAACATGATTAATCGGTATAATGGGAATGCTGATTTAAACGTATCCACAGTGGATTATAATGAAAACTTTGAATACCTTTTGAAAAAAGGGTGGCAAGAGGACATGGGACTTTACGATTCTCTTATTCACGAATACAATTTAAAAAATCCCTCACAACTACTTAAAAAATGGTTTTCAGCAGCAAAATAAAAAAATCTTTTTTTTAGATTCTATACTAGTTAGATCACTGATTACAATATTTTAAGAAAGATTGCCTTTACTATTCACTTTGAGCTATTTTCTGCTTTAAATCTGCAGAATTCCAATGATTATTAAGGAAATAATTGCCCTATAACGCAAATGCTAACACTAAAAATTTATATATCGTGTTTGATATTGCACATAAATTCGATCATGTGAAGCTTATAACCATTTAAAATTGAATACAAATTTTTCCCTAAATAAAACATGTTATAAGCATAGTCAACCCTATTCTGAATTGAAAATTCTGTAGTCTCAGCAAACCTAACTGACATAACAAATTCATTATCAGATCTTGTGAAATCTGTATTGAAATCAATATGTTCATTTGAAAAATGAATAAACCCACTTGAATTTTCATATTTTAATCTAAATCCTGGATACCTTTTGTCCAGAACAGTTGATAGGTAGTAGTCTGTCATTTTATTCCCGTGGCTATCCTTTATATTTCTTGAAGATTCGCCATTAATAATTCGGTTATATAGATCTAGTCTATCGGTAACTAAACTAAGTGCAGTTAGTCTCATACAGTTATCTGCTTGAATTCTTATCAGATTGATAGCCGTTATCCAATTTTTATCATTCGATAAATTTACGAAACCTTTATTTAATTTAATCGCTCGATGGATAATAGCTGAAACAAAGTGTGTTGGCTTAGATAGTAGATTTTTCTGTAATTCGTTCTTAAAAATGTCAATTCCGATTTTATTGCGGAAAATGGGATCAATGAATTAAGAAAAATTCCTATATTTATGTAATATTAATTGCAGCTAAAACATATATCAAACCAGTGAGTGATTCGGTGAGTCTGGAAAGCGAATGTTGGTAAAAAACTGATAAAGAGATTATTGTCTATTAGGTACTATTCCCCTACGAACTAAAATCTGAATTAAATAATCATATTAACTTTTTTCTATTCTCTGTCAGGGTATTTTTTCAGAATAATCATCTTCAAATTTTATTGAGGTAATTCTTTTCTAAAATATATGTTTTAGATTTACTCAAAGAGATTGCTGTATCTTTTGCAATCGGCAAGATGTCCGGTTGTTAAACAACCGCAATAATAAACTTGACTCGAAACTCGTGGTTTTGTGGATTTAGGTGTTTTGATGGAATTGTGCAGAAAGGGAATGTAATGGATAGAAAAAATCAAAATAGAAGCAGAATCGTTGGTGTTCGGTTAACAGTTTCTGAATTCCATAAATTGGAGCAGCAGTGGCGAGGTTCAACCTGTAGAAAACTGAGTGAATATGCTCGTTCGGTTTTGTTAGGCAAGCCAATTATAAGGTCTTATCGCAATAAGTCCTTGGACGAGAGCATGACCCTGCTCATTCAGCTTCGTAATGAACTCAATGCCATTGGAATCAATCTCAATCAGTCGGTAAAGAAGCTGCATACCTTCTCTCCTCAATCAGATATGAAGCCTTGGATCCTGAATCATCAGCTCCAGGCTAGGTTACTTTCCAATAAACTAGCGGAGATTAAATTGCTCATTCAAAAGATGGGGGAAACATGGTTGCAGTGATCAAGACTGGAAGTTCCATCCGCCGGATATTTTTGTACAATGAAAACAAAATTGAGCTTGGAGTGGCAAGGTGCCTCTCCGCTATAAATTATCCGATGGAGGCGCACCAGATGAATGCCTCCATGCGGTTGAATAGGCTCTTGCAACAAGCTGCTTTAAACAGTAAGGTTATGCGCAATAGCGTTCACATTTCCTTGAACTTTGATCCGACCGAAAAGGATCTATCTGATGATAGGTTGATCGAGATCGCTAAACGTTATATGGAAGGGATCGGTTTTTCGGATCAGCCCTTTCTCATTTACCGGCACTTTGATGCTGCACATCCTCATATTCATATAGTAAGTATCAAGGTACGCTCAGATGGAAGTCGCATCGACATGCACAACATGGGCCGCAACCAATCCGAAAAGATCAGGTCTTTGATTGAGCGGGAATTCAATTTGGTCAAAGCAGGTCAAAGTACGCAGAAGTTGTCGCATATTCCCAAAGGTATTGATCTCGCCAAGGTGCAATATGGACGGAGTGAGACCCGAGCAGCCATTCAGCATGTATTGGAGGAGGTACTGAATTCCTACAGCTTTAGTAATCTCCATCAGTTGAATGCCATTCTTCGACAGTTCAATGTGCTAGCAGACCGAGGAAGCGAACGGTCTAGGATCTTTACCAACAAGGGTTTGCTGTATCGTCTAATGGATGAGCATGGTAATAAGGTTGGCGTCCCAATCAAGGCTAGTGATTTATTCAGCAGACCCACATTAAAGAATTTACAGGGTCGCTTTGAGCAAAAGCAATCATATCGAAAGCAGCACAAGGAACGGATAATATACTCCATCGATAAGGCCATGCTGGGGCAATTTAAGGATATCGAGGAATTTAAGGAAAGACTTAAACGACAGGCCATTCATGTGGTGCTCCGAGAAAACGCCAGTGGGGTTGTTTATGGCATTACCTATGTAGATCACAAGAACAAGTGCGTATTCAATGGAAGCGAGCTTGGCAAGCAATACAGTGCCAAGGCTATATTAGCACGATTGGCTGATCCAGCCCTTGAGAAGAATTCCATAAAGCACCAGGACCGTCCTTTCGTTAGGTTGAATATTGCCCCAGCTCGATCCGATCCAAATAAGGTTAATGGTAGGCCTGGAATTACGATGAAGGTTGTTTCGATAGCTAAGAACCCTTTTGAAACACTTTTCAATTTCCCAGATTCCGCAGATTACATTCCCCATACCTTTAAGAAACGTAGGAAAAAGAAGAAGCGAAAAATCCAGTATTGATGGTTTGAGAAGGGATGATTTAATAGTTGTATAATAAATGAGCAATAGATAAATTAAATGACCGAGCATGGCACTACAGACCGGAGAAAATGAACAGGCACTTCGAAAGATAGTCGACCTCACACGTTGGATAGCAATCGGACTGCTCCTGATTCACTTCTATGCGAAAGGATACAATTGGTTTAGGGAGTTAGGTTGGCAACATGCGTTCACCGATAGCATCATGCTGATGCTGCATAGGACCGGTCTTTTCAGCAGCATGCTGACCTCGAAGATGCTCGCACTGGGATTTTTATTGATTTCCTTGATGGGTGCAAAAGGAAAAAAAGATGAAAAAATCACATATCAAAAACCCATTGCCTATATATTAATCGGGTTATTATTATATTTCTTTAGCGATGTAGCTTTCCAAATACCGCTTACTTATGAGCTTCGGTTATATGGATATATGTTGCTGGCAAGCTGCGGCTTTTTGACCTTTCTAATGGGCGGTACTTGGATGACTAGGGTAATTTCTGCTAAAATAGTCCAATCCGACATTTTTAACAGGGAAAATGAAACCTTTCCACAGCATGAAGAACTCCTGGAAAATGAATATTCCATTAACCTGCCGGCGACCTACCTATTAAAGAATAAGGTGCGCAAAAGTTGGGTCAACATCATTAATCCATTCCGAGGGATATTGGTTCTGGGAAGTCCAGGTTCAGGTAAGTCCTATTTCATCATTCGGCATATTATCAGCCAGCATATTCAAAAAGGATTTTCGATGTTCATTTATGATTTCAAGTTTGATGATTTGACGACCATTGCCTATAATCATTACTTGAAGTATTGCAGAACTAACGCAAGTCCCTTAAAATTTTACAGCATCAATTTCGATGACCTGAGCCGGTCGAGTCGTTGCAATCCCCTTGATCCTAGCTCCATGATCGACATTACTGATGCAGCGGAAAGTGCTCGGACAATTCTTTTGGGACTGAACCGGGAATGGATAAAGCGCCAGGGAGATTTTTTTGTCGAGTCGCCCATCAATTTCCTGACGGCCATCATTTGGTATTTACGGCGGTATCGACAGGGGGAATTTTGTACGCTTCCCCATGCCATTGAACTGTTGCAGTTAGATTACGACTCCTTATTTTCACTTCTGCGCGCCGATAGGGAAATCGAGGTACTCGTCAATCCCTTCATCAACGCTTACCTTAATGATGCCATGGAACAACTCGAAGGACAGATTGCATCGGCCAAGATTGCTTTGGCAAGGCTCTCCTCCCCCCAATTATATTACATCCTTTCGGGAAATGACTTTACTTTGGACATCAATAACCCGCAGGAGCCTAAATTAGTGACCATGGGTAACAATCCCCAGAAAATTCAGATCTATGGAGCCGTGCTTTCCCTGTACATCAACCGATTGGTCAAATTGGTCAATCAGAAAGGAAAGATCAAGTCAAGCTTGATCTTTGATGAGTTTCCAACAATATACCTCAATAATATCGATAGTCTGATCGCAACGGCCCGCGACAATTTAGTCTCCACCAGCATCGCCATTCAGGATCTAAGTCAACTGCGCAAGGATTATGGCCGTGAGCAGTCCGACGTGATCATGAACATATCTGGAAACGTGTTGTCCGGGCAGGTAAATGGAGATACGGCAAAACAGCTTTCCGAGCGTTTCGGAAAGATATTGCAGGACAGGGAAAGCTATTCGCTGAACAGTGCCGACACTTCGATCAGTCGTTCCAAGCAGCTCGAATATGCTATTCCGGCATCTAAAATCTCTTCGCTGAGTTCCGGTGAGTTTGTGGGCATGGTTGCCGACAATCCAAAAAGCAAGATAATGCTCAAAGCATTTCATTGTTCCATAATCAATGATCATCATTTATTGGAAAAGGAGATTAAAGATTATAAAAAGATACCAATCGTTCGCCAGCTAACCACTGAGCAGGTAATCACAAACTTCAATCAGATAAAGAAGGATATCGAAGATTTGGCATTCCATGAAATGAGGCGCATTTCCGATAGCCCTTCCCTGGCCTATTTATTGGTTAAGAAATAATTGGATGTAAAGATGTGTCAATATTGACCGAAGAAAGTCCATTTTAATGCGATATAGGAAACCGGGATTTGAGATGAGCTTCTCAATTGTTTATCCTCGCCTGAATCGTGATCTTTTTTTGAACATAATGATGTTAATTTCTTTTCCATAATGAAGATTTTTTCAGGGAGCCAATTTTAGATTAAACTGCCTCAGAAAATCATAGATTTGGTAGCCCCTCCTTTTACCAAAAGATTTTATTCTCAATAGATCGGTTATGGATTTACTGCATAAATCACCTACCGTATTTATTCCATGGTCATTTAAAAGGGTTACTAATTGTGGGTCTAAGGAAAACTGTTCATTAAAAAGGTCTACTCCATACAGCAGCTCTTCATTTCGCCGCTGAATAAAGTCCAACAATTCCGATATGGAGACCATGTGTTCTCCCCTTGCTTGAAGTTCTTTCAATTTGGATATGATTTCTGAGGGATTCATAATCAATTCTTTAGGTAGAGAACTTAAATTTAAGGAATCTATTTAGAAATAGAATATTTTTATGGAAGTATAATTATTAAGCGAGACAAAGAGCTGAAAATCGCTGAAAACGTTTTCCATGTTTTTGGTTTAAAGAAACTTAAAATAAAGGATGGGAAAAACCTGATCAGAATTGTTACTTCCATAATACTTAAACCTGATTTTTGAAGGTTTTGGATTATGGCATATCGAAATCATGCCTAGTTCATGGTTCCGGTTTAGATCTTGGCAACCCTTTTGGGTATATTAAAATTCACCAGAATGCCTATCTAAAGAAATTGTGAAAGCTTTGGGGCAATTGCATGACTAATATTCAAACATTTCAAGGTGAATGGACAAAATTACATTAAAAAATTACACGACAACCACCTACGATATTGGTATCATTTGAAAAAAAAAAAAAAAAATAGGTTTAAATTAAATCTGTTGTATTTATTTCTAATTTTAAGGTCTTAACTGGTTTTAATTTATGAAAAAACTCATGTATTTACTCATGTTGCTTTTGCTAGGCTTAAGTTCATGTAAGAAAGATGAAACATTTAACGAAATGGAAACATTTGTCATCAATGGTGAAACATTTAGTGTAAGTGAAACTAGAATGAGGCTTGCAGTTATTTTGGATATTGATGAGAACAGATTAACTTATATACCGGAGAAGGTTGCATTTAAATTGGACACCCGTAATGATCAGGATCTTATATATATCGAACCAATTATTGAGTCGATTAAGAATGTTAAGGTACCAAAAAGTCAATCATATCCTTAGGCTTTTTTATTTAATGATTTGTAAAACCAAATTTTCGAAGTAATGAAAATCGATTTCAATATTGTGATACTTCTCTTTTCCCTTTCCTTATTTTCTCAATTATGCAAAACTTCATAGGGAATGATAGTAGAGGAGGTTAAGAAAATGAACCTTCTTTACTGATCCAGGAATATAAAGGAGATTTAAAATACAATGTTGATCTAGATGATCTTAAATGTGGGGGAGAATATATTTTTGCAAAAAACAAGTTAATTTGGATTAAGTACAGATTAAGCCCTGTCGTACAGGAAATAACGAAAGAAAATCAAACAGGAATTTGTGTTAAGCCCTAAAGAATATCCAGCAGAGATTTGGAGATCCCAGAATTAGAGAAAATGAAAAATTACATATTTGGTCTCTTATTGACTTTTCAATTAAGGCATCTAATAAAAGATTTCTTGTATCCTAATCTAATATTAGGTTTTTGTTTTGAGTTCCCTTGGTATCCTTTCAGCTAAGCAAGTATTTACTGGCTTCATTTATTGCCTATATCCAACCATTTAGCACAGAGCCGTACCGCATCCCTTAACATATACCGCACACATTGAACTTAGCCGTCTTAATTAGAGAACACTCCACTGGGAGTATTCTATGCCCTTTGAAGCATGCTATAACTACGATTTTTCAAAATCATTCATATTATTGCAACTAATTAAAATAAAAAATCTACTTTTTATTGTAGGATATAGCTTACCACGTCTTTCTAATTTTTATTCCAATTTATCATAAAATTGAGTACCGATCCTCAAACCATTTCCTTTTTCTCTCCAAATTCTAACAAATCCATTGGAACTCCATTCGGGATTCCTTCCCGGAACATACATGAAGTTTTCACCTTGCCATAGATTCTCCCCCATATATTTGACGTCTGCTACAACATGAAATCCCTTTGCGCCAGGAGGAAATGCAGTGCCGACCTCGTCTATTTCCACATAGCCCCATTTTAAACCAATATCATAATGCATATCTATAATAAGTCCCGTTTGGGTATGGATATATCTTCCATTTGCTCTTGCAGCTGGCTCGATATCGGATTCATTGTCCTCTGGTTCACAGGAGAAAAACATGGCTATCAATACTGTAAAAACAACCATGCAGGTGATTCTAATTAATTTCATAAAATTGGTTTTGGGACGAATTTAGAAAAAGTTCCTAAATCGGGATATACCCAATCTTAGGTATTTTATATGCCTGAGATTTACATGGCCTCCACCTAAGTCCAGAGAACCACCATAAAAGTAAACTATTTAAAAACCTTTTCTTATATTGGTTGTTAAGTAAAATGCATAAATAGCTAAATAATCCCAATAATCGGTTTTTAATTGGGATAGTATCTTTCCCCGGACCGGTCATTTGTCCGGGGATATTTTGTGTGTATTGGAATTTCATGTATTAGGGTTAGGGTGGTAATTCTCGTTCAATGCTGCAGTAGTTTTCTAACATTCGCTGCTTTTTTTTACAATTGGTATTTTCTTAAAAAAAAGCTGGTTAAAATTACTGGTTCCTCGTGAGAAAAACTTTTCTAGTGATTTTATCCCTTCTATTTATCCATGCTGTTCCTATCATGGTTTATAATTGCTATATATTTTTAGTAGTTAAACTTGTAAAACATTTTACCCTAAATTATTGCCATTCATAATCGGACCTTCTCCATTTGGGCAATTGTCATTTCGCAACGTTAATTCACCATTCTTGTGTAATTAGCTGTTTTATTGAACCTGTCCCGTAGTACGTTCGTTCCGCATTTAACACGCTTCCTCACTGCTAAGAGGAAGGTTAGTGAATAATCTTTGCCAATCCACAGAAACCGCGAACTTTGAAGTCTTTCAATGCAGTTGGAAAATAGAACTCTTATGTTTCTATCAGATCTGGATTGGCTCCCATTATTCGTAGCAGATCATTAATTCTCTCCTTCCATTTTATTTCCTTTTCACCTGATTTCATTTTTCCACTAATTAATTTTATATTTATTTCCTCAGCTTTATAAATTATAACTATTTGGCCCAATAGATAGTAGCTATTGGGCTTTTTATTTTTTATTCTCTATATTTAAGAACTTATATTCTACTTCCCCAAAGTAGGATGTTTTCATAGATAGTATACCCAATGACGAATTCGTTATTGGGTTTATTATTTTTAAGATCTTTTGCTTAACTTTAAATCAATCATAGATAGTTTATTGATAAGACATGCCCAATGGATAGGGGAAATCCATTGGGTTTTTTGTCTTTATCTATACTCTGAACCATATTTATTTTTGTTATTTTTGCCCATTCAGGGTACTTCCCGGGGCGTGATTTTTAACCCAGCGGCAGGATGCCGTTGGGTTTCTTATATTTAATCCCTATCTTTAATCTTCAGGCATGCAAACCCTTCATAAGGTTTAATTTAGGTAGCCCAGTAATTCCTGTTACTGGACTTTTGTTTTTAATTTGTAACTTCATTACACCAATCTATCCCAATTAGAAGGATTTCGTATTCCGAGCCCAGCAGTCTATATGTTGGACTTTTTATAATATTTTATTATTTTGGGGCGGATTTTTAAGAATCTAAACAATTAGCGATATGCCCAGTGACTTATGATGCTGGGCTTTTTGTTTCATGTTCCCGCACCATCATATTTTTATATCAGCCCCTTCCAAAATAGGTGCTTGGTAATTTTAATTTATTACCTTTATTGCTTTAACGGCACCACGCATGTCGTTTCTCGGTTAATAAGTGCACCCCTCAACCACTCATAGTTGAGGGGCTTTTTTATACCCTTATCAAAATAGTTGCTCCCCATTTAATGACCAAACCAATTCTTTTCCCGATCAATCCGATGAAGTCAAATGACGTCCTTAAAATATGGGTCGCTTTATACACGGTCATTTGTCGGAAAAATACCAGGTGAACAGGAAAGCTTTAGTTGGTAAGTTTGAAGGGACCACCCGGAAAACATTTGAGACTTTGCCAGGCGTGCTGAAATTTTTATAACCGGAGATGTGGCTAGAGAAAGGACAACGGGATTGTAGCCATTTTACCCTACCAAGAAAGACATGTCAACAATAAATTGACTGTTACTTAGATGGATCAAATCGGCCTCATTCAGAGCAATTTATACACTGGAATACCTCTCAGGTCAATATTAAGGGCAATGGTTGCTTGATCGTGCAGTAAAGGAATTTTTGCCAACACCAGCTAATCTAATATTTATGAAAACATCGCCATAATAAGCCATTAGATATAATTTGCCATCTATGACACCCTCCCTCACCGTTCTGGTAATCTTCCTGATCCAATCATATTCCAGAGCTACCCATAATCCGGCAGACCGAGCCTTGCTGCCTCCTACAGTACCGAAAATTAGCGGCTAGAGATGCTCTAATATCTGGATGCCTGCCGTAGCTGTCAGCTACCTGTGCCAATGCACAAAATCGTTGAACCATCCCTAGGAAACAAATGCATCGTTTATGCCTTTGATCAGCCTTGTGTTGTAAGTATGATATTATTGTTCAAGAATCCGTATTCCCACTGATAGGTCAATTTCTTCCAGATTTAATCCAACCTGTCCAAGCTGTTGTAAGATCTGCGATATTCGGTCGGTGTAGATCTCATCCTCATAATCGTGGCGCATAGAGCTCTTTTCTGCCAATCTTCCCTTGACGGTCGCGCCCACCTGATTGGAGACTTCTGATGAACATGTGTGTGGATAACGTCACTTTAGACCATTTCCCCCTGACCTTGACCCCTTCATTCCGATACCAAGGGACCACCAAGCGATCAGGACTATCCCAAAGGCCAACCTATTTTGTTGACGAATAACGCACCTTTATCCGGAGCCTTCGTTTCTTCGACATGGTGGGCCTGTTTTTATTTCCTACAGTTTGAATCTTTAGATAAAATTGATTCCTAATATCAATTAAGAAAATTAGCCTTCCGGTCTATGTTGATAAAGTGGATGACAAAAAATCATTGAATCAAAGACAATACAGAAATATAACCCTCTACAATATAACCCTCTACGCCGAATTTTTTTTGTTTCTCACCTTTCTTTAATGGGAATAGAGTTTTTTTTTATTGTAATTTAAAAAAAAAACAGTTTTACTATGTAGCATTCAAGATAAAGGTTTCGTTTCATCCAGAAACCAGATCTAAAATGAAAAATAAAGCATTCACCACCTTTACACTTTTTCTATTATTACTATCAACCATTTTTTTCAATAGCTGCGACAAAGAAGGAAATCCCCTGCCAGATGATAGGTATGTCGAAATAGCTTATAATGGAGAAACCTTTATTCAACAAGGAAGGGCATTTGACTTGAACTATCGCAGTGGGCCAAAATTTGATTATAATTATCATAACCTGCCCCAATATGCAAATGGAGTTAGGTATATTACATTACATGCTTCCTTGAAAAAGAAAGGTTCAAAAGAATCTCCCATACATACTATCTTTGTAAAGATTCCTGTCGGTAAGGAGATCCTTCTGAACCATGAGTATGTTATCAGATCACTCCCAGGGAAACAGATAATTAATAAAATGGACGATTATATATCAATTAATGAAAGGGAGAACCTTTCATTTATTAGATATAATCCATACTTAGATTATTCTCAATACATTTTTGGTGATGGTAAGGTCTATTTTACCAAAATAACAAAGAAAGAAAATGGAGCTGAGGATATTGAAGGCACTTTTGAATTCACGATTCCATCGTTTGCGGAAGACGAGGGATTTGATGTAGTAAAAGGGAAATTCAAGCTTTATCTTAATAAAATCTAATGTTGAATATATTTGTTGAGTTTTAATCCCCTCCCTATCCGAGGGGATTTTTTTATACCATTAACCAGCCAGCTTATCAAAAAATAAAAGTTGCCTAAACCAATTATTGATCTAAATGTTCCTTATATATATCTAATAATGTAAATGAAAGCAAATAGAAGTTTTTTTTACAGGAATTCATTATTAATCGTTTTTATTTCTTTGTTCTTGTTGGCCCTGATTGGTCAGATTTACTTTGGTTGGAAGGAAAGTGTTAGTGAATATCAAAAACATGGGAAGGAACTTTTATTTGGTGATTATTTATTTTCTGGCCATTTTATATCAGCGACATTTGAAAATTTTCAAAGCGAATTCCTTCAGATGGCGCTTTATGTTATACTTACTATTTTCCTTCGCCAAGTTGGATCAGCTGAATCAAAGGAAATAGACAAAAAAGAAGAGGTAGATCGGGAACCCATTTACAGACCAGGCGCTCCAGCGCCAGTGAAAAGTGGCGGATGGAGACTCTTAATATACAAACACTCACTTTCTATTGCGTTTTTGATTCTTTTTATAGCATCTTGGGGATTACATTTATTCGGCAGTTATAAGGGGAAAATGGAGGAGAATGCACTTGAAGGTAAGCCCTCCATATCGATAAGTGATTATTTGACTGAACCCACTTTTTGGTTCGAAACTTTTCAGAATTGGCAAAGCGAATTTCTATCGGTTGCTTCAATAGTTATATTAACAATTTTTCTTCGTCAAAAAGGCTCACCAGAATCCAAACCAGTTGACAGTCCACATTGGAAAACAGGAAAATAGACTTTATGCTGTTTCAAACATAGATTACCTAAAAAGATGCTTTAAACCCCTTTCGGTAAGCTCAAAGTCATAAGGATAATCAAATTGTATATATTTATTTAATGGAACGATCATTTTCTCCTCCAGAAGAAATGTTAGATCCTCTGTAAAATTTTCAAAAATTTCCAATTCAAAGATTGGTTTACCAGTATATAACCTGAATAATATTAAATCCTTTATAGGCAATGGAGTTTCCATCATATATTATTGAATCTGACAAAACAACAAGAATCTATATTAATATAAAAATGTCATAAACCTAACCCACTATGTTGAGAAATTGTTTTTAGAAAATTAATAAATCAAAATATTAATATAAGGTAAACATCCATTCGCATGAATGGATATTTACGTATAGCGTGAAAAATGAACCAATTGTTGTGCTTTTAGGCTCTTTAATCTTCCTTTTCTGCCTGTGGATTTATGGGATTTTTCAAAGGTTTAGTTATGGAAAAATATATTGTAGAAATTAGTTAACTCAAGTTACAAATCCACTTCATTGGTGGATAATGAGCAACCATATTCGACATTCCTGAAGTAAAGCTTGTTTTATGCAATAATTTTATTGAGGTTCATTTTAAATTAAACACAATCTATTCACTGCTGCCGGGGTAGTGTTTTTTTTTCTCCGGGGCTCAAATCCTGTGCCCATTGAACAATCCATTATTAAACTCTATTGGAAAAAGGATCACATTCAATTATATTTTTGTATATTCGATTTCGCGTATAGAATATACCACTTGAGTCCAATACAGCACTTATCTGAAGATACACTAATCGATTTATTGAAGAAAAGAGATCGGCGTGCGTTTAATTATCTATACGATAATTATGCAGGCGCATTATACGGTATCATAATCCGCATTGTAATACATAAAGAATATGCAGAGGAGGTAATACAGGATGTGTTTGTCAAAATATGGAAGCACGTCGACTTATTTAATCAGGACAAAGGCAGGCTGTACACCTGGATGATAAACATTGCACGCAATGCTTCCCTGGACTACCTTAGATCAAAGGGTGTTCAGAACGAACAAAAAAACCAATCATTTCCAGATATCGTAAATAATAAAGAAAGTCATATTTTTGCGAGTACTGACCAAGCTGATAAGTCTGATTATATTGGTTTTGGTACCGTGCTGGATAAATTAAAACCTGAGTGGAGAAAGCTCATTGAAATGGCATATTATCACGGTTATTCGCAGCAAGAAATCGCCGACCAACTTCATATCCCGCTAGGTACGGTGAAAACAAGGGTAAGGTCGGCTTTAATTCAGTTACGTGAGATTTTGAAAGAACAATAATAGATTTGAACATTAAGGAATACATATCGTCTGGGATTATTGAATCATACGTTTTGGGGCTCGCCACCGAGGAGGAAGTGGGCATCCTGGAATGCATACGTAAAAATTCACCAGAAGTCCAACAGGCGATTCTTGATGTGCAATTACTCCTGGAAGATCTGGCTAGCAATGAAGCCATTGCTCCCCATGAAGATATTAAACCATCGATATGGGATCGATTGTCCACATTAACAGTGGAGGAGCAAGCCACTCTCTCTGCTACCGTCAACGGCAATACTCAGATTGAAGGCAAAGAAATGGAAAAGAGAAATACTCTTCCGAATTTGGGAACAAAAAGATGGATGCCATTGACCATAGCAGCTTCAGTCCTATTAATCCTAAGTTTAGCCTCGAACATTCTACTCTTGAACTATAGGGAAAGAGATCTAGAAAAAATGCAACAAGCAATTTCTTCAAATCAAGAATCCCTAGACAAGTTGAAAGATGTAAACGAACGTTGGCAAATAATACAACGTCCTTCGGTTGAGACCATCACCTTGCATGGTATTGAAAAGTATCCTGAGGCCAAAGCGGTTCTCTTTTGGGACACTAAAACTTCCGATGTTTTTTTATCTGTATCAAACCTACCCCTGGTACCTTCAGGAAAACAGTACCAACTTTGGGCTATTGTTGATGGTCAGCCAGTTGATGCAGGACTACTCCCTCTTTCCAATGATCATTCCATGGTGAAAATGCACCATATTGACAAGGCAGAGGCTTTTGCAATAACATTGGAAAATGAAGGAGGCAGTTTAGTACCGACCCTTACAGAAATGTATGTGATGGGAAATATTTAGTCAGCAAAAATTACCGGGTAAATGATAACCAGTTCACAGAGAAAATTAATTTAAACATTATGGTTAATTTAGAAAATTGTAAAACGTTTAGGTCTATAGAAAAATTCATAAGCTTTTTTAATTTATCAGGATTTATTTGGCCCTAGAAGATATTGATGTTTATGGAATATTCTCGAAAAACTCAACAGAACTGAAGGACATCTACTTACTAATGGTAGATAAAAAGAAAACCAATTCTATTTGAGAGGAAATTATAAAGTTTAAGTTTACCACAAACTATTGATAATCCAAAAAGTTTATTATCATAGGAATAAGCGGTGAGTTATATTTTCTTTATGCTATTGCAACTAACAAATTAAAGTGCAAAAATATTATGCAGATCCCCATCAACTTTTCCATGGTAGCTAAAATGATAGAAAATTAGCATATTGAATGTTTTAGTACATGTTATTACGTATTTAATCCCAAAGAATAACACAATCTATTATGTTACCAATTAAAGCCCGCACCTTCCGATACGGGCTTACCGTTACATCAAATCAACCCTACTATTTTATGAAAAGTTTCGCGATATCTAGAACAGCTGAAGCAGACAACGGTTCGTCAAACGATTGTGTCGCAGCGGCAGTGGAAATTTTACCACCTATTCCTGGCAACATTGTTATATCCACATCAGCCTGAACTTTGTTATCTTCCCCCGCATAAACTGGATCTACGGCAGCGCCTATGCCTGAATCGTTTGCTCCTGTTATCCACGGTTTCTGATCGGCTGCAGCTCCTCCTCTGGCCTTGCGCATCTGTCGGATATGGGAGGCATGCCTAGCCTCTGCCGAATGGATCTGCAATGCTGCCGTTAACACAACTTGATTACCCTTTAATAGGCCGGCCTGTCCTTTGTATGCACGTACACCGGTGTCCTCAAAGGCTTGGGCAAGCGCAAGAAAGGTGTCATAATTACTGAAAACATTGGGAAAAGCACCTCCAGCTGTAAAATCGAATATTGGTTTGGAAACCGCTTTCTCTCCAAGTACCTGTTTTAAAAATGCCACATGGGCAACTTCATGGTTGCGAATGGTTGCAATAGCCCCCGCGGGTTTGCCTGAGGGCACTAAATTTGATGCTGCTGCACCTTTTGTATAATACTCCGCTTCAAGGTATTCAAGCGTTAGCGCATAGTTCAGAACACCGTTCACATCGGTAGGTGCCTGGCCATAGCCACGTTTAAAAAGATCGCTAAGTACAAAGGGCATCGCGGCAATGCTCACCTTTTTGCCAAAGGACATCATATTTCGGATCGCCCGGCGACGAGGGCTCACTCGCTCGTCGAACTCTGGATCGACTTGCATAATCTGGTCAAAGATGTTAAATAAATTCATTTTAATAAATTTTAAAGTGGATTAATAGGTTGGTAAATCTCTTACATCTATCTTAGATTTAATAAATGGGGCTGCGATTTCCAATACTTTCGTCGGACTATAGGCAAGGTCCAAACCCTGATTATCAATTACCTCGCTGTTGGCAAAAGTACCGTTGTCAATTAAATCGCGAACTAAAGCTGCATGCCTAGCTTCCACCGAGACAATTTTGCCTGCCAAAACCAGATAGGCTTCATTCTTGATTAACCATCCTGCTCCGTTATATGCCGACACGCCCAAATCTTCAAAAGCCTTGGCCGTAGCCAACACGTTTGCACGATTGGAGAAATTGATGCCCGAAAAATTGAATTCCAAATTCGCAATAGCGCTCTTTCCTAATGCGGTTTTGAAAAACTCCCGATGGGCAATTTCATGGTCACGGATGTCACTAAATAACATCGTCTCCCAATCGCTGATTCCGCTATAGGGTTTATTCATGACCTCTATATAAAATGCTGCCTCTAATTGCTCCAGGGCATATGCATAGTTCAATATAGCAATATCGCCGCTACCGAAATACAATCCATTACCGCTCATATCCGGTCCGTGGTCGTCTTTCTGGCACCCGACCAATCCAAATGCTGCTATCCCAACAGCACCGGCTCCGGCAATCTTCAGAAAATTCCTTCTGCCTAATCGCTCGCTTATTTGTCGATCATTCTCTTCAATAAAGCCCTCTTGTTTAGTGGTTGTTTCTTTCATAACCTATTTGTTTTTTGTTTATAATGTATCGTTAGGTTATATACGAGAACTCCTAGGTTTCGGATTTATTTTTTCTATTTTTAATCACCCCCCTTGTATCATGACTAAATCTTCTGTTTGTAACTCAATAATTGCTAAGTTTATGTTACTACATTGAATGTGGATAATATCATCATAAATAAAAGGTATAATGTAAAAAAGGCAAGCATTCTCTTTCCCTCTAAATCATTTTACAGAATGGGGCATACTGTTGAACGTAAACCTTCGGGTACGTATTTCAATCCTGTTTAAAAAGTTGATCTGATTGATCGCGATGATGAGGTGTACTACCTGATTTCTGAATCAAACCCATTCAAATTATGAAAGGTTTTATCTCTCCAACCATGGACAGCGATATGGTTAACTTCTTCCACCATCACCAATACGGCTTTCTCTGCTACGGTAAAAAGTTAACTCACTTGCCATGCTGACAGTGCATAGATTGGCTGTTCCGTTTCCCTTGTTATTCGTGCCTCTTGGGTATGGACTTTAATGCACTAGGGACATTTATTTATTTGGGATGCACGAATTTTTTCAACCCCTTTGCTTGTTATATTCAGATCGAAATTTGAAAGGTATTTTTCCATTTCAAATAAGATCTGGTTGCTTGAGGTTCTAGTTCTCTGATGTTGATCCGTTGTTTCCATTTCAATTTTTGTATTTTTTGGAATTTTGCTGCACGAACCGCAATAGCATTTTTTGTATAGGGCAAACCGCTCAAGTTTGCCCCTTTTCTTATTTCCACCAATAGTAATAGTTGTGGTTGGCATCATATTCAA
Source organism: Sphingobacterium sp. LZ7M1 (assembly GCF_024296865.1). Taxonomy (GTDB): domain Bacteria; phylum Bacteroidota; class Bacteroidia; order Sphingobacteriales; family Sphingobacteriaceae; genus Sphingobacterium. The sequence continues at coordinate 1,865,098 of NZ_CP101134.1, read as the reverse complement.
ATCCGCAACGTGGATATAATCTGTTGCCTATATCATTTGTCTTTTCGGTTTCAAGCATCAATCCGCAAGCACCGGTTTCATCGCACCATTGCTTAGCTTTATCTATCAGCGCTACCGAAAAGCCCTTGCCTCTGTAGTCGGGATGAACAAACAAATCGCTCAATAGCCATTGCTTGGCCAATTTGATGTAATGGTAAAGTTTGTACAACTGGACAAACCCAACTGCAGTGCCATCGGCATAAACCACAAAAATGTGGGATTGATCGTTTTCCATCCGGTCTTGAATGAACTTTTTGCACTTTTCATAATCGTCTTGCTGTCGGTAGAAGACCCGATAGCGATTGAATAACTCTGCTGTAGCGTCCAAATCTTCCAGACCTACTTTCCTGATGTTGATCTCCATTTTGTTAAGATTAAATATTTGCTCAAAAGTATCCGATATCCGTTTTATCATGGCGGTACAGTTTATGGATAATTAGGTAGTCCAGGCCAAAAAGTGGTAACCGTACAGTTGTTTTAGTACGATTAGAACTCGTCATAATTTATCTTTATCCTCGTACTTATGGGCATTGCTACACAGGCCAAGATCAGGCCTTGCTGTATGTGGGTTTCAGACAGGACAGAATTTCTCCTTAAACGTACCTCCCCTTTCTCCAATTTACAAGTACAGCTGCCACATCTTCCACTGCCACAAGAATACGGTGCGTCAATCCCAGCATGCAGCATGGCAGACAGCAAAGGCATCTGCTTATTCCATGGGATTTGGTATGTGGTGCCATTGATGGTCACGGTTACTTTAACCTTGTCCGATGCCTTAGCATCTGGATGATTGTTTTTTGAATGTGGATTCATATGGTATATCATTTAGCTGTGGACAATGATCTATAGGCCCGAAAAATTCACATCTTCGGGCTATAGATAGTTATTACCTTAGCTCTTCTATGAAAGCCCCAAAGTTAATATGTAATACATTCCCATTGGGGAGAACTAAGGCTGGAACAGATTTTACACCTGATGCCGCCGCTTCGTCTACTTTAGATCTTTCCATACCCAAATGGATTACCATAATCTGACCTTCGGGTATGAGGGTCAAAATGTCCTGTTCCGCGCTTATGCATACAGGGCAACCTGCGTGATAAAAAATTGCTTTTTCCATTTTACTTTGATTATATGACATTTAATATTGGTATACTTCATTGTCTATTTTTGAAAGTATCCTGTCGAGTTCTGCTACTTCATCTGTATCAAGGGGTTGCAATGGGCTTTTGAATCCCCCTCCGCCAACTCCCAATAGATCTAGACCTGCCTGGATGGAACGGGGCAAACCTTTGGCAACAATGAATTTCAACAGGTCAACCTGTTTGTAGAATACCTGCTGTCCTTTTTCAAGATCATTTTCCTGTATGGCATCATAAAGAGCTAGATTGAGTTCTGGTATCAGATTCGGCGCAGCCGTACACCATCCTCTTGCACCTGCTGCAAAAGCGGATAATGCCAAGGGATTGGAACCGTTGAAAAAAGCCACTCCATCGCCTAATTCTTTTCTTAAAGAATGCATACGTAGAATATCACCCGAACTTTCCTTAATCATCGTAACATTTGGGATTTCTAACAAACGCTTCAAAAGTGCTGGGGACATATCCACGCCACTGGTGGCAGGGTTATTATAGGCCATAATCGGAATGGAAATCTTAGACGCAACAGTGTCATAGTGTTTTGCAATTTCATCATCGCTCAATTTCCAATAACTCATAGGGATAACCATTACGGCCGTGGCACCGGCTTTTTCGGCAAATTGCGCATGGTAAACAGTTTTCTCCGTGGTAAGGTTTGAAACACCGACCAATGTTGGTACTCTGCCGGCTACCTGTCGTAAGCAGGTTTCGGTCAAAGACTCTTTTTCATCATCGCTGAGGTAAGGCATGACACCCGTACTTCCCAATGGCGCAATGCCGTGAGAACCTACCCTAATCAAGCGTTCCACTTGTTTTCTGAATAGTGGGATATCAATATTCTCGTTGTTGTCGAATGGTGTAACCGGATATGCAATCACACCTTTAAATGGTACTTCATTCATTTCTTATCTCGATTTAAGGTTAAAAATCTCTTCCCTCTTCTTCACGTAATGCCACACCTAGGTTTTGAAGTTGCGGGGCATTCTCACAGGCGATGTATTTTGCAGCCTCGACTTCGCTTAGGTTGTGGTGCTGGTGCCAAGCCCAAGATGGAATGTAAACTGCATCCCCGGCTTGCCATTCTACGATTTCATCTTCTACAAGCGTTGATCCTTTTCCCTCAAGCACATACAAAATGGTTTCGTATGTATGGCGGTGTTTGTGAGTTTTTTGTCCTGGCAACAGGCCACCTATGGTCATGCTTACGTTTTTGCTTGGCAGGTCCACAAAGAAAACTGGGTGCTTTCTTTCTTCCGAAAACTGATTGTGGATACCTGCATTTTCAACATTTTTGTGGATGAGGTGTGAGGTTCTAACAAAGGATGGTCTTGCAAAGGTCTGATGGAAATCCTTTGAGCTGAACTGTTTCTGTTCTGCGTGGATCGATTTTTTTACTTCTGTGGCAGTTTCTAATTTTGACATAATTAAATTATTTATTGTTTATTGCAATATTGCTATACAAAAGTATCGTACATTTGGACCATTAAAATGATACAGTTTTTATATAATTAGATAGTCCAGATGCTGAGAGGTTGGAAATTTGAAATACTATTAGATGGAAAATCAGATAAAGCCATCTATCTGCAGATAGCCGATGCCATTATAAATGATATCCAATCCGGCAGGTTAATGCCAAGCGAGGCGCTGCCCGGAAGCAGAAAACTTGCACAGCTCTTGAAGGTCAATAGGAATACCGTTGTAGAAGCATTGGACGTACTGATCATGGAAGGCTGGTTAACTCCCAAAGAGAGACAGGGTACCTTTGTGTCCGATACCTTGCCCGATTTTATGGGAGGCAAAAAAACCAAACGTGGCACTCTTAATGCAAAAAATGCCATAAACAAACATTATCATTTGCAGTTTGATGATGGAAGCCCAGACAGTAAAATTGCTCCCATCACAGAATTGGCAAGGGCTTACCGCCAGATCTTCAACCAAAAAGCACGTTGGCAAATGATGGGATATGGCAACGAATTAGGTGATCTGGAATTTCGAAAATCCATAGTGCAAATGCTCAATCACCAGAGAGGCATGCAGGTCAATCATCATAATATCTGTATCACCCGAGGCAGTCAAATGGCGATGTATCTGACAGCTCAATATCTGTTTACAGAAAATGATTATGTAATCGTTGAAAACCCAGGATATAAGCCTGCTTGGTCCGCCTTTGAGAATGCAGGGGCAACATTGTTGCCGGTAGGCGTAGACAAGGACGGCTTGCTGATCGAGGAGGTTATTGCCTATCTGAAATCGGGTAAAAAGGTAAGGGCAATTTACGTTACCCCACACCATCAATATCCCACCACTGTGACATTGAGTCTGAAGAGAAGGTTGGAATTGATACAGCTTTCCAACGAATACGGTTTTACGATTATCGAGGATGATTATGATAACGAGTTCCATTTTGGTTACCGCCCTGTATTGCCTTTGTCAAGTTTCGGCGAACTGAAAAATTATGTATATATAGGCAGCATGAGCAAGGTGGTTGCGCCTGCCCTTCGCATAGGTTATTTAGTAACCCATGACGAAGCCCTGATGGAGAGGGTAAGTAGTTTGCGAAAGATTATTGATGTTCAAGGAGACAGTATTATGGAACAGGCAGTTCTGCAACTTATCAAGGATGGCACCATAAAACGCCATATCAAAAAGGCGTCTCACCACTACAAAGCCAAAAGGGATTTTATGGCCGGTTTGCTCAAAAAATACATGGAGGACAGAGCAACTTATTCAGTTCCCGAAGGTGGTTTGGCTTTCTGGATTGTACCCAATAAGTCCATGGATTGGTCCCAAATTCCCAAAAAACTTAATAGCAAGGGAATCAAGATCATCAGTCCCGATACCTATAGCTTCAATGAGACCATATATGGTATCAGGTTAGGCTATGGTTCACTTTCTGAAAAAGAGCTGGAAGAGGGCATAATTGCCCTACAAGAAATCCTATAACAAGTGGAAGATGTCGACATAAAAAACTCCAATTCACGGTACTTCTTGATATACGCCCAGGCTTGTTTTCAAAAAATATTTTAACCTTTACATATTTGAAAAATGAACCAATACAAGCCACAAATCTAGGTTTTGTTCATTACAAGCTTTTGGTGGCAAATTTTCGATAAGTAACCTGAAAAGAAGTTGAAATACCTAGGCATGGAATTGCGCAATTATTGCTTTTCCACTAAATATTTCCAATATCTTTTGGGTACATGTCTCAGGTGTAATTTGATGTTTTTCCTTTCTTCAATATTCGTACTCTTAAAGTAGGTTTTCCATAAATGTTGAAATTCCGTTTCTCTTGAGTCAAGATCCAATTCTAAGGCATATGGATTTTCGATTTCCTGGTTTTCAGAGGTAAGGACTTCGTGAATCTCCCGTCCATCATAATGATATCCGTAATTTCTTCGGATATCATAAATCAACCAATCCTGATCAGAAAACCGATTCTTAAAAAATGGGATTACCAAAGGTAAAACATTGAAATCTGGCTCAATGAGCGCTGTGTAGAGACCATCTGAAGATTTGACGAATCTCACAAATGCCTTCATCCTATGCCTTTCTCGACTTACTTGCTTAATGGTTTTGTGTATCTGCAAAATTTCAGGGTTTCCGTAGTCCCGAATGTCAATTTTACCATACTTAAATAAACGAATGATAGTCCTAAAACCTATTTCCCATGCTCCTTTTTGATCTGCAAGAAAATTATGATAGAAAATATTCAGGTCCTTCTTTCCTATTATCTTTTCGATTCCTTTCAAAATACGGGAAGATTTTTCAGGGACGGTCATAACTTGTCTCTGTTGATTGAAAATATTTGGTTCTATCATGTCCAGCACTTTAGGAGTAACATAAAACTCTTTTCTCTCAAATGCCTCGAATACACAGCATAGGTAACCGTTGAAACTACCATCAAAAACGTAATCCATCAGAACAGGCTTAACTGTGATTCGGAATTCGAGACCCTAGGCTCCGGATGGTGATCCAATAAAGCCTTCTTAATAGCATCTGGATAAATAAATCCCGTATTGACAATCATATCTTGGCAAACCATAAAATATTTGGCCCTGTTAAAGGCTATTCCCATTTTCTTTAATTGATATTCCCGAAGTTTTCCATATTTCCTGGCCTGAACGATTTTATGGGCTGATTGCCTTCCAATCCCAGGAATTCTAATTATCCATTTATATTCCGCAGTATTGACATCAATTGGGAAGAATTGTGGATTCCTCAATGCCCATGAAAGTTTGGGGTCAATTTCCAATTCCAGATGTTGATGGCTATTGTTTAAGATTTCATGAAGAGAAAATCCATAAAACCTCAATAACCAATCAGCTTGGTAAAGTCTATTTTCCCGCACCAATGGCGGAGCTGTGCCAATTTTAGGCAATAGGCTATCATTAGAATTTATTGGGATATATCCTGAGTAATAAACCCGTTTGAGATTGAATTCTTTATAGAACCTGCTGGCGGTTTCCATGACCTGAAGGTCATTTTCTGGAGTGGCGCCAATTACCATTTGTGTACTTTGTCCTGCTGGAACGAAATGAGGAACCTTTTTGAACTTCCTTTTATCTCGCTCAATGGTTTCGATTTCATTCTGAACGATGGATAATGGCTCGATTACAGTTTGATGGTCTTTCTCAGGAGCGACCAATTTCAGGCCTTTTTCCGTGGGTATCTCTAGGTTTACGCTCATACGATCCACATATAACCCTGCTTCTTTTAATAGAGCCTCACTTGCTCCGGGAATTGCTTTCAAATGGATATAGCCGTTGAACCTTTCTTCGCTTCGAAGTTTCCTCACCACCAACATCATTCGTTCCATTGTATAGTCTGCAGATTTAAAAATTCCTGAACTTAAAAACAATCCCTCAATATAGTTTCTCCTATAGAAGTTCATGGTAAGATCCACAACCTCTTTTACCGAAAATGCTGCCCTTTGAACATCATTGCTCCTACGGCTAACGCAAAATGAACAATCATAAATACAATAATTGGTCATTAAAATCTTAAGTAATGAAACGCATCTTCCATCTTCAGTATAGGTATGGCAAATTCCACTGGTAGAGGCATCTCCGATCCCACCATTATTTTTTCGCTTTCCTCCACTGGAACTGCAACTAACATCATATTTTGCCGCATCAGCTAATATTTCCAATTTATCATCAAACCCAAACATTCGCTATATATATTAGTAAGTTGAAACAAAATTACTAATTTTATTAGCGTTAATTAAAGGTAATTTAAATTTTTGTTCAATTTCAAGATATTCATGTTCTCTGGGTAGCAAATGAACAAACTATACATTATTATTTACAAGAAAATAATTTTACTTTCAACAGGGATAATTTAAAATCAGAACTTAGTTAACTGTAGAAAAAAAGTAACAAATCATCCATATTTAGATTTATGACCTATCTAGTTCCGGGAGATGCAATGGTCAATTTACCTTCTATTGTTTTGTTGTTTTAGTTGATAAAGAATTGGCAACTATTGAAAATAGTTTATTCCGATACCAGTAATGTTACTATTACGGAAATCAGTGAGATGTTAGAACAATTGCCCAGAAAAAAACAAATTGAATCTTTGCAAACCTTAAAATCAGAATTGGTTTTCGAAATTTCTTTTAAAGTAATTATATTGAGTAACAGACACAAATCTGGAGAAGCTTTGAGAGTTCAACGGATTTTAAGATGGCGGAAAGATAATTGTAATCTATTATGAAGGGACTTTTCTAGGGTTTTCTCTTTCCCATACCCTATGTTTTTTGAGTGCATTAACAAATGCATCTGTCCAATTTGGATCTGACTCAAATATTACACCTTGATCTTTTTCTATCAAAGATTTTGCTGCTAATTGCTCTGTTCCTTTGGCAAATGCAATTACTTTACTGTGACGGTAACCTTTATTAATAAATTGAAGATAATCTGGATTTTGAGCGAACTTGGATACAGAGTCGCCATTAGGTGTATAAAAACCATCAAAACAAACTGATACATCGGTTAAATAACTATGCTGTATGGGTTCTTCCCCCCCCTTCCTTATATTTCAAATTTCCAACATGCGAAGAAATCAGCACAGCAATAGCTCCATCTTTCTCAAGTCATTTTTTCATTTAATCTACCGATACTTTACTTACACTATCATCAACTAAAATACAATTTTCCGGCTACGGATATTACCCTCTTCACCTTTAATCTTCATACTTAAGAATTCAGACTTTTCAATCTCAGGTTTATTAAGCTTTAATGGATAATTTGGGTGATTTTGCCTTGCAAATTGTAAAGTAAGCGGATCAAGGGATTCTATGGTGTCAATCCTAAGTTTTTCCCAATAGCTTTTGCCAATGTTGGATGAACATGATTTAAATTGGCCAATTCACGCTTTCTGATATCTTCATTATTTACTGTCGAGAGCTCAAAACTAAAAGCATTGATAACATGGTTTTGCTCCTCAGGACTTAAATAATTAAAAAATAATCTAGCTTGAGTAAAGTGTTCTGCAAATGAACTCGACTTTGCTCTTACTTTCTTTACCATCAACCTGTCGTTTTCCTGTTTGGTAAGCTTTTTCCCCTTTAAGCATAGCTTGGTATGGACATCCATTTCCTTGGCTATTTGGAAAATAATTTGTATTACCCTTTAAGATATCCATTCTTGCAAACACATCCTTTTGATTGTTGTGTGTGCCATTTATCGGCCTATTGATGGGCAATTCATGGAAATTTGGACCACCCAGTCTATAGTTCTGAGGATCTATATATGAAAAATTCCTTCCTTGCAAGAGCGGATCATCAGAGAAATCAATTTCTGTAACTACTCTTCCAAGGTCAAAGGCAGCCTGTTATTTTAAATAGCATGAAGAATGCTTAAAATCATTAACAAAAAATTGAATAAAAGTTCTGGTAATTTTTATCTAAACAATTGTGAACTATTAAGTGTTGAACCCAAAAGAACATACTATGGCAGAGAAAATTATTAGAGATCAAGAAGCTCATAAAAAATTAAAATCAATTGTTGATCAAATTGACATCGGTACAATTTGTACATTTACTCCAAATTCACCCTATCCTCATGGTGTCCCTATGAGCAGACAAGAAGTGGATGAAGATGGAAATATATGGTATATCTGTTCTGCAGAAAGTGAAACGCATAAAAATTTAGAAAAGAATGATAAAATTTCAGTGTTTTATGCCGATCCTAAAAATTATAGCTTTTTAAGTATTAATGGCACTGCAACACTAAGTAGAGATCAAGCAAGAATTGACAGATATTGGAATAAGATGATGCAAGGCTGGTTTGAAAAAGGAAAGGAAGATCCAAATATTAGATTAATTAAGGTTACACCCGATGAAGCGCACTATTGGGATTCTGGCTCCAATAAAATCGCAACTTTATTTGGTATGTTGAAAAATGCGATTACAGGAAGTAAGGAAGGTATTGGTGAAGAAGGAGAATTAAAACTCTAAATAACCAAAAAGCCAGGAAAGACAATTTTTCTGGCTTTCAATATTAATCTTTTATTCCCTATTAGCACCGCATCCAGTAAATTTCACTAATCTTCATCTTCTCCCTTCCGATTAACGAGAATAACAAATTTTTGAAATGGTACCCACAACATATCCATTTTAAATAAATAATGCAGTTTCTAAACCGGTTTTATTAATGCTAGAAAATGATATTTTCAATTTTAGTTCCATTCCTAACATAAGATTTGATAACAAAATATGGAAACAACTATTTTTTCCTGAAATCCCACAAACGAAGGCAATAAGAATTATTAGGGCAAAAATTAAATTAATTGCCCGTCTTAAAACCAATAATATTTTTTAATTTGAGAAATATATACACTCCATAAAACCACGTTTCGTATATCATAAACGTTAAAGGAAAGATCAGGGATTGATATTATATTATTTGTCAATATGTTTTAACATATTTTTAAAATTTTTCTGCTTACTTTGTTAGGAACTGATTTTCTTAATTTGCTTTTTAAGAATTTCTACAAACTAATAGATTAACATAAATGGAAAAGATAAATTGTGAGGATGAAAAGATCCAATTTCTAGGTAAGATTCAAGATTTAGGATTTGTAATAATTGTTAATCAATCCTTAAATATTGAAGCAGTTAGCGAAAATATCCAAAAGTACCTGCCAAAAATATCTTCAAAGGATCTTATAGGCAAATCCCTATCCGATGCATTTGTTTTAAATATTGCAGAGAAGGATTTCATACTCAAAACCATTAAAGAAATTGAAAATCGCCCTGATCACAAAAGATGCACAAATTTAATAGCGATTGATGGTAATCCATTCTATTTAAGCATCTCAAATTCCTTGGATGCTATAAACTTGGAATTTGAGATCTCAACCATTCAAAATAATAACATTAGCAATATTATCAACAATAAATTGATAGCCTTGCAAAATGAAGGGCAGGACATCTGGGATGGTTTAACAGAAGTACTTTCACAAAATCTAATGGTAGATAGGGTGATGGTCTATCAATTCAATGAAGATAGTAGTGGAATCGTCATCGCTGAAACTTTAAATAGACCAGAATTACATTCTTATTTGGGGTTGAATTATCCAGAATTTGATATTCCAAGACAGGCACGGGAACTTTATAAAACAAAACACTGCAGATTTATAGTCGATACGGAGGAAGAGGGGTCAGTGATCAGTTCTCTTGATAATAGGGATATCGACCTTCGAAATATTTCTATCAGGAGATTGTCGCCTGTGCATTTACAATATCTAAAAAATGCGGGGTTTCGATCCAGCATTAGTTTTTCCATAATAATCAAGGGAGAACTTTGGGGACTTGTATGTTGCCAACATGAAACACCCAAACATATTGATCTTAGTATTCGCAATTTCTCTTTAATGGCCACTAATTTTGCAGCGAATAAATTTCAACAGTCGGAAGATAGAGAAAGAATTATTTATCTGAAAGAAGTTCAGGAACTTGAACTTCAGCTGAAAGAAAAGGTTTTACTAAAGACCAATATTTTCCCTGAATTAAGGGAATTCTCAAAAACCCTTATACATATCTTGGAAGCGGATGGAATCGCCATTGGATTTGAAGACTCTGTTTTCCTGGAAGGTTTACATCCGGAAAAGGAAACGTTGAGATCTCAAGTCCCCCAACTAAAAGAATTAGCCCAAGATCACATCTTTACAACTCACGCTCTAGATTCTCAGAATCAAATATATGAAGCCTTTGGAAAAACAATTGCCGGTCTAACTTTTGCCAATATTGACCATAAAAAAGACTTCTTTATCATTTGGTTTAGAAAAGAAATCCTGTTAAATAGAGAATGGGCAGGAAAACCTGAAAAATTTTATGAAGAGGATATGCTGACGGGAACCCTCAAACCTTCACCGCGTTCCTCTTTCAATGTTTGGCGCGAACAAGTGAACGGAACCTCCAGAAAATGGAGTTCCAAACACCTTCATTTTATCTTACGTATCAGAGAAATCCTAAGAGACTCGATGTTAAATAAAGCCGCTGAAATTGATTCGCTGAATACCCAGCTGATTGAAATGAACAATGCACTGGATACCTATGCCTATACCATTAGCCATGATTTAAAGAATCCTCTTTCTGCAATAAAAGTTTCAACTGAATTTCTTCAATATCGGCAGGATGTCAATCCTCAGCTCTTAAAGAAAATGACCTCAAATATTCTGGATTCCGTACACATCATTATGAATATGCTTGATAAGATCCATCAATTCTCAAAAGCAAGCTCATTTAATTTTGAAAAAGAAGTGGTAGAACCTGAAAACTTTGTGTATGAAATTATCAATATGAGCAAAAATAGATTCGGGTCCAATAATGTTCATGTGGTCGTTAATAACTTACACCCTGTACTCGGTGAGAAAACTTTGCTTTATCAATTGTTTTTGAACATTATTGGCAATGCTATAAAATATTCATCGAAAGTGGATTCTTCATTGGTCACTGTAGATTCTTTTACTACCGATAATGGCATAATCTATACTGTTTCAGACAATGGAATAGGTATTGAAGAAGAAGAACTAACATCTATTTATGAAATGTTTAAGCGCATGTCTAACTCTTCAGGCTATGAAGGCTCAGGAATTGGAATGTCCATTGTAAAAAGAATAGCTGATAAATTGGGAATTGATATCACCATTAAAAGTAAAATTGGAACCGGAACTTGTGTAAAACTGATGTTCCCTCCCAAATAACTATTGAATTCCAACCTTATTTTGATTAAAGACAAGTCATATATTATTAAATTTATTTAATGAAAATCACCGATTATTTAAAGCAAGAAACTAAAAAATTCCATCAAATTTCCGAAGCATTGGTTATTAATTATATCCGAAATATGAATTCTGAAAAAGATTACACGGATCTATAAAAAAAGTTCTATGTGTTTAACAAAGAGATACATCACTTTACGAATTCACATGTACAACAATTTACGGAGCACTATCCTTTCTTCTTAGGCTTAAAACAAATTGAGAATGATTTTGTCGCCTTAAAATTAGATTTACCTGAGTTGAAGGAAATGAAAATCCTCACGAATCTACATTCTGAACAACAGGCATTATGTTCTCCAAGGATCATCATTGGGAAGACCATATATTGCTAAAATCCTTAACAAACTTGATTTCGTTTCAACCGATCATTATTTTAACGAGACATCAGATATTGCCCCAAAGGATTGGGACCGATTTAAATCAATATTAGATTCCAATATCCCAATAACAAATAGCGATGAAGCTATTTACTGGACAAATTTGACGTTTAAATTTTTGATAGACTTATTTAGGAACAACTAAAAATCATGGTAACTATTAATTACTTGAAAATGATTAAACTTTAGATCTTTGTACAAGAACTATTATTTTTATATAATTTTTGCAATTGAAACATTTTTTTTAAAAAATGAAGTCCTTAAGGTTCAAAAGATTTAGACCTACAGAAATATAGCCATCCCTATAAAATTTATTTCTCATTTAGGAATGGGTTATCGGTCCTATCGTGCTTTACCCAAATCAGTTTAGAGGTGTCATAACCAATCCTTTGCGCACTGTCTAGAAAGCTTTTTTTAATCCCATCGGGTATATCTTTTGTCCTTGATAAAATCCATAAATATTTCAGACTTTTTCCAGCAACCAGCGCATATCGATAATTTTCGTCCAATGCAATGACGTTGTATCCCGAATAAAAAGGGCCGAAGAAACTTACTTTTAATTCAGCAATATGCATATTATCGCTAAATTTTGCTAAACCAATGGCTTTTTTCCATTTCCCCTTCTTGTAGTTGTAACCGCTGTTCAATACCTTAACAGAGCCATCATCGTTCAAGCTGTATTGAGCGGAAACATTGTCCAGATCCTTTTCAAAACTGAAATCAAACCGGGCAATTTCATACCAAGTTCCCAGGTATCGACCCATTTCAAAGTTTTTTACCGCTTCAGCACCTTTGGGAATGGATGAACACGAATTTAGAAACGTAAACAGAACCACAGAAAATGCGATTACCAAAATCCTATTTTTTATGACCATCATTTCTTTTTTTAAATAATTTAAAAAAATAGAGAACCAAAAGGAATTGCGTATATCCATAGACGGCATCCTCAATTGGTATAGTTAATATGCGTACCCCAAGAAAGTCCCGGGGGTTGTAGTTCACTATGGGCGATTCCAATCCGGTTCCTGTCAGTACGCCGTTTACTGGAAGGAAACCCAACATCAAAACCGTAAATACTAGCGATGCTTTTCCAATCCATTCTGCCCGAACAATAAAATGCAGGTAGATTAAGGTTGTTAGGGTAGCGATTGCCGTGATAAGTGTGTATATTTTATCATAATGCAACAATGCCATAACCGAACAGATTACCACACTGATAAAAACAATCAGGTTATTAAACCCAGATAGCCATCCCAACCTAAAGAACTTCTCGAAACAGAAATAGGTAAATATACATGAAAACGGAATACAGATAAAAAAAAGCCATTCCTCGATCGGTAACCCAGCCAGTACTATTCCGAGCGTATAATCGGTATTGAACCACCAAACACCTTTTGCCGTAAACCATATATCCCAAGCGATGAAAGGAATGGCAACAATAATTGCAGATTTTAAAAACTCCCCAAAATGACGATTAAAATAAATTCGTTTATCGTATGAGGCAATGAAACATATGATGACCGTAAAGAACAATATTGCGGAATAGGTATAAGCCATCATTTTTTTCCAGAGTTAAAGTACATTTTAAAATATTTGAATGGAACGAAAAGAAATCCAAAACATTCACCGTCTTCTTTCCCGATATGCCTGTGATGTTGCTTGTGTGCCCTGCGGAGTGCCAAAAAATAGGGATTTTGGGTCTGGGACAGAAATTTTACCCTTTGATGGATAAAAATATCGTGCACAAAAAAATAAGCCATTCCGTACAGCAAAATGCCTAAACCGATATGGAACAGGTAATTGAAATTTTCTACCGACCCGAAATACATCAAAGCAATCGTTGGTATGGAAAATATTACGAAAAAGTAGTCGTTCTTTTCAAAAGCGCCCTCACTGCTGTGGTCGTGATGGTCTCTGTGCAGGAACCAAAGGAAACCGTGCATGACATATTTGTGGATAATCCAGGTTGCCCCTTCCATCAATGTAAATGTGATCATTACGATTAAAAAAGCCATATCAGTTGTTAATTGGGTTAAAGAGTTTTTCTATGGTGTCGCGCCGGAAATCGAAAATATCCGTCAATTTCCTTTTCACTAACAGCAAATGTGCAATCTGTCCTACCAGGCCGAAAGGCAGTTCGTAATCTACCGTATCCTTCATCAAGACCCCATCTTTATTGGGGAAGAATTCATGAAGATGCCTCCAGTACTTATAAGGTCCTTTCTCCTGTAAATCAATAAAACATTTATTGTGTTCAACATGGGTGATTCTTGTCCTCCACTTCAAAGGGATTGTAAGTAACGGAGAAACGATATAATCGATGATCGTACCCTCAGCAATCTCCTCAGCGACATATTCCGACAGCACTGTAAAACCAATACCTTTAGGCGTAATCTTGGAAAGGTTCTTGGGAGAAGAGAAAAAACGCCAGGCTTCTTCGACGTCACAATTCAATTGTTGCTCTCTGTATAGCCGATTTCTCATAAATTAATCTTTTAAAAGTGTCCCTATCATCTTAAGAAGAATCTCCGACCTAATTTGGAGACTGTTTTCCTTAATAAAAGCGGAATCCTCATTTATGTTTGATTTGTACCCTAAAAAGGATGGAGCATTTTTTTGGACAGAAAGCCTGATAAACCTCAATTCAACATTCTCAGGTTCTTTTTTGATCGCTTTCTCGATGTTTTTCTTTCCTTCTCTGAATGTTTTGAGTTTGCTAATCGGACTAAAAACATGATTGGCCCAAATAGTTTGCAATCCACCTAAATATCCCAGATGAGTAGCCGAATTGTTTTTAGATTCCATCAATTCTCCAATCATTCTTTCGCACAATGCCCGGTTTGATACCAACTTGCTGTAATTAGACCTCACATCTTCTACAGCAATTGGACTAAAAATCCTTAAAAAGAATACTGAACTAATGAGCAAACCAGTTATATTCATCATAAAAAAGCCGTTTTATATCGTACATAACTTTTGAACGCCACGTATGCCTTTTCGGCATTGGGAACCCGAATCCTATTATTCAATATCTCTTTGGAGGATCTTCTTTTTATTTTTTGGAACAATGACAAATAGTACCTATAAGCTAAATATACACCGAACCTAGCGGAGCTGGGCAGTTTCTTAATTCCAACAAAAGCAATTCTAAACTCTTCTTCTATTTCCTTTTCAATCCGACATTTCACGCAATTATCAAATATGCGCATATCGATATCTGGAAAATAGGTCCTTCCCAAAACCTGATAATCATCCCTCAAATCCCTTAAAAAATTAACTTTTTGAAAAGCGGAGCCTAATTTCATTGCATAAGGTTCCAGTTCTTTATACCTTTCGGCGTCGCCATCCGTAAAAACTTGCAGGCACATCAACCCGACTACTTCCGCGGAACCAAAAATATATTCTTCATATAGCGCTGAATTGTAGTCTATTTTCCGCAGATCCATTTCCATACTATGCAAAAACTTTTCAATTAGTATTATGTCTATTTTAAAAAGATTTACCGTTTCTTGAAAGGATTGAAGGATTGGATTAAGGGATATCCCCTCGTGAAGTGCAACATAGGTTTCTGTTTTTAACCGGCTCAAGAGCTTCTCTTTATCATATCCATGAAAACTATCCACGATTTCATCGGCTAATCTCACGTACCCATATATGGCATATATTGCAGATCGAATTGAGGGTTTCAGCGACAGGATTCCCAAGGAAAAACTAGTGCTATATTTCTGGGTTGTTATCTTGCTAACCGAGTATGAAAGTTCGTCAAACAGCTGTTTCATGGTTTTATTTTTTTAGTTTGATTATTTCGTTTGCAACAATTCTACCTGAAATTATGGATGGAGGGATCCCAGGTCCGGGAACCGTCAATTGACCTGTGTAGAATAAATTTTTCAATCTTTTGTTTCTTATTTTGGGCTTTAGGACTGCAGTCTGACCTAGCGTATTAGCCAATCCATAGGCATTCCCACCATAGGCATTATAATCCGAAATAAAATCGCTGACACAGTAGCTTCTTTTGTATTCGATCTTTGACCGTAGATCTTGTATCCCTGTATGCCTTTCTATCCTTGAAAGCATGTTGTTCAAATATAGTTCACGTGTAGTTTCTGCATCGTCAATCCCGATTGCCAACGGCATTAGAAGGAATAAGTTCTCTTTGCCCGGGGGAGCTAAAGTACTGTCTGTTTTGGAAGGGCAACAGGAATAAAAGAGAGGCCTCTGTGGCCATTTTTTTTCTTCATATATAGAATCGACATGTTCATCAAGATCATTCTCAAAAAAAAGCGTATGATGTTCGAGGTTGGGAATGCTTTGATCGATCCCTAAATAATAAATCAGACTGGAGGGTGCAAAGGTTCTGTTTTGCCAGAATTCTTCTGAATAATTTCTGTTCTCTTTACTTAATAGGGTTTCTGTATGATGATAATCCGAAGAAGCAATGACAGCATCAAATTCATGGATCTTGCCATTTATGGTTAACGAGGTAACCTTTCCGCTACATGTGTTTATACTTTCAACGGTTTTGTTGAAATGGAAATTAGCACCTTGACTTTCGGCTACTTTTTTCATCGCCAAAACCAATTGATAAAACCCGCCCATCGGATAATAGGTCCCCAAAGCATAACCACCGTAATTCATCAAACTATACAATGCAGGGATATCCTTTGGAGAAGCACCCAGGAAAATTACGGGAAATTCCATCAAGGTCCTTAGCTTTTCACTTTTAAAATATTTAGCAACGTAAGGCCTGAAACCCGTCAACAAATCCAATTTAATCGCACTTTTGACTATCTTGAGAGAGAGGAATTCACTCCAATTGTGACAAGGTTTATTAATAAAATCCTGCATTCCTACTTCATACTTAAACTTTGCCGCTTGCATGAATTTATCCACTTGCATTCCAGCTCCTTTTTCGATTCCTTCAAACAGGACTTTAAGCTCTTCCAGACATTCGGGAATACTAATTTTTCCTTCTGAAAAAACCACTTCAAACTGTGGGTTTAACGATATCAACTCAAAGAAATCAGAAGTTTGACAACCGAAATCAGCAAAAAAACTATCCATAATATCCGGCATCCAGTACCAGCTGGGACCCATATCGAAAACATATCCATCATTGGTTGAAAACTGCCGCGCTCTACCTCCCGGCCGATCATGTTTTTCAAACACGTGAACATCATTACCTGCCTTTGCCAGGTAGGCACTTGCAGATAGTCCCGAGAATCCTGACCCTATAATGGCTATTTTCTTCTTCATCGCCTTTTATCCTTTAAAGCTTCATTCAATAAATATTCTGTTTCAATATTCTTGTAATATATCCGTTGATGGAACTTATTGAGTTTATTGAGCAATTTGATCAGCTCCATTTTTTCGGGATGGTTTAAGTCTCCTGTAACTATTTCGGTCGCTTTCCTGATTCTGTCCATTTGGTTTTCTAAAACATTCAATCCTTTGAAGCTGATTTTTAAAACTTTACTTCTTTTGTCAATTTCAGAATCAGTTTGATTGACCCAACCTTGAGAAATCAGACGATTGATAATTTGCATTCCAGCAGGTTTCTCGTGAACGTTCTTTTTTATCAAATCCATTTTGGTCATTTCACCAAATGCCTTTAGGTTAATCAGGTAAATAAAGTCTTCCTGCGAAGAGAAATCAGAACCGTATATGGCTGATTTGGAATAACTTTTAGCATATCTGTTCATATGGACAATTAAGGTACTAATTACACTTTCTGCACTGCGCCCACTTTCTTTTCCTTCCCAATAAGGCTCGGTCTCCATCTCCTGGCTGTTATATTTGACGTTTATCCATCTTTTAAAACCTTCGATATCATCAGGATATATGTTTTCTAACGAATTTTCTATCTCAAATTCTTCAACTAGATCGATAACACTTTTTAAAATATCGTACTTCATTTTTGTTTTGTTATACAATTATACTAATTTTTATTTACAATAGTATTTTTTTATACTTTTTTAAATTTTGATTTTAAATTTGATAATAACAATATTGCATATCCTTGTTCACCAAACTTAATTAATCCCATCCCAATCAAACCTCTTCGCCTTTCACATCCAAATACGGCTTTGCACCTTAAAATTGGGCACTGTTACCGAATCAGGCGTCGTTTTTTGTCCTTAAATAATATTCTTGATTTTGCAGTGCTTATAAAAATTATGATAAGGGCCCTCATCTTTCAAAATGGAATAAACGTAAACTGAAAAAATTATTATTATTCGTAATCCAAAGTGGAATAAACATTATTTTTTATCTAATTTAATATTTTCGAAAACCTTATTTAATTGGATGTGTTATTTAGTTTATACTAAATTAAATATATATGGATTCTTTAGATTTAAAAGGAAAATGGAACATCCTCAAAGGTAAGGTTAAACAGAAGTATGCAGATTTAACGGATGACGATCTTCTTTATGTTGAAGGAAAAGAAGATGAACTCTATGGAAGGCTGCAGGAAAAAACGGGCAAGACCCGTGAAGAGGTAAGATCATGGTTAAACGATTTGGATAAGGAAGCATAGATAACAGTTTAGAATCTGGGAGCCTAACCTTATCAGTTAGGCTCTCTTCATTAACACTACTTGATTTGGTTCAAGATTTAATAATATTCCTAGATTTCTTAAATCGATATCCTGCCACTAATGACAGATGCTCGAGGGATACATTTTTTCCATAGAATTGGATTTCTTGAAAATTTCAAGAGTAAAATAGATTCTATCGTCAAACGCAAAGGGTAACTACATCATGGAAAATTATTTGAGAGCATTCCTAACGTATTTTTTCGATTAAAATATTTTGTGGTATTAGTGACAGGATATAATTGTACATCTAATAGAATAATTACTGGCACCCTTGTTAATTATAGAAATTTGATGTAAAATTTCATCAATTATCCTGATCAAGATCATTTTTCAATCAGGCCCAGTGCTTTAGCTTTGGGTTTGTTTTTTAAAATGCCCAGTGAACCAATTCAGTTTATGATGAGAAATCAATTTATCTTAGTTTGCCTAAAGTCAATGCTGGATGGTATTTTTGACTATTATGACATCAGCCTAACTAAAGTAGATACTAGACTCCATGCTGAAGAGAGCTGGCCAATAGGAACTGATGTTTATGTACTTTGCGGAATTTATGCCTCGCAGATCTATGTTCAAAGACTCTACATTGTCAGAGAAGCAACCGAAAACATGATCAAATTGCAGATTGAAAAACTAGCTGTTCGATTGAAAACAGAAATATCTAAGTCAAATAATCAACTCTCCCAAGGATAATTGGGAAAAGTTTGCCTTTTCCGGTCAAAGAAAAGGAAATTCCTACCTGATCCTTCTATTGGCATTGCTGCTGATGAACATTTCATTTTTTCCCTCAGAGATTATGGCCACAAATCTTTCATAATGCTTAAGGATATCAGCGATCAGTTCTTCCCTTGTGAAAAATCTCACATCATATCCCTGCCGGGCGTCCCCAAAATATGCCAAAGGAAAGTAGGCCTCCCCTTCCCCACTATCCGTAAGGTTTTCTTCACTCTGGAAATATTCAGGGACTTCCCTGGATTCACGCCTGATGCCGTAGAGGAAATTGTTGACAAGGTCATACTGAATCTCGATCTCTACGAACTTTGGTTCTGAACCCTGGGTAACCTTAGCTTCGACACCATTCTTCATGAATTCTTGCTGTAGCTCATGGATAGCTTCAGCAGCTATTTGGTTGATAAATTCATCTACATCGCTCCGGGCGTCAGCATTTACGATTTGTTTTAGCCGTTCTTTCCAGAATTTCCCCGACCACGGAACAGTCGATACCGAGAACTCTTGTTCGTAATACTTCTTATCGATCGATAGGGCCTTAACAAGGCAAACTATCATCATCAGTATGATTAACGAAAAGGGAAGTGCTGTGATCAGGGTCATGCTCTGCAGTGCCTCCAACCCTCCGGCATTCAATAAAAATAGTGCCAAAACGGCCAACAGCCCGCCCCATCCTGCAATCTGCCATTTAGGGGAAATCTTTGCATTCTTGGTTGCGATGCTGTTCATCACGAACATTCCTGAATCTGCCGAGGTTACAAAAAAAATCATGATGATCCCTATCACCATAAAGCTGATCAATTTGGTTAATGGCAGGTATTCCAAAAACCTGAACATAAGGGAATCTGGATCAGTTGCCAGTGCGCTCAATGCACCTTCCGCAACATGGCTGTCCAGCCATATGGCACTATTGCCGAACACTGACATCCACATAAAATTGAAGATAGAAGGAAGGATAAGCACCGCAGCGATAAATTCGCGAATGGTTCTTCCTTTTGATATCTTGGCGATGAATAGGCCGACAAAAGGGGACCATGAGATCCACCAAGCCCAGTACAGGATTGTCCAATTGTAGAACCATGGCAAGGATTCTTCTTCATAAACATGGGTATTGAACGTTAGGCTGAAGAAATTATTGATGTAATTTCCAATCCCTTCCGTGAAGCTCCCTATCAGATAGACGGTCGGACCAAGAAAGAGCACGAAAACCATCAGCAAAATAACCACCCCTATATTGATGTTACTCAAGATCCTTACCCCTTTATCAACTCCTGTAGTAGCTGAAAAAACTGAAATCGATACCAGGATAACGACAATGAAAACCTGGTAGATGAAATCGGTACTAGGAACGATACCAAGGATCTCCAATCCTGAATTTACCTGGACCACCCCAAAGCCTAGGGTTGTCGTTATGCCAAAGAAAGTACTGCATAGGGCAAAAACATCGATTGCATTGCCCCAATTACCCTGGATCCTATCCTTCAATAATGGATACAGACAACTTCTTAGCGATAGGGGGAGTTTATACCTATAGGCAAAATAGGACAGTGCTAGACCGACAAGCCCATATATTGCCCAGGCGTGGATACCCCAATGGAAAAATGTATAAAGTTGGGCATTTTTAGCCGCATTGACATAACTCTTCTTGGCAAAAATCTCATTGGTATAATGTTGCATGGGTTCTGAAACACTAAAATACATCAAGCCTATTCCCATGCCTGCAGCAAAGAGCATAGATATCCATGAAAAAAATGAATAATCCGGAGAGCTGTCGTTCCTGCCCAGTTTGATGTCGCCAAATTTACTGACCATCAAAAATAAAAGGAAAAGTACAAAAATGGTTACCGACCAGACGTATACCCAATTCAGGTTTACAAAAATAAAGGCCTTAATATCATTTAGGATCTTGTTCACTGCCTCAGGGAAAATAGCTGATGCCAAACATACCCCTACAATAAATATCAAGCTTGGAATGGTGACTCCCATGCTGAGGGATGATCTGAAATTTTTCGTTTTTGACATAGACTGGTTCTATTTTTTAATCAAATTAAATTTATGCCTTTTCAGGCAATATTATCTGTTTTTTTTCTAGATCACACCATTGGTATTTTGACAAGGTTTTGAAACATGCAAATCAACCATTTTTCAAAAAACAGTACCTATTCTTCTGACACCAATGAAAAGTTAACAATAGGAGCATTCGCAATTGCACCATCATTAATTGCTCGATTTCCCTTATTACATTTTCAAATTGATCTACATTCTTTTGTTTTGATCCTTTACTTGGTTAGTGTAATTGCTCGTTTCAAGTTCCCTGACAAAATCCTCTCCCCAGTAATGAACATCATAATGTTTAATTTGTTGTAAGGACCTCTTGATCCGCAAAAGGGCTTCCTCTTCCGGCATGGTAAGGGCTTGGTGTAAGGACTCGATCATGCTTCGGCGATCATAGGGATTTGTTGGGACACAATATGGGAGTTCGACAGACGCACCAGCAAATTCAGAAAGTACCAGAACTCCCGATTGGTTCAAGATCCCCTGCGTTGCGACAAATTCCTTGGAAACAAGGTTTAGACCATCTCGCAAAGGTGTTATCCAAGCCACATCTGCCAGAGCATATTGGACAAGGACTTCTTCGAATGGAAGCGCTTGGAAGAAATATTGAATTGGAGTCCAGTCCAGAGTAGCGTACCTACCATTGATTTCTCCCACAGCCTGATTGACCTGATCCCTGATCTTGTCATAGATGCGCATGCCTTTCGATGGTGGGGTACAGACGTTTATCAGTTCGACCTTTCCCCGAATTTCGGGATATTCCTTCAGAAACTCCCCGAATGCCAATATCTTTTCCAAAGGTCCCTTCACATAATCCATCCGCTCAATTGACACAATTCGTTTCATATCTTTATTTTCTGCCTCCGCTCTGTATTTTTCGATCCGCTGCGCAATCCCTTCCTTAGTTATCAAGCTCTCAATCAACTCATAATTAACTCCAACCGGTTGTGCACCTAATCGAATAGTTCGTCCATCAACAGAGATTATTTTGGTCATCTCTTCAACACCCAACGCCATACTATAGGTAAGAAACTGCTTGGAAACATTCACCGATCTCATCCGCTTAAAAGGAGTGTGACTGCGCAGGACATCAATAAAATTCTCCACATACCTGGGGATATGGAAACTGATAAAATCACACATTAACAAGCTCCCAATGATCTCCCTTCGCCATGGAATCGTATTGAAAATATCTGCTGCGGGGAAAGCAGTGTGGTGAAAAAAACCAATTTTAAGATCTGGACGCATCATTTTTAGGAATGAAGGGACCATCCAAAGATTATACTCGTGAATCCATACCAATGCTTCAGGTTCGGCTTCTTTCGCTATCCGCTGGGCGAAAAGCTTATTTATTTTTAAATAATGAGCCCAGTCCAGGTGATTAAATTTAGCCTTATCGACAAAAGAAAAAATTGTTGGCCAAAATGCTTCCTTGGAAAACACCCTATAGAATTTATCAATGTCTTTCTGGGAAAGTGAGATAGCTGAGACATCAAGGTTAGGGTATTTATCGATATCAACCTTTTGCCTTACATCCTGATTTCCTTCCCCAAGATCCACTTCCTCACCAATCCAAATGCCGGGTCTTCCCTTTTCAAAGAGTCCTAATAAAGAAGGAATTATTCCATTGGGGCTTTGCGGCGGAACATTTTTCATGCTCCCTTCAACCATGATCCTTTCGAAAGGCAGTCGATGGTAAACCATTACCAACTGGCGATCTTTGGAAGATTGCCGAAGCAGGGGTTCTTCAATGAAATTATCAACGAAGGGGGCAAAAGATTCGATTTTTTCCATACATTCAAGAATCCCCCCAGCTCCCGGAAGACGTGCCTGATATACATTCAACAGATCTTCAGTAGCATCAAGAAGTGCGGTTTCAGACTCCCCAACAGCAACACCTAAAAATCCAGTATGGAACATGGAGAGGTCGTTCAATGTATCACCCGCAACCAAAACCTTGTTTTCTGGCACACCCAAATGAGCCACCAATTTTTTCAGTGAACTCCCTTTATTGACGCCTTTAGGAAGAATATCCAAATATTTTCCCAAGGATGTGACCACATCACAATTTCTCCCTTCAGCAATAGCGCGAACCTTAACTAAATCCGTACTTGCATCGTAATAATATGAGCAGCGTCGCTGCTGGGGGACTCTTTGATATACCAAACCGGGAATCTCTGAAAAATCCCCCTGAAGTTCATATACCGAAGGCCAATTACTTTCGATTTCATGTTGAATGGAGTCTATCGTAGTGAGTGTAGCACCCTCGCAAATAGTAGCCCCCACATCGGCAATTATAAAATGTGGTGTTGGGATCGTTGGATCGTTCAACAAAGGGATAACAGATTCCAATCCTCGCCCCGTAACGAAGACCAATTGAATATCCCTATTTCCCTTGATAATCTGATAGAGTTTTAGGCGATCTTCCATTGACCCCCCTAAAAATGTTCCATCCAAGTCAGTCGCTAATAGCATCATTTTAATTTCCCTTCCAATTCCTTAAATTTTGATCTTACGGAATGGTTTCCGTATAATATTTCATAAATAGATTCAAGGATGGGTAAACCCAATCCCTGTTCTTTCGCATAGCAAAAAAGCCCTTTAGTTGCCCAGTAGCCCTCAGCTACCATCCCTAATTTATCCATTGCTCCTTCTGCCGAATGCCCTTGGGCAACAAATTCTCCAAAACGACGATTTCGGCTGTTGTTCGAGTATGCCGTCACCAGCAAATCTCCAGCATAGGAAGAATTCAAGATCTCTCTTTGCGCATCCCTTTCAGTCCCTAGGATACATTGCATTTCGAAAAGAGCATTGCTAACGAGAACAGCCAGGAAATTATCGCCATAACCTAAACCTTTGGCCATACCGCTAGCTATACCTAATACGTTTTTATAGATAGAACCATAACCAACTCCAATTGGATCAATGTTGCTGCGCACTTTAACATAAGGTCTTTTAAACAAAACAGCTAACTTATCAGCCGTATCTGGGTTTGAGCAGGATAAGGTCAGGTAAGTTTGTTTGTTTTCTGCAATTTCTTCTGAATGGCAAGGTCCCGCAATGGTCACGATATGGGACTCTGGTAATTTCAAAGTTTGGCTCAGAAAACTGCTGGGGACTTCACAATTAGCTCCAACAGTACCTTTCATTGCGGCTAGTACAATCTTGTTTTCAAAAAGTGAACAATCTAGGTCATAACAGACCTGCTTAAGGGTGGCACTTGGAACGGCAAAATTGATAATCCTTGATTGAGCAACCACATGCCGCAGGTTTCCACTGGGAAAAACAAATATAGGATTGAGTTGAACTTGCGGAAGGTAACTAGGATTGTTTCCATTTTCCTTGACATGGTTTACCTGTTCTTTCCTTCGCAGGTGCCAATATGTTGGGATCTTGTTTTCGGTTAATATTTTTACTAAAGCAGTAGCCCAACTTCCACCACCAACAACACTTATTTCAATCAAACTTTGGGGATTAATTTGCAGAATATTGGCTTAGAATTCTGCAGTTAAATAATTAATGAGCAACAAATGTATGAAATAATAAACTAATAAGCAATTTTTTTGGCAAAATACTGGGATTACATAGTTATTTATACCCAATTTAAGTTAATTGGAGGAGTTAAAAATGATACTTACTGCCCTAATTAGTTGAGGCTTCAAAATAAGCGTTTAAAATTCAATCCCAACTGAATTGCTTAAACTTCCTCATAACTTCCGCTGGATACCTTTCTAGTTTGGACAAGCTTTTTCCTTGACCGTTCTTACCTGGATAAGATCACCCCCAATTGGAACATCCTTCTGGCATTATGCTTCGCCTTCATGGAATTGATGGACTTTTCAATGAAACTCAAGCTATTCGGTCTGATGCCCTGACCTTTGAGTTCAGTTGAGATTTCCCCCTGATTCATACTTTGCATGAGGAATTCTATTATTTTATATTGGATTTCCATTATTCCATAAAGATAGAACAAGTGCTGCTATTATAGATATGATAAAAAAAATCCGGAGTAGACTTACTCCGGATACGCTTAACAAATTTATTGGCCGTGAGGTTGCCACTATAGTATTTTGGAGTTCCTAAATATATAAAAAAACAAGCTCTTCCAGCCACTCGAGGCGTTTTTTTTGCCAATTGACCTCACAATGTAGATACGTCTTAATTCAATCAATCGAACATTTCTTACATCCAGGGTTTTCAAATGACTTCATCTTCTCCATCCACGAGGATAACCCACTGAACAAAATTCAGGGAACTAAAGATTCCGTTTGCAATATAGATATCTGTTCATATTGACCAGTTCTGCTCAGAATTAAATTATTTATATAAATATCAGTTTATTGGGATTTTATCAACACTCCCAACTCCTCACTGATATGGTACCATCAGCATGGACCTCCCCTTTTAATCTTTACCCGAACAAGGGAATGAACCGCCTTCGGATATCTTCACAATTCTTAGGGTTGAATTTCTCGATCAGAGAAAGAATATTAAAAACCAAATCGAAACTGGGTAAGAAGGAAAGATTACCAAAAAAAGCCCACGGTTTGAATCTTTTCGATCATAACCATATATAGCATAGGTTAGAGAAACAAATCCGATAGTTCATTTTCTCGCCAACTTACTCCATTGCCCGTAGAGTAGATTATTCGGTTATGTTATTTCTGGAATTTCCGGATCAATGCAAAAAACATTTGGGAAATTTCAATCTTTTCTCACTCGTTCCTATATTTGACCCTAAAGCGTTTGAACTCTAACTAACGGGCCTAATGGATAGTAGCTATTGGGTTTTTTTGTGAAGAATCTTTTCATTAACTTTACTAGTCAATCATAGAGAGTTTATTCAATAATTCCCAATGGATAGGGTGAATCCATTGGGTTTTTATTTAAATCCTTAGATTTAATTCTATAGTAATTGCTCCAATTTGCTTTTCTAGCAAGAAGTCTTTGTTTTAGTCACAGTTGTCCTTATCATTCTCCATAATATCTATGGAAAAATTTGAAATGCAATTTTAAAGAATCTTAAAGGATGTAGGGTTAATGATGGTTTTAGCCAAATATTCCTGTGATAATTCATATTTGGAGAATTTTAGGTTCTGGAGATGTTTTTACCATTAGATAATTTGAAAGAAGGTTTATCAGTTATTGAAATTAACTAAAGTTTATATAAAGAATAGGAAAAAGCAATCACTTCTTAGTGAATCTAATTTTTTAAGCAGGGATGATAAATAAAAAATGCCAATCTTTCTTGATTGGCATTTTGTTAAGCACTCTAATACTATATTCTTTATTCGGCTTTGGAATTTAAGTTGGTATCGGCAATAGAGGTTAATTTTTCATCACAGGATTTTTCCTCCTTTAGGGTTGCCAAAAGCAGTTTTAACGCATCCTTATGCTGAAGGACCTTTGCGAAAGCTGCCAATGTTCCGTAAGTAGCGATTTCGTAATGCTCAACCTTCTGCGAAGCGGCAATTATTCCTGCATCACGGACAGCACCAGGCTCAGTTTCTTCCATTATGCCTTTTCCTTCTTCTAACAATCCTGCCATCGCATCACATTTCTCTGCTTTAGCTTTAACCCCGATTGACTTAAATACTTCTTCAAGCCTACTAACATGTTCCTTGGTTTCTTCCAAATGTGAAGAAATGGCAGTTTTTAGTTTTTGCGAGGTTGCATTTTTCTCCATTTTAGGTAACGCCTTTACCAATTCCTTTTCGGCCCAGTAAATATCTTTTAGACCGTCTTCAAATAGATCCTTTAAATCTTTAGCAGCATTACTTTTTGCTTTAATTTTAGTTTCTGTACTTGCTGATTTTGTTGTTGCCATAATGAAAATTTTTAGATTGTTTTAAATAAGAACAACCCTTATTTATAATAGTTCTATATTTTTTTATCTTCATTCCAAATAGAAATCCGAGCCCTAATCGAATACCTTAATCTTAGGATGAAATTGGCGTGATGGTTGTTCACGTACTCTAAAATTTTTAAGATATTTTATGACTTGGTTCAGTTTATTAAATTTGGGAAACGCTTTCGAAGTTCTCCTATTCACTATCAATTTCTGGCCTTTTGCCCGCTTGTATTTTTGTTTCCATTTTAATCCTTTCATTCATTTTTTCAATTTCGCGTTTGATAATGGCAATAGCAACATTCATTAGTTTAAAGCCTTAGAAAAATAAACATTTGATACCAACTGTTCCCAACTCCAACATTAGCTGTTAACTGGGCAATTTAGATACACCTCTGTTTTCTATTTTCCCCAGGAATTAATAAATAACAGAAAAAAACTTGGCTGAAACCAAAATTGAGTTATAAGATTATATTTTTGAACGTCACGGAAGTTATCTATAGTTTCTTTATTACATTCTTTAATTGGCTATCGTTATCCTTTAGGACTTCTTCAACATATTTAATGGCCAATTCCAATGACTTATGATCTCTTATCCATTCAGCGTGTGTCAGCACGAATTTTTCAATGTCCAATTTCAAGAGCTTTTCCATAAAATTTGCTTTTTTTACTGGACAAATGGTAGGATGAATAGGTTCTGTCTAATTTCAAAAAACCTTATCAAGCTGCAGTCCTCCCAATTGGAATTCTAGGAAATTTTTAATCTGTACTAAGGAGCCCTTTTATTAAAATTAATGGAAAACCAAATAATTGACGGATAAAGGTCTTAAGGTATATTTGATTTTTTAATTCATAATCTATATAATTATAATTCCTGGTCTTTTTTAAAACCATTATTAAAGACATTTGTTACTGACAGAGAGATATAAACATATGAAAATTATGTTTTTGTTTAATTAGGCTCCCCAGATCGTCAAGGTTTTGGGGATTTTTTTGTATATTGGATAATCATCTTTTAGCATGATGATTATCGTTTAGAGCCTCAATTGTATTTCAGCATTCGATTGGGGCTTTTTTTTCCGAAAAAACACCTGATTGGAAGGGTTTAAGGACTAAATTAATTTATCTTCACCACATGATTCTTGAATTTTTGATTTTGTTAAGGAAACTTTCCCATAGTGCCATGGAATCCCTTTAGTAGAAAGTTAATGCATATTTGTATGAGATTCATCAACAACTCATCATAAAGGCTTTTTTTTGAGAAATTACTGTAGAATGAATTTATAAAATTTATTCATCAAATATTACAAGGAAAATAGTAGATTGAAATCCTTTAACAAAACTTGGACAATTAGGGAAACACTGATCCTTTCCCTTATCTCATAATAGTTTTTTTAGGGCTTTGTCCAAAGCAAGTTTCATCCCAATTATTACCAATGCTACCATTAAATCACATAAAAGGTCTTATGTTTGACAAAGATTTCAAGTTGTAATGCGTGAAAGTTAAAACTCACTTTATCCTAATGTATATTAACGATATCAAAAATGCACTTCTATGGATTACCATGGCCTTATTAAATTAAATCGTCCTTAGAAAATCTAAGGACGATTTAATTTCAATTGTACAGTTAGGTGGATTACCAT